>JANQQT010000046.1 GCA_028284925.1 Phycisphaeraceae bacterium | reverse complement strand
GGGCGGCAGGGGGGCGGTAGGGGGCGTTAGTTTTGCTGAGGTGTTTGGGATTCTGGATGATGAATGTACGCGGGAGCGTGTGGAGGAGGCGTTGGGGGGATGGTCGGATTTATTGGAGGAGGGATATGGGAAGCGTATCAGTTATCAGCCGCATGCGCCTTATTCAGCAGGGCGGGCGTTGTATCGGCGCGCGGGGAGGCTGGCGGCGGAGCGTGGGTTACCGATTTGCACGCATCTGGCTGAAACGCGTGAGGAGTTGGAGTTTGTGGCAAAGGGATCAGGTTCATTTAAGGAGTTGCTGGTGGAATTAAACGTATGGCAGGATCTGATCGCCGGGGAGTATTCGGAGGGATTACATCCTGTCGCGTGGTTGTTTGATCGCGTTTTTGAGGAGGAGGGAGATTACGGGGGACGGGGGATGTTGCTGGCCCATTGCAATTATGTGTCGGATGAGGAGATTGCGCTATTGGCCACGCATGATGCGACGGTGGCTTACTGTCCGCGGGCGTCGCAATACTTCGGGCACAAAGGTCACCGTTACCTGGCGATGATGGATGCGGGTGTGAACGTGGCGTTGGGGACGGATTCGATTATTTGTCATGGGTCGCTGAGTATTCTGGATGAGATGCGGTTTCTGTATCAGCGGGATGCGACTGATGCGCGCGTGTTACTGAAGATGGCGACGATGAATGGGTTGAGAGGGCTTGGGATGGATGAGATGACCGGGACGTTTGAGGCCGGAAATGCGCCCGGGTTGATCGGAGTTGAATATACTGGTCGAACCGCGTCAGATGATTTAGATGCATCCGAATCTGGCGGTATCCATATTTTGGAGCAAGTCCTGTCGAAGCAGACATCTACCGGGAGTATCAGAGTGGAAGTTCTTGAGTATCGGCGAGACTAACACTTGAGCGCAACGAATGGAATTGAATGATGAAGCGAATCGGATACGTTGGGTTAGGGATTATGGGGGAGGCGATGGCGGGTAATCTCGTGAAGGCTGGGTTTGATGTGACGGTGTGGAACAGGACGGAGTCAAAGGCATCGAGATTGCGGGAGCATGGCGCGCGTTGGGCGGGATCGCCTGCTGAGGTGGCTGAGGTGGTGGAGGCTGTTTGTATCAACGTGACGGACACACCTGATGTGGAGGATGTGATCTTTGGGCGGGATGGCATTTTGAAAGGGAATCCGGGTGATACCGCGGAACTGGTGATTATTGACAATTCAACAATCAACCCCGAGGCAACGCGTGATTTCGCGGGTAGGCTGGCTTCGGACGGAATAGAGTTGCTGGACGCGCCGGTTTCCGGTGGGGATGTCGGCGCCATGGCGGGGACGCTTTCGGTGATGGTAGGGGGGAAGGAGGAGGTCTTTGATCGGTGCAAATCGGTTTTTGAGGCAGTGGGGAAAACAATCACATATTGCGGGCCGTCAGGCGCGGGGCAGGCCACCAAGGCCTGTAATCAGATACTTTGCGCTTTGAATTTGTTGGGGACTTGTGAAGCGATGGCGTTAGCTGTGCGGGAGGGGCTTAATCTTGAGAAGATGTTGTCGGTAACGACGGCGGGGGCGGGAGGGAGTTGGTCACTGGCCAATCTTGGACCCCAGATCGCCACTGGGGATATGAATCCGGGATTCATGGTGGAACTGCTGAATAAGGATTTGAATATCGTGCATGACGAGGCGAAATCGCTGGGATTGCCGCTACCAGGGACGCATCTGGTTGCGGATTTCCTTCGTTCGCTGGAGACGGCCGGATTTGGCAGGGAGGGCACGCAGGCATTGAGCCGTGTCATTGAAAATTTGGGGGGTTTTCGCTATGCGGGATCAGGCGGGTAAAATACATACGCAGGCGTACGAGTTGATGCTGCAGGTTAAAGCTCTCGGGACGCTTTGCAACGTATCTTTGACAAGCCTACGGTTTGAGCCGTCCTGTGTCCGGGCAGGTTTATTATAACACGAAACATGGCTATAGCCTCGCCATTTGAATCGCGTACGAAGTATATGAATATGATGATGATTCTTCGGGACAATACGGGTGGCATTTCCTCATCAAACTCTCAGAAAGTGAGTGTTGGGTGGGTTGGTAGCGGGGCGGTGCGATATCTGGCGGGTGTGATTTGTATGGTTGGGTTGATGTTGGCAGGGGGGTGTGGGGATCAGGGGGAGGTAACGACGTATGTGGATACTTACAACCCGACGGCGGCTGATACGTTTGATTCGAAAAGTGAAAAGCATCAGCGTGTGCTGGCGGCGATCGTGCCGGATGGGCATCAGTTGTGGTTCATCAAATTGATGGGGCGGGCGGATCGCATCGCAAAGCACGTGGATGCCTTTCGTTTTGTGGTGAAGTCTTTCTTTATCGATTCATCAGAGGCGCATGGAGGCGTGCCACATCCGCATTATTCGGTTCCGGAGGGATGGAAAGAGGATAAGGAACGTGGAAAGGAATCGGCGTTCCCCAGGGAGACCACATTTGTGTTTGGCGAAGGGGATGAAGAACTTGAAATGACGATTACATCGAACCTGAGGCAGCGCATTCTGATTCTGGGTGATGTCAATCGTTGGCGTGGTCAGGTTGGGCTTGGGAAGATAAACCGGGAGGACATACCTCATTTTGTGGAGATCAATCTGGATGGGGGGATGGCGCGATATGTTTGTGATTTTACGGGGCCGGGTGGGCAAGTGGGTGGAATGGGGAGGGGGCGTTTTCCGTCAGGGCATCCGAATGTGCACGGGGGCATTGGCAATAGTGGTCGTCCGCCGAAGCATCTTGCGAAGCCCGATGTGACGGGGGATCGACCGGAACTTACGCATACCGCTCCTGAAGGTTGGAAGAACAGTGGATCGGATTCGACGAATACGCGTCTTTATGGTTATGAATTGAAGGATGGCGATAAGAGCGTGATGATCAAAATCACGCCGTTGAAAGGGACGGGTGGTGGCGCCGTCGCGAATGCGAATATCTGGCGTGTGAATGTGAAATTGCCCAAGATTGGGCGTGACGAGGTGGAGAAGGCGCTTAAGCCGATTCAGGTGGATGATACGACGGGACAGTACATTGACTGGTCGGGGCCGGCGACGGACGATGCAGGGCCGCAGCGTGTGGTGGGCGTGATTGTGGAGCGTGGGAGTTTTACGTGGTTTATCAAGATGATCGGCGACACGGAACTAGTAGACAAGCAGGTTGACGCGTTTAGGAAGCTGGTGGCGTCGATCAAGTTTAAGAAGTGATAGAAGGATACCGACCGATGGATAGCGTCATAGACAAACCATCTGATCAAGAGCCGGTGGGCGGTGGGAGTGAGGCGGCGGACGTTGTTGATTTGTCGAAGGATGTTGGTCCGGGGGGAGAGCATGTGGTATGGACGCAGGTGAAAGCTGTGTTGAAGCCGCTTGCATCGTTGCGGATCACCGTGACGGTATTTGCGTTTGCGATCGTTTTGGTTTTGGCCGGGTCGGTGGCCCAGATAGAGAAGGGCGTGTGGACGGTGGTGGATCAGATGTTCCGGAAGTGGGTGTTCTGGCTGGAGTTTAAGGTGTTTTTTCCACGGGAGTGGGGCGTGCCGGGTGGGATTTTTTATCCTGGCGGTTGGTTGATTGGTACGGTTTTGCTGGTGAATTTGCTGGCGGCCCATACCGTGCGATTCAAGGCGAAGGCGCGGGGGACGGATTTGCTGATCGGGTTGGTGATCATCGCGATCGGATCGGTGGTGACGTGGTTTATCATTGACGGTGCATTCTCACCGGAGACGCTTGCATCTCAGGATTATTACGTCTGGGGGATTATGTGGCGATTGATTCAGGGGGTAATCAGCGGCGGCATTCTTTTCGCGGGTTGCTGGATGATCTTCCGCAAGCGTGCGGGGATTGTATTGTTGCACGGGGGGATTATTTTGATGCTGGTAAGCGAGTTGATTTATGCGACGGCGACTGAGGGTCGCATGTTGATTCGCGAAGGTGAGAAGACGAGCATTGTGGACGACACTCAGGCGAGCGAACTGGTGATCACGGATTTGAGTGAGCCGGGCAAACGGCGCGAGGTGATCTTCTCCCATGCGATGTTGAAGACGAAGGGGCGTGTCCTAACGCATGAGGATTTGCCGTTTGAGATTGAGATTCTGAAGTACATGAAGCACACGAAGTTTCCGGCGATTGATCGGAGTCAGAATCGTCGTGTGATTGCATCGACCAAGGAACGCATTGAACTCGTAGAGAAGCAGATTGAGCGATGGGAGGAAAATATCGGAGCGTTGAAGGATTTGCGAGCGCAGTATGATCGCCAAGAAGACAAGGCCGTGGCGGACCAGCGCATTGCGGAGACGCGTCAGTTGATTGTGCAGCGGGGATTGATGTTAAAGGATGATAAGCGTCGGCAGGAATTGGCTGAGCTGGATTTGAATAATCCGGAGGAGGGGATGAAGGGACTGGGGCGACAATTTCGGATCAAGGAGCGTCGAGAGGTGTCGGGGACGGAGCGTGGGCAGGGGCAGGATGTGACGGGGTTGAACGTTAGGTTGAAAAAGAAGGGTTCGGATGAATCGCTTGGCTTGTATGCGATGAGTCTGGCGTTTTACAAGGATTTCAATTCGCACACGATGGATGGTTTTGACTACATTCGCGTGGATGGAAAACTGTATTCGATGCAGGTGAGGTGTCGTCGGATCTGGCGACCGTATGAGATGTATCTTCGGAAAATTCACTCGGATACTTATGTTGGCACGAGTACGCCGCGTAATTTTCAGAGTGATATTATTTTGCGGGATCCGACGAGGGATAAGGGGGAACTGGATAAATTTGAGAAGGAAGTGATTATCTCGATGAACAATCCTTATCGGATGAAGCCGACGAAGGAGACTTTTTATCAACACCAGACGATGGCTTCGTTCGATGGCAGGCCGGGCACGGTATTGCTGGTGGTGCAGAATAACGGTTGGATCATTCCTTATATCGGATGCATGATTGTGGGTGTGGCAATGGCGGGACATTTTCTGGTGACGCTTGTTGGATATCTCAAGCGGAGGGCCAAGTCATGAAGAACTTAGAAAAGATCTTTCCTGCGATTGTGGTTTTGTTGGGGGCATTGATTCTGGTGTCTGCGATGAAGACGCCGAAGGACGATCCCGGGGTCATGCGAGATCAGGCGTTTGGCAAACTGCCTGTGATGTTCAAGGGCCGGGTAAAGCCTTATGACACTTTGGCGCGCAGCGCGTTGCGTTTGATTTCGGAACGTGAGACATTTAAGGATTTGCAGGGCAATCGTCGACCTGCGATCAAATGGTTGTTGGACGTGATTAGCGATGTACCGCATGCCCGGCGATATCGCGTGTTCAAGGAACGGCATGCGGGTTTGATTCGTCGACTGGGGATTGAGGTACAGCCGGACCATTTGTATTCCTTTGAGGATTTCATGCGGAATCATCGCGATGCGTTGCTAAAGCTGTACGACATCGGTCAGACGGCTCAACACAAACGTCGAATCAAAGAGGATCGGAAGACGGCCAGAGGTTACGAGGAGCGGGCAAACCAGGACGAAGGTGATGAGGGCTATCTCAAGTCGATTGATACCGAGTTGGAAACCTATGAGGTTGCGGCAGTCAATCTCGGGGAAAAGGTTCGAATTTATCAGCATCTGGTCAACGAGTTTGTTATTCAATCCAGAACAGACGGTAAGGCGACAATTACGCGTTTGCGTTCATATATTGATCAAATCGAACGCGCATTGGCCAATGCGCGGGAGGATCCGATTCTCTCGGTCATTCCTGAAGGCGTCGGCCCATTCAGGAGTATTACACAGGCGGATGTGGCGGCGTTGAAGAGTGGGCTTGGGGTGGTGAGTGGGGAGCTATATCGTGAGTCGGAACCGCTTCGCCAGGTGTTGGAACAGTCACCTGCCGGCAGTGAGGCTCGCAGGGCCGCGGAGGCCGAGCTTGAAGCGATCAACTCAAAGTATGGTCCGTTGGTGTTGGAGAACGCGAGTTTGGGAGCATTTGGGGATGCGATGGTCAGTCTTTTGACGGCCCGTAAGGATGGCAACGTTCATGCCTTTAATATTGCGCTGGAAAGACTGCAAAGGCTGACGGTTGAATCGACCAATGCCAAGCTGAGTGGTAAGGCGGGGCAATTGGGCTTTGAGTTGTTTTACAACCACTTTTCGCCGTTTTCGTTTACGCGTCTGCCTGCACTCTATTTGATTGCATTTTTGCTGGCGGTGTTTTCTTGGATGGGTTGGTCGGGACCGTTCAAGCGTGGAGCGTTTTGGTTGTTGGTGTTTGTGTTTGTGACGCATACGGCAACGCTGACGTTGCGAATTTATATTTCCGGTTATCCGCCGATCATTACGTTGTACGGGACGGCGATTTTCGTGGGGTGGGGCGCCGTGATGGTGGGGTTAATTCTGGAACGTGTCTTTAAGAACGGGATCGGAAGCGCATCGGTTGGTGTCATCGGATTTTTAACGTTGTTGATTGCCAATTATTTGGTATTGGACGAGGGCGATACCTTCAAGATGCCGCAGGCGGTATTGGATACGCCCTTCTGGCTGGCGACGCATGTGACCACGGTGACGTTTGGTTATACAGCGACGTTTTTTGCGGGGGCGTTGGGCGCGGCGTATTTGTTGCGCGGGAATCATCTGGCGTTTCCGGCGTTGGGCCTGGCGTCGCTTGGCATTGGCATATTCAGGGTATCAACCGGAACGGGGGCCGGTGATACGATTGGGTGGTCACTGGTGATTGCGGGATTGTTGTTGATCGGGTTTGGAGCTTTGATTCTGAGTCGCAAGGTTCGGCCATCATTTACGAAGGATACAGAGCAAATGCTGGCACGGATGATGTATGGGGTGTTGTGCTTCGCGATGTTGCTGAGCTTTGTGGGGACGGTGTTGGGCGGATTGTGGGCGGAGGATTCATGGGGCCGATTCTGGGGATGGGATACAAAGGAAAACGGTGCGTTGATTATTGTCTTATGGGTTGCATTGGTGATTCATGCGCGCTGGGGTGGCATGATTAAGGCGCGCGGAATGGCTGTACTTTCGGTATTTGGGAATATCGTGACAACCTGGTCCTGGTTCGGTGTGAATGAGCTTGGCGTCGGGCTTCATTCGTATGGATTCACCGAAGGGACGCGCTTCTGGATTCTGGGATTTGCAATCACACAGTTATCGCTTGTCATTGTCGGATGGTTACCACGGGCGTGGTGGCAGCCTACGAGTGACGTGGCGAGGGTAAAGCAGGGAAGGGCATCCGGTTCGGCAGGTGGGGCGATTCCGGATGTGGCGATGTCGAGCGACACGCCGAGCTGATGGGTGGTCATGGCTAGGCTGAAGCGATCTTTTTTTCGCCGTGATGTGCTGGCTTTGGGGAGGGATCTGTTGGGCCGCACATTGGTTCGTATCCTGCCGAGCGGGCAGCGTTTATCGGGTGTCATCGTTGAAACGGAAGCGTATCTTGGGATTGTGGATAAGGCTGCGCACACCTTTGGCGGACGTCGGACGGAACGCAATGAGAGTATGTATCTGGAAGGGGGGCATACGTATGTCTATTTCACTTATGGGATGCACTTCTGTTTGAATGTGGTCGCCGATGATGTGGATGTTCCGACGGCGTGTTTGATCAGAGCGGTTGAACCTCTTGAGGGTATTGAGTTGATGAAGGACCACCGGGCGGTGAAGTTGAAACGCGAGCGATTACGCGAGAGAGATTTGTGTTCCGGACCGGCCAAGCTGTGTCAGGCATTGGGAATCGATCGTGAATTCGATGGCGTGGATCTGACGCGTTCGGGAGAGTTATTCCTGGAGGCGGGTGAAAAGGTAGCGGATGAATGTGTGATGGAAGCCACGCGCATTGGAGTAGGGTATGCGAAGGATTGGGCGTTAAGGCCTTACCGTTTTTTGATTGGTGATCACCCGCATGTGAGCGTGAAGCCTTAGCGCATTACTCCGGGCCTTCGGTAGATTAGTTGAGAAATCAGGGCAAGCGCGAGGATTGCCGAATGAGGTTCGGGCATGTGGGCAATGATGGGGCGATTGGGGATGCCGGGGTCGAGTCTCCCGGCGCCGCCTGCGAATTCGAGCTGTGGGTTTGTCGAGCCTGAGATGAACCGGTCGGTGTACGAGCCGGCGTTATTGATGCGCCAGACGGCCTGGCCAAAGTCCATCCGAATGATCGCATTGTCTGCCGCCTCCGTGAGAGGGACGACATCCCGGGCAAGGTCGGATTCCGAACCCGCAATGGAAAGGCTTATGGTATCAAGAACTTTCAATGTTGCAGGCCAGTTTTCTTCGAACGGCAGGGACGTGTTTTCATCAAACGGCGTTGTTTCATTGAAGATGAGGAAGCGTCTTGCCGTGCCAAACGGGAGAAGGTCAAGGCTGAGGGATGAATCGGTATGGATGGCATGGGCGAGGCCGCCGTCATTGGGCCATGTTCCTTCGTGAAGGACCACCGTGTCGCGATGGGGTGGGGGAGAAATTCGAAAAATACGATTGATGCGGCGTTCCCGGTCGTGACTCGCATTGAGAATGACCAGATCGAACGAGCCAGAGCCTTCATAGAAGATCTCGATGTAAGTGGGGCGGTCGCCCATGTCATCGGTCAGGATTTCCGTAATTTGAGCTTGCGTGACGGCAAACGCGGACGTTGCAGTCGACAACATGAACACCCCGGCGAAGGCGCAGATTCGACGGTGCATTTTTAATCTCCTGATTTCTCAGGCGATTAGCTTACCGAATCCACGCTGGTTTGTCAGTTGGTTTTTACAAAAGAGAGCGGATAGGCAGGGATACGGACCTACTCGCCCAGGACGGTAACGACAATCTGGCGATTGCGGGGTTTGACATCACATTCGAGATGAATGATCTGTTGCCAGGTTCCAAGATTGGCCCGACCGTCAGTGATGGGGATGGTCAGATCGGGCCCGAGTGTGGTTGCCTGAAGGTGGGAATGCCCGTTTCCATCGTGCCAGGCCTGTTCATGGCCGTAATCGCGAGATGGAGGGAAGAGCTTGTCCAGGATCTCAGGCAGGTCGCGTTCGAGGCCGCTTTCAAATTCGATGCAGGCGATAACGCCGGTGGACCCGATGTTGAAGACATGGGCGATGCCTGTTCCCACGCCGGATTCGGCGATAACTTGCTGGACTTCTGAGGTGATATCCTGCATGTGGCGGTGACCGGTGCTTTGGAGGGAGATGTTGCGCTGGTAGGTCATGGGATGCCCTTCATGGATGATGGAATTTGGGTTGGTATTTTATCGTATGGATGGTAGCGGATTGCGGCTATGCGACTTGAGGAACCGTGACCGTGAGTTGGCTATGATCCTCATCTCTGAACGACCCGGCGGGAATTGGTGGAGAGACGCGATTGCGTTGACGGATAGACGGGTTGTAACGATTTAACATTTTGCCGGTAAGTGGGGTTTCGGCTTTAGCACTACCTTACAGGAAAGATTACATGGCTGAATTGAATTACATCATGCCCGTTGAGGTTCACAATAACTTGGTTAAAGCCGCGTACATGAAAAGGGGTTTTAGTGAGGTGGAGTCCGAGCAGGGCGCCCGATTCTGTGAGTCCGCGGCATGGCACGGGATTAAGACGCACAACGCGATCAAGGCGTTGCATTTGGATGACCATTTTGGTTCCAAGGCGGGCGGGTGTGTTCCCAATGCGGAAATTGTGAAGTTGGATACGCCCTATGAAGCGGTTCAGAAATGGGACGCGAATAAGAAGTTGGGGCAGGCAACGGCATTTGATGCAATGGATGAATGCATGCGTCTGGCGGATAAGTACGGCGTCGGCGTGGTCTCGGTCGATAATGCGTTTCATTATTTGTGGGGCGGGGGGTATGTGATTGACGCGGCGAACAAGGGATATCTGGCATACACCTGCTGCACCGCGGCGCTGGCGGAGGTTGTGCCGTTCATGGGGAAACATCCGACGTTGGGGACCAACCCTCATTCGTGGGGATTTCCGACGCAGGATGCATGCGGATTTCCGATTTGCATCGATTGGGCGACTTCGACGGTGGCGATGGGGCGCGTTCAACAGTTTTTACGAGAGGGTAAGGAGCTTCCGCCTGGCGCAGCGGTGGATAAGGATGGTCGTGAGACGACGAATCCTGCGGATGTGTCGGCCTTGGTGCCTTTCGGGGCACATAAGGGATATGGGCTTGCATTGTTGAATGAGTTATTCGGGGCATACGGTGGTGGATCGTTGCCGACGTTGCGTAACCGATGGGGTGAGGGTGATGCGGAGGAAAAACGGACGGCGAACTTTTATTTCCAGTGCATCAAGCCCGAAGCCCTCGCGGTTGATTTTGCGAAAGGTCGTTCGCAGGCGGACAATGTGCGTGCCGTGATCGAAGATATTCTGGGGCACGGGAATGAAGGTTGTCTGTTGCCGGGTCAAATAGAGGCTCGTAATGCGGCACTGAGCAAGAAGCATGATGGATTGCTTCTGACGCAAGCGGAAATTGAAGAATTCAAGGCCATTGCCGCGGAAGGCGGCGTTGCTTTCGATGAGGCTGCCCTCAAGTCCGTCGAGCTGTAAACCCGATCTTCTTTTGTAAACGGCGAATGACGATTATGACCTCTACCGCTGATGATAAGCCGCTTGATTTCCCCGTGTTTATCAAACTTATGTTGTCGCGCTTTTGGTGGCCGGCAGTATTCATTCCACTGATTGCGTTTGGTATTCTGGTATTTGTCGTCAGCGGCCTGCCGGATCAGCACACGGCGATCAAGAGGTTGTTTGAGCAGATCGCGCCGATCGTGTTATACATCGCGGTCGGTATCGCGTGGCTGCGTTATGGATTGAAGCGTGATGCGTTTTTACTTTGGATGTCTGTCTTGGTTTCAACGCTTTTGTTTAGGGAGTTTCACCTGATCAAGCAGGCGACCACCATTGCCATCGTGGTGATGGTAACGCTGTTTGTTTTTGTGTGGCTTAAATACCCGGTGTTTAAGGCATATCTTGAAAGTCGCTTTACCGTATCGATTCTAGCGATCATTGTGATGTGTTATGCGATGACACAGTCGCTTGATTTTGACGTGATCAAACAAATCAAGCTATTCGGCGTCGAACAGTTTTTTTCCTCGATTGAGGAAATGTTGGAGGTTTTCGGGCATGTCATGTCGCTGGTCGCGACGATCCTGATTCGCCCGGTGTTGTCATCCGCGGAACCGATTGCGGCGGATTGATTTTTGAAAATGCGGGTAAAAACTACTCGCCCGGGATATAGGAAATGACACCGGACCAGGGACTGGACGCGGTAGCGTACAGTCGCTTCGGAATCCTGCCCGATAGATAGGAAAGCCGTCCCGCCAGGACGGCATGTTTCATGGCATGTGCCATGCGCACAGGGTCTTGTGCATGCGCAATGCCGGTATTGAGTAAGACGCCATCCGCTCCCAGTTGCATTGCCTCGACGACGTCGCTCGCCGCGCCCACACCTGCGTCAAGAATGACAGGGTAATCGGGGTCGCCGTCCTTAAGAAGCTCCAGAATGATACGAATGTTGTTGGGATTCAGGACACCCTGACCCGAACCAATCGGCGAACCGGCGGGCATGACGGATGTCGCACCGGCTTCCTTGATCTTCGCCGCCATGATGGGGTCATCCGAGGTGTAGCACAGGACTTCAAAACCATCCGCGACCAGTTCACGCGTGGCTTCCAGTGTTCCCTGCGGATCGGGGAGAAGCGTCTTCTTGTCTCCAAGAACTTCAAGCTTGACCCAGTTTTTACCCGGGTTGTCCATCTGCTCAAGAATCTCACGACCCAGGCGGGAGACGCGTATGGCATCATCGGCATTAAAACACCCCGCCGTATTGGGGAGAATCGTATAGCGATCAGTGTCGATGAAATCCAGGAGACTCTTGCCATCGGCATCGATCAGACGTTCGCGGCGAACGGCGACGGTGATGACTTCCGCTCCACAGGCATCCAGCGCCGTCTGCATGATCGGATAATTCTCATACTTCCCCGTGCCCACGATCAGGCGAGAGTTCAGCGTTCGCGACCCAAGTGTGAGGGGCTGGTCCAGATCCTGAGTTGGCATCGCGTGTTGCGTTTCGTTCATGAGTGACCTTTCCGCTAAATTGGCCGATCGGATGCTTGCATCGTGACCCATGCCCGGTGGTCTGCGCACACTATATCCCGCTTCGGTGTAATGTCCCCTCCGACTGCTGTATCAGTAAAGCAATGCCCCTTCGACGATCAATCCCGGACCGAATGCCAGCGCAACCATGGGGCGCTTGGCTTGCTGCTGCAAGAGCTCTCGCATGATAAACAGGACGGTTGCGGAGGACATGTTGCCGTGCGTTTGCAGGATATGCCGGGCGGCCAGCAGGTCGGTCTCCGGAAGGTCGAGCGCTTCGCCTGCTGCTGTGACGATGCGCGGTCCGCCGGCGTGAATCGCCCACGAAGCGATGTCGTCCACACTTAAATCATGGTCGGCTAGAAAAGCCTCGGTCCATGGTCGCAGTGTTCGTCTGATCACATCTGGTACGGCTGGGGAAAGTGTCATGTCGAATCCATGATCTCCGACATGCCAACTCATTTCGTCGTAAGTGTCATCGATGATCGAAGAAGCCGTCCCCCTGATACGAAGATGCCCTTCCTTGTGGGCGGCATGGGCGCCGGTAATAACCACCGAGGCGGCGCCGTCAGAAAACAGTGCATTGGCAACGACCTGCTGATCATGCCACCCATATTGGAAATGCAACGTACATAATTCGACGCAGCAAAGGAGGATTTTGGCGTCCTCTTGCGCGCGGGCAAAGGCATCGGCGACCTGCAGCGCGTTGAGAGCTGCGTGGCAACCCATGAAGCCGATATGAGTACGCGTCACATCCGGCGAAAGTCCCAGGCCTTTGATCATTTCATATTCCAAACCCGGAGAACCAAAACCCGTGCATGTTACGGCGACGAGATGAGTGATTTCGGTTGGATCAACGTCCGCTTCCTCCATGGCCTCCCGTGATGCCTCTATGGCGAGATTGGGTGCGTGGATGAGAAACTGCTCCATGCGCTGCCTGGTGGATGGGCTGAACGACTTTTTTTGACGACCGTTTCCGTTACCGGATGCGCTGTCACTACTCGCAGTTTCCGGAAAGAACCAGGTTGCTCCTGATGCGTCGACGGGATGCGGAGCCGACGGGATCGGGCTACGTTCAGGCTGAAGGAGGACACTCCCGCGCGTCTTGACCGTAGTCATGCGATAAAGGACTGGGAGTAATTTGGTTTGCCGGGGTGTTTCGCAACAGCGGTTCATGGCCGCCTCCGCCGCATCATTCTGATGAACGTGGTGCGCGGGAACGGCCGTGCCTATACCTGATATGACTGGATCGTTCGACATAGTCCTGAAATCCCCTCCGAGGCTCTATAACATTCCCGGGTACCGGATTATATTCAGGTCGTTTCAGACCCACCATTGATCAGGTTGTAATGTATGGCCGGGAGATTCGTCGCGTAAAGGGACGGGCGATCGGAGGGGCTATTCTCAACATGCTGATGGCGGTTCTAACCCATAGCGGGTGTCTAAGTGCTGTTGCAACCCACCTGCACACTCCCTGCCTTCCTCCCAACATACGGCGATACTCGTCATTCCACATTTGTGCCGCGGCCTGATGGGTTAGTTGACCTGATAGAACCTTGTCCACCACGTCGGCAACCGTGCGCCCCGACGCCATGGCCCACCCGATGCCTTCACCGGTAAAGGGCTCGACATAACCCGCGGCGTCGCCTGCCAGATACACACCTTCGCCGGCGACATATTCTTGCCTTTGCGTCAGCAGCGGCGTTCCGGTAAACCGAAGGTCTTCAGCGGCGACGTCCAGCGTCGGCATATCCGATCCGAATAGCAGGGAATTCATCGCGGCTTGCGGTCCGCCTTCATGCTTGACGAAATTTGCATCCACAGCGGCGGCGATGTCGAGCGAGCCGTCTTCCAAATGAACAAGCCCCACGTAGCCGTGCTTCGCGATTCCCATATGTAGACGATTGGGTTTAAACCGGTCGGCGTTTCGGAACGTACGTGTCGCCAATCCGATTCGCGCGTTTGAAGCTACTTGCGGCTGGTACCAACTTTCTCCTTTCAGGCCGGACTGATGTTTCAGTCCGGTTGCAATGACCACGGCATCGGTTGAGATGGTGATGGATTCAGTGGATGATCGAAGGGTCACCAATCGCTCATTGTCGGCTTCCGATTCTTCAACCTGGCCGGCAACACCATCCAGAAAGATCCCACCGTGCCGGGTAAATTCACCCGTCAGCTTCGAATCCAGTAATCCCCGTGAAAGAGCCTTGGTTCGGTGTAATTCGATCCTGGTGCGTTGGCGTTTGAAGTAGAGTTGGACGTCGTTGATGTTCGGACCACCCGCACACTCGACCATTGCCTCAGCTCCAATAACTTCTAACTCCCTCAAGGCGGCGTGGTTGATGCAACACCCGCACGTCTTATCACGAGGGAAGGTCGCTTTGTCGATGAGTAAGACACGCCTTCCTATATCCTGTTGCATGAGATGTATCCCGGCCAATGAACCTGCCGGCCCTGCTCCAATCACGACAACGTCGAAATGTCTGTTTCTGATAGCCGCGAGTTTCTCGGACACGATTGAAACCTGGGAATGGTTATTTTTTGAATGAGTCATGCGTGAGCGGACGCCTTTTCTCCCGTGCGATGCTTATCCCAGATAAGCATCATGCGACATGGGAATGCTGGACGCACAACGGCATTATGCAGGCCGGCATTCTCGGCAACTTGCTTGAGTTCCGATGCGGTAAATGCCGCACGTACCGATCGTGTGGCATCGGTATGGACGACCTTTGACCGGGTGACGACACGCGAAGCAACGTAAACCATGCAGAGATTGGTTGGTGTTCGCGCCAGATCATTGACGATCAGTCTTCGTTCTGCGGCGGCTCCAGCGCGTTTCAAAAGACGTACCGCATTGTCTCGCGAAAGATGATGCAGAAAAAGCGAACATGTGATCACATCGTAGTGCATGGGAAGCGCCTGCGTGACGGCGTTAAGCTCGAAGAAATCAACATCAACGAGGTGAAGATCAGCCAATTGTCTCGCGTAGTCCAAGGCCGTCGCCGAAACGTCACACCCTGCGATCTCCAGCTTGATTCTCTTTCGTGCGGCGATTTGGGCGAGCTTCACAGGAAGATCTCCTCCACCCGTTGCAAGGTCCAGAACGCGGATCGGCTGATCGGCTTCGACACTTCCCGCAATGTCGGCGATGGCGGAAAACACGCGGCTGGCGCATCGCGAGATAGCGTTCAATCGTCCCAATCCCTTTAACGCGTGACGATGCTTACCCGCATCCAGATTTGGGTCATCCATCATCTCGCCTTGAAATTGACGTTTCACCAACGACATGATCAGCCCCTTAACCCCCGGAAGTCCAAACCCCCGGAAGTTCAAACCCCCGGAAGTTCAGACCGTCCGTGGCACGTACGCCGTATTGTAAGCGATAGGTTGAAATTTGACATGAAGATTGACCCACGAAGTGGAAAACTCATAAAAGCTCACTGAGGGTCTCGAATCGGATGAGTGTGAATAGCATTTTGATTTGGATTAAAACGCATTGGATTGAATGTCACCATCGCCGCCCCTTCATACCCAGTGTTGGTTCTCGGTAAGATACGCTCTTATTCGATTCCCGGATGTTGATCGCCGTCGACGCCCGGCCACGCGTCGGTTCGATAAGCTGTCAGATGTGCCAGATCCTTGTCGCCCTTAAAGACCGTTACCGTGATTCTCTTTATACCCGACTCAGAGACCGAAACCGCAGTCAGGTCGGATGGCTTGACCCACTCTACTTCGACCCTCCTTGTCCATCCGATGTGTCCTGGAATAACGGCCCCATCGCTTTGTTCTGGCGGCGATGCCGTCCAACCCTGGTAGTCGTCCACATCATCAAACAGGCTACGATTTCCCGTAGCGGCTTCAGCTGTGTCAGTGCCGATCACGCTGGCTTCCGCCGGATTGTAATAGGGTTGATCCAGTATCTCATTCATCAATGATTCCGCAAGACGTTCGCCCTTTGCCCGGTCCGCGAGCAGCGTTACCGATGTGCGCGACCCGCCCGCCAGGTTCATGGCGACAGCAAACATGGTGGAAACGATCGCAATCGCCATTACCGATTCAATGATGGAAAAGCCTGCGATGCGCCGTTCCCGTGTCAGAAGAAATCGTACTTGTCTCGGTTCAGATTTCTTGCTCTCAATTCTGATCATCGTTTCACCGTCCCTCCCGAGTAGATACGTACAAAATCAAACCGGCCGCCCGCGGCGCCTTCTCTCAGTCGAACTACCTTGCCAAATGTCGCTAGGTTTTCACGATTGAACGAATACGTTCCTATGTCCACGTTGTTCACGCGGACATTGATTCTGTCAGTCGCCGAATCGACAATCAGACGAAGGTCGATAAACCCGGCTGGCAAACGATTGGCAGTAATCAAATCCGTGCGAGTGCCCCCGGTGTGTTCACTAACGTGCAGAGTCTGTGTTCCATCAGTCTCCAGTTTCAGCCATGCCGAGATTGGACCGCCGGTGACCGCTGAGTCGACATTAAGTCTAATGATTGGACCAACATTTCCAGATGTTGTAGCGGCCATTCGTGCCCACAGCGTCGTTACACCGCCAAAGTCATACTGCGGTGAGGTCACCAGGTCCGTTCCAACGTCCCACACGCCGTCAGTAAGCGTGGCGGTGTCAAACACCGATGAATCCGCAGTGGACCAGTCCGCAATGCCGTTTGCATCGGCATCCGTGGTTACAGGGTTCGTATCAAAGTCCAGTTCATGTACCGCATCGAGGATCGGTGGCGAGTTCAAATGCAATATGGCGGTTTCGACGTTGTTCACATCCCCGGTATCCAGTTTGATACGTACATAGACAGACCTCACGTGCCGAAATACAAGCCTGGCTGTCTCGCCTCCCAGATCAGTGAACAATTCGGAGACATCATCCATGGAATAGGAAAAGTCGACGCTTTGTGCAGACGCCACCACATTTTCCGTGTTGACCGACCCGTTAAGGGTTCGAACCAACGGATCGCCCGCCGTCCCACTCCATGAGTACCGTATCTGTTCGGCATCCCCATCGCCGTTCTGGTCCGGCACGATAATCGTCATGGCCGTCGAGGTTGCTTCGGTGAAAAATCTGACGGACTGTAGTTCCTCGTTGAGTCGCGCCAGTGCCTTCGTAGCCTTTAGCGCAGCGTCACCAGGCGAATCTTGTGAGGGAATCGCCTTAGAGGTAAGCAGGATCGCCGAGGCGATAGCAGTCATAAGGATCGAAATAATCGCGACCGAAATGACCATTTCGATCAGCGTAAAACCGGAGTAATGAGCTTTCTTTGGACTCATTAATTCACCAGTATCTTTCCGGAATCCTGATAGACGTTGATGATGTGCTGAAATCCACCAACGACAACAACGATGAACCCTGTTGCGTTGGGCAGGCCGTGCCCGTCAAAAATGACGGACTGCTGTCCTGATGACATAAAGACGGCGGTCACGTCGGCATAGTACGGGGCCGCCGATAGATCGACGGTGTATGCTCCCGTCTTGCCGTCAAAATCAGTGATATCAGAAATGGTGTGCTTATTGTTGATGGTGTCAAAGTCGATCTGCTTGGCAGCGGATTGAGCCCGCGCATCGTTTTGCACCAACTCCAGATCAGCTGCGATCCTCTGGGCGGCAAACTGCGCCCGATATCGACTCAATGCCGTGTTGTATCGCGGTACGGCAATCGCGGCAACAATTGAAATAATGACCAGGACGGCAGCCAGTTCGATGATTGTGAATCCGTACTTTCGACCTGCGTTGCTCATGATCGGATACTCCCAGTCTGGATCGCTCGCTTTGTCGTCGTTTGCGCGGTGTCGGGTTTTTCCCTCAAAATTGAAAGCGGCCGCCCATGATTCCCACAGGCGGCCGTTCATGATGTTGTGCTTTAAGTTACACCTGTTTCCGCCTCTTCACCTGGTGGTTGTCTTACAAAATGCCCGGGCTGGTGTAGCGCACATCGCTCGTTCACCATTGCATTAATAGGTGTTGTAGTCCACACCTGCGGCATCTGCCACACCGGCCGCGGTGTTGGCCACGATTTCACCCGTGGTAGGTGTGTAAAGCCAACCGCCTGGGTTGGTGCCGGGTGGGCCGATTAGTGCAATAAGCGAGGATCCTTTTTGTCCTGTACCGCCTACGGGTAGGGTCGGGATCTTTCGGAGATAGGGTCCGTAGATGAAACTCGAAGTCTTAGTAACGTTGGGGGTGCCTGCCGAGTCGGTAAACTGAGTCAATTGATTAGCGATATGAGCGGCTGTTCCCGATGGGTATGTCCCGCCATGTTCGGTGGCATAAAGATCAAGCGCATTCCTCAGTACGGCGAGATTACCTGTTAGCGCTGAATCCGCTGCACCTGCCGCCCCACGGCTCATTCTCGGAATGGCGATCGCTCCGATGATCGCGATAATCACGACCACAATCACCAGCTCAATCAAACTGAAACCACTATTTCTTCTCGCGTTGTTCATCCGGGAATCTCCTTAATCGAGAACACTCTTGAACTCACTCCGTCTACCTCATCAAAATCAATGTGTGGACTTCCATGTCCGCGTTATCTTATCGATCATTGATCCTGATCTTTCCGAATCCCGCAATGATATGATTTCATCATTCTCCACACGCGATTCACACTTGTCTTATCTATCGGTCATAAGTTTTGCGGACTTTTATCTGGGGAAACAGTTTATGCGAATATATCTGTCACTTTTTTGACTTACTTTTCCTTATCGGGCTTTTGCGGATCGGTATCGCCAACGATGTTTGTTCGTTTGACATCAGGTTGATCCAACCTCAGGTGGATTCGCATCCCCTTGTAGTCAAATATCGCACGTTCCGCAGTGACTTCCAACAGAATAAATCCGTTAATGGGTTTTCCAACCGGGACCATCACCGTTTGAACTTTCGTTACGCCCTTGTTATCGGTCACAGGCCCTTTCATAACGGCTATTCCTCCGTCCGTTCCGGTGACCACGGCGGTGAGCTGGTGAGAACTCAAAAAACTTCGTATGGCGCTCTTAGCGCCTGGCTCAGGCCCTTTTCTCAACCCCTTGGGATTCATGGGAGCCTGCTCCAGCCATGTGCCCTTCGCCGAGAAAGCGTCCGTGACGATAGGTAGTTTGAACGTTCGATTTTCTGCCAATTGCTGAAGTCGATTCGAAAGTGAATTCTTGTCGTCAATCTCAATCTGATCGATGTTGAAATTGAATGCCTGAGAGTTTGTAGTCGGCTGCCTCTGTGAGCTTGGTAATGACGGTAACACTTTGCCGTCGTCTGTCGATGGATTGGAGGTGGTGGCAGGTCGATTCGTTTCTTGCGCGACCGCCGGAGATGGTCCGGACGTGTCATAACCGACGATCACCTGATCCACGAATAACCCCAACCCCGCGATCGTGAGTATGGCTGTATACAACTTGCGTTCCTTGGTCATTTTCATGATTCTTCCGACCTTTCGCTTATTATTTCGATGCGACGGTTGGGGCGGCGTACCAGACCAGTGCAAAATCAAACGAACCGACTTCCGAATTGGATGCCCCGTCCTCAGATCTCCTATCCATATTTCTGGACGAAGCGGGCAATCCGGCGGCACTCGACTTCTTGACCAGTTCAAACGAGGACACGCCGGTGTCTGGAAACCTGTCCTGCAATCGATGAAGAAAAATGGATGCCGACTGATAGGTTCCAATGCCGACGATCTGGATAGGTACCATGTCGTATCGATCTGCGGACACCGTGTCTTTGGGCTGTATTTTATTGACCTGGAGTCCACACTCGGTGGCCAGCTCGGTCACTTCGCTCACGCGCTGATTCAGATAGGAAGTGGATTGAAGTTGAATGGCGGATCGATCCACCGCTGCACGCAGTTTGATCAGGTGACCCTTAAGCCTGGACAGTTCGATCTGTAGATTCTCAGCCCGCTTTTCTTCTTGCGTTAACTCACCCTTTTGCTGGCGTCTTTCAACCTCACGATCAACAATGGGTTTGAATCCGAACTGATAGACCGCTCCCGCCACCAGTAGGCAGCAGAAAATGCCGGCCACATCAATTGTCCACCATTTCCATTGGTCGGGTTTACATGCATTCATGATGTTTCCGCCTTCTCGCCTATTGAACATTCCAGTTTGAATTGGATCGCAGAATGATCCCCGACAGTTTTTGGTTCAGTACCAAGCAGTTTGACGCGATTGAAAATGCTTTTTTCGTTCTCCAATTGAACAACAAATCGTGTCACATCCGACTGCGTACGGGCCACGCCCTGAATAATGAGTTTGAAGTGCAATGGTTTTCGTGTGCGCTTATTGGATGTTGGTTGTTTGACGGCGCTGGGGCGACCAAGTAAGGGCCGCGAATTGCTGCGTGTCTGTTTCTTAATTGGAATGATTGGTGATAGAAGGCAGCGGCTCAATACGATATTGTCGCCTCTGATTTCTCCCAATAGAGCCATCAGAACGGACCAGTCCGGCTGAATGGCGACGGCACGACTGGCTTCAAGTTGGATAGCCGCCTCCATCAGTTCCGGTGTGAGCGCCGTAGTCTCATCGTGGATTCGCGTAACTTCCTTCTTGGCCTGGGCGAGCTTCTGGGTTACTTCCCTGTTTGCCTGTCCCCAGAATGCACTGAAAGACATCGCTCCGCACAATGCCAGTATGGCAAACGCCGACCCGCCGATACCCCATAGACGCACGCGGGTACGCTTTTGACGCTTGTCAATGCGGTGTTGTGGTATCAGATTGATATGGATCATAGTTGTTCCCTCCCATGCAATGCCAGGCCCATCGCAGGGGTCATTTGTGTGCCGCTGCAAAGTTGCAGCAGGTGATCCGGACACTGGGCGATGTCCATGGGTGAAACACCCTGAATATCCAGACCCATCATCAGGTTCAGGAATTCGCTGAGTCCCGGTATCGATGCTGCGCCACCCACCAGTTTGACACCCATGACTTCCGCGTCACTGTACTGATGGCTGGCATACGAAAGAGATATCTGGATTTCACTGATCGCCTGATGGAAATGCTCCTGAATGGATTGCTGGATTTCCTCCAGTTGATGCCAGTCGCCGTTGGAGGGTACAACGGCTTCGCCGTGAGCGGTCGAGTTATTCAGTTGAGATGGCGGCGTCAGACCAATATCACTGATCAGGTATTCAACCACCTCGTCGTCCATGTTTGCACGGTTGGTAATATCATGCCAGAGGGGTTCAAGTGCCGCTTCATTGATCGGTCGCTCATAGATCAAGTTACCTTGATAAACCACGATGAGACGCGCCGCTTTCCAACCTAGATCGATGATCGGTAGAATCTGGCCTTCAGATGTTCCTCGCCAGTCGCATGCACGACCAATCGCCGCCGACTGCATATCCAGCGCAACCGGCACGAGTCCCACTGCTTCGTAAAGGTCCAGCAATTCGTCAGCGTCCGAATGACCGCAAGCCGCCGCCATCAGTACGGTTTGGTCACGCTTACGTTGGCCATCGGGAAGATCCCAGGTATGAATCTCCAGGCTTTCCGGTTCAAGCTGATTCATATTCGCCAGTTCAAGTCGTGCCAACTGGTCGATTGGCGCATCGGATTCACGTGGAGGCAATTCCAGTATGGTGGAGATCAGCCTCGACTCCGGTACGCTGAGTACGACCTTATTACCCGTGAATCCTTGTCTCTGCAAAGCAGAAACCAGACTGGCCAGTTCGTCGATGCTGGGATAGATGGTTTCTTCTTCAGTTTGGCGTCTTGGTAACTCCGTAGCCGCGATGATCTGAAGATGGTTCCCCGTTCCCGATAGTTGCACAGCCTTGATCGAACGCGTACCCACGTCCAATCCAATAGGGGAATTTTTGTTTCCGAATCGTTTCATCACGTCTGCTCCTTGCTTACGAGCTGCCCGCCATCGCCGTCATGTCAAACAACGGCAGGAACATACTGATAGATACAAAACCTACCAGCGCCCCCAGGACGATTAGAATCACAGGTTCGAGTATGCTTGCCAGTGATTTGACCACCACCTCATTATCTTCATCCAGGAATTCAGCCAGGTTTACCAGCAACGGGCCGATCTGCCCGCTTGCCTCACCCGATCGCATCGATTCATAAACCGATATCTGTATCAGCGATGGATCATTGAAGGCGGAACTGATTGCTTCGCCTCGTGTCACTGCTTCCTCAGCATTGACCAGTAGCTGATGATAATGATGATTCGTGGTCGACTCCTTAACCAGCTTTAACACATCCAGCAACGGCAGGAAGGAATCCAGAAGTATGCCCATCAATCGAATGATACGAGCGGTTTGGAACGACTGAACCAGCTTGCCAAACATGGGCATCCGAATCATGAACGTGTCGATCGTCCGTTTACCGGAAGGCGACTTCAGCCAGATGCGTAGCCCAATCACGCCGCCAACGACTGCAATGGGCAGGGTCCACCAGAACGCCAGCAGAAAGTCGCTCAGGCCCATAAGCAACGCGGTGGTCGGTGGTAGGGGAGCATCAAGCTCTTCAAACAACACCGCAAAGCGAGGTAATACAAACATGAGCAACATGACCAAAACGCCCATCGCAACCGTGATCAACAGGACGGGGTAAACCATCGCTCCAATCACGGAAGTTCGAACAAATGCAGCTTTACGCGTGATGGTCGCGACACGTCCGAGCATTTCCGGCAGCTTTCCCGCAGACTCACCCGCGGCCACCAGACTCCGCGTAATCGGGTCAAAATAATTTTGGTGTTCCGCCATGGCATCCGCAAGACCTGCCCCTTCTTCCACGCGTGTGCGCAACGCTTCAAGAACACCACGCCAATACATGTCATCAACCTGACGCTCAACCGCCGCGATCGCCTCCACCAGGGGGGTGCCTGTGGAAACCAATACCTGCAACTGTCGTGCAAACATCACGATGTGTTTCAAACGCTTACCCGCCGGGATCTTCCTACCCGTCAATTCAACCGGCGTCTCGCCCTGGCCTGCAGCACGTATCGTGGTGATATACATCCCCTCCTTGCGAAGCTTTTCCGTCGCTTCATTCGCATTCACTGCTTCAACGACATCACGAACTCGCTTCCCCGCGCGATCATAGGCCTCGTATGCCAGCTTCATCCCACCACCTCCGCATGCTCAGCCGTGTTCGATACGTTGCTATTGCCCTTTGTCGCTCCATCCAACTCGTCTTCTTCGTTGTGAGTGACGCGAAGCACTTCCTCCAGGCTGGATCGGCCATCGACGGAAATCTGTACGCCCTCCATTCTCAATGTCCAACCGTCCTGCTCCTGGAATTTCTCGCGCAATTCATGGGTCGGAGCCCCTCGGTGAATCATGCGACGCAACTCGGTCGTCACTTCCATCACTTCATAGATACCCAATCGACCGCTGAACCCCGAGTTGTGACACGACTGGCATCCCGCCCCTTTCCTGAACGCCTTGCCCACGTAGTCATGTAGTCCCGCGTCAGCCAGGACTTGTTCCGTCGGGTAATACTTCGTGGAGCAAGCGGGACATATCGTTCTCGCCAGACGTTGGGCAACCGCCCCGTTCAACGCGCTGGAAAGCAAATAGGATTCAATGCCCATATCCAGAAGACGCGCCACGGCTCCTGGCGCATCATTCGTGTGCAATGTCGCTAGCACAAGGTGACCCGTCAACGCCGCCTGCACCGCCACGCGCGCCGTTTCCTCATCGCGAATCTCACCGACCATGATTACATCAGGGTCCTGACGCAGAATGGTTCGAAGCGCACGGGCAAAGGACAAACCAATAGCGTCGTTCACGTGGACCTGATTGATAAGATCCAATTGATATTCAACTGGGTCCTCTACCGTAATGATGTTGCGTTCAGGACTACGCAGCAGGTCCAGTGCCGAATAGAGTGTTGTCGTTTTTCCACTTCCGGTTGGCCCTGTCACGAGGACCAGGCCGTGCGGTTGTGCCAACATGTGCTTGAACGTCTCCAGTGCCTCCGTGCGGAACCCCAGATCCTCCATACGCACACTGAGATTTGATTTGTCAAGAATACGGATGCAAAGCTTCTCACCCAAAAGAGTCGGCATGGAAGAAACCCGCAAGTCAATTTCACGGCCTTCCGCGACAATGCGCACGCGACCTTCCTGTGGCAGTCGCTTCTCCGCAATATCCATCTTCCCAATCACTTTGATACGTGAAACGATTGCCGCGTGCATACCCGGTGGTGGCTTCATCAAATCGCGCAGCACGCCGTCGATTCGATAACGTATCCGTGTCCCCCGTTTGTCAGGTTCCATATGGATATCGGACGCCTTGTCCTTGATGGCGGTCAACAACGCAACATTGACCAGATTGATGATTGGGCTCCCGGCAACCATTCGATCCAGGTCGGTGGTTGGCCCTTCATCCACCGTCTCACGCTCAACAACCTCAACATCGGATTCAACGAGTGACGTCAGAAATGCGTCAACGTCCACGTTCCCACCGGAATATTTCTTGATGTACTCACGAATGTTCGATTCCGTCGCAAGGACGGGTCGAATCTTGCACGTGAATAACTGACGCAAGCGGTCGATCGTTGGCAACGATTGCGGCTCGGCCATGGCCACCGTCACAACATCCCGTACACGAAACATGGGGATGGCTTTCAGGCGGGTTGCTTCCTCGTCTCCAATGTCCCTTAGCAACGCCGGGTCGATCAACCCGTGCCGAAGCATCACCGCCCGAACACCCAGGCGCCTGGCGAGCACACGCACCAGGGACATGGAAGTGACCATTCCCTGGTCCACCAGAAGCTCACCCAGCATTTGCCCCGTTCGTTTCTGCTCACGAAGTGCGGACTTCAGTTGGTCCTCGGTAAGAACCCCGTCCGCCACGAGTGCTTCGCCGATCCGCAGCGAGCGACGCGGACGTGCCTGAAACGACATGCTCAAACCGTCGCTGATCGTTTCGGCATCACGTTGCTTCTGCGTAGCTTCGTCGACGGCGTCCTCCCCCGGAGCCGTTTGAAGGTTTTCCTCCGGCCCTTGCGTCATAGGAAGCTCCTCACCGCGGAATTAACGTCTTCATAGTGTTCAAAGAAACTTGATATTTCCGTAAGCTCCAGCACCTCGCGAACGGTTTCGTTCACGCCACACAGACGCAGACTTTGCCCGCAATCCTCCATCGCTTCCGTCGCATCAAGTAACGCTTCAAGACCCTTCGAGTCCACAAAGGGCGTCTCGGATAGATCTAACACCAGGCGTCCCATCGTGTTCTGACGCACGGCGGTCAACTTGCCGCAGAACATGGAAACATCATCTTCCACAAGCGGTCCGTCCGGCCGAAGCACGGTCACCGCTCCATGTTTATCCTCATGTACTTCCATGATTCTCCCCTAAGCAATTCAATCTGCATGGCGTCAAGACGGATCTTACGCAGCGTCTGCTTCATTCGGCAGTGTCATGGTGAACGTGGACCCTTCGTTCAGCTCCGATTTCACGGTGATGTCCCCTCCATGCATTCGCACCACCTCACGCGCCAATGCCAGACCAAGACCTGATCCGGTTATCCCCTTCAACCGTTTATCCTGGGCCCGATAGAATCGATCAAACACCCGAACCTGATCTTCCTCATCAATGCCAAAACCCGTATCCATCACGTCGACGGTAATGTCATTTTCGTTGGCGTGAACAACCACGGTAACTGTTCCGCCGTTTTCCGTATACTTCAAGGCATTGCCTACCAGATTGTGCAATGCCAGCACAATCATGCCGTTGTCTGCCTGGATGACGGGAAGCTTCGGAGGCAGGTCAAACGTCAGGGAAATATTCTTCTCCTTGGCCTGCATTTCATAATCTGTCGCCAGTTCCGTAAAGACATCCTTCAGACGCACGTCATCTGCATGAACCTGCAATGATCCCGCCTCAATCTCGGCGGTCGAAAGCATGTCATTCACCAGTCGATCCAGCCGACGTGATTCGCTGTTAATGACGTTCAGGCACTTGGCACGCAACGCCTCGTCCTTTTCCCCCTCGTCTAGTGCCGTCTCAATGTACAAGCGAATGTTCGTAAGCGGTGTTCGCAGCTCATGCGTGGCATGCGCTACAAACTGATGACGTGATTCCTCCGCAATCTTCTGCTGCGTAATATCCTCGATCGTCACCATGGCCGCGCCGCTGTCGTCCTTTCGCATCGGGCGAATGGTCCAGCGAAGGATGCCCGTCTCCTTGTCTCCGCCGCGACTCGCCTCCAGTGTCACGCGGCGTTTCGATCCCTCGTTCGTCCACGAGGCAAGCATCTCCGATACTTCGGGATTACCGATAAACTGAAATAAATCACTTCCCATCAGTTTCGTACGTTCCGTCTGAAGTAACGCTGCTGCCGCGCCGTTGGCGTACTTCGGTCGCATCTTGGTGTCCACAATCAATAAACCTGAAGGTAACGCGTCGCACGCGTTATCCAGATCGCTGCTACCACCTTTTCGACGATCACCCAGGGACTCCTTCGCACGCTCCTGAAGCATTTCCTTACGCATCGATTCCGTCTTCGCAAGGATCTGATTCCACGCTTCCGCCTCAGCTCCAAAGGATTCATTAACAGTGAGCGCACTCGCAGTGCTTTCACCCTTCTCGATGGCAAGAAGCGCTTCACGAATGGCGCCCATGGCACGCAGCCGGGCACGCGAATGTCGATACACCAACAGAAGCGCAAGCAATGCGGCCGCGACAATTCCTCCAAGTCCGGTCTGGGCCTCCCATACCAGCCCCACCGGTTGCTCAATCTGGTGATCAATCTGAAGTTTGGCCATACCTTGCCCGGGAATTTGTAGGGCATACGTCAAGGTGAGTTTATCTTCGTTAAGCGACGCCTCGTCAACCAGGGCAGTCTTATCCACCGCCGCCATCTCAGGCCACTTGGCAGGCATTTCTCGAACGGTTGTTCGCCCCGCTTCAGATGAAACTAGAATCGCATCCCCTGGCAGCGCCAAATCACACACCAATCCGTGCATACGTGCTGTATCAGATACCAGTTTGCGCAAAGAAGACAACTCACCGCGGGCCAACATGATTTCCGCATTGGATGCAAGCAACTGACCCGCCGCCTTCGCGCGTTGAATCTGCGCTTCGCGCAGCGCTTCCTTTTGCGTATGAACGGCATACCAGGCGGCACCCCCCATGGCACATAACAAAATCGCCGCAAGCCCCACTCCGATTAATGCAATCGCCGACTCACCCTGTTGCAGAAGCCCTCGCTTACTTCTGCCCGGTTTCACAGCCTCATTTTCGCGGTCCATTTTCTTCTCGCCTTCTGCTCACAACCCTCTTTCAGGTTGGATCTCCAATCGTCTTTCTCTCCCGAACTCGCGAGGCGACGCATCACACAAAACCCGATAACGCTTACGCCCGGCCCTATCGCTGAGGAATACTTACACTCCATCGGATACACATACTCGACGCTTAAACCTGATCCGCACTTATCACCCCTAACTAACTTCACCCTTCATGTTCATCTGGGCCAATTCGCCTTTTATCGGCCCACATCACCATTAGGTCACCTCCTCAGGTTAAAATCAGCCCTCCAAACACCCAAGCTCAGGAGTATCACATGAGTATGCTTCAGACTATCACACTCTCCATTGCCCTCCTCGCCACTGTTTTTTCGACCCAACTCCTCGCCCGGCAGAGGCCCGACAAACCCAACATCCTATGGATCATCGGCGAAGATCTCGGCCCTGAGTTTTCCTGTTACGGCACAACCCAGGTTGTCACCCCTGTTATTGACAATCTCGCCAAACAAGGTGTCCGCTACGCCAACGCCTTCACCGTCACCCCCGTCTGCTCCACCAGCCGATCCAGCTTCATGACCGGCATGTATGCCATGGCCATCGGCGCCCACCACCACCGCTCTCACCGACGCGATGGCTATCAGCTCCCCAATGGCGTCCGTCTCATCTCCCATCGCCTCAAGGATCTTGGATACTTCACTGCCAACATCAGACATGTCAATAAAAAACTCAAAGGTACAGCCAAGAACGACTGGAACTTCAACCTCAAACAAAAGCCCTGGGATTCCGACAAATGGTCCGACCTTAAAACCAATCAGCCCTTTTTCGCACAGGTCAATTTCCCCGAAACCCACCGTGGCCGTGCATGGGACAATGCTCACAAGAGCATTAAAAAAGCCGCCGATCCCAAAAAGGTCGTCATCCCACCTTACTACCCGGACCATCCCGTAACCCGAAAGACGTGGGCCCAATACCTCAATACCGTCATGAGTCTCGATAAAAAAGTCGGCATCGTACTCAATCAACTCAAACGAGATGGTCTCGATGACAACACCATCGTCTTCTTCTTTGGTGACCACGGTCGCGCCATGCCCCGCGGTAAACAATGGCCCTACGATTCCGGCCTCCACGTCCCCCTCGTCATCCGCTGGGCCAAAAACTTCCCCAAACCCAAGAACTTCAAACCTGGCTCCGTCGACAACCGACTAATCGCTTCCATCGACTGGACTGCCACCACCCTCGACATCGCAGGAGGAAGAAAACCGAAACAAATGCAGGGCCGCATCTTCCTGGGGCCAAACGCCGAACGCCAGCGCATCTACCTCTTCGCCGGTCGAGACCGTGGCGATGAAACCGTAGACCGCATCCGAACGGTCCGCACCAAAAAATACCGCTACATCCGCAACTATTACCCCGACCGCCCCTTCCTCCAACTCAATCGTTACAAGGAAGCGTCCTACCCCATCCTCCGCCTCATGCGAAAACTCCACGCCGAAGGCAAACTCACCGGCCCACCCGCCAAATTACTCGCTTCAACGCGCCCCGCCGAAGAACTCTACGACATCACCACAGACCCCTGGGAAATCAATAATCTCGCCACTTCGCAAAAGCCCGAACACAAAGAAGCCCTCATCCACCTCCGTGACACGCTCAACCGCTGGGTTGAACGGATCAAAGACACCGGCGCCCAACTCGAACACCCGGACATCCCCAAACAATGGGACCGCCTCATGCAGCGACTCTACGACAAGAAAATCACCAACTTCTATAAAGAGCTTGGTATCAAATATCCTTTCGAAAATTCACCCCATTAATTTACCACCAATTAGCCAAACTTCTACCGCGAGTCCACCCATGCTCACACTCCCTTCCGAATCCAAAGACTGGCTCATCACCACACATAACCTCCCTCACCTTGATTGGGATAAGTACGATCAGTGGGCTGCCTCGCAACATGACGAGTCGCCGTGGCGGGATATCCAACTCGAATTGATACAGAACTGGTTAATTCGGTTTGGTGACGCCTTGGACGACAATTACCAGGTGATCTCGTTTGATGGTTTTCTCATCCTTTGCCCGGAAGACGAGAGAATCGCTCGAATCATCGTTCGCACTGCTGAAGAATCTGTCAAGCACATAACCAGTTTCCTTGGCGATGTGGCATTCAAACACACTTGGCCGGCAAATATCATCGTCGCCCTCAACGATCGACAGGCTTACGTCAATTACCTCGATCATCTTGATCGTAGCGAGAACCAAACCGGCGCCATTCCCATTGGTGGTGAGGCGTGTTTTATTTCGCGGGGATTTCCTCACACACTCATAAATTGTTTCGAAATCGCTCACGTTGAAACCCAAGTGCGTCATGAGCTTTTTCATGCGAGTGTCTACCGGTACCCTATTCCACTCTGGCTTGATGAAGCGATCGCGTGTTATGCCCAAAACAAAGGACATTGCACGACTCATTTTGACGAGGCTAGTGATACCATTGAGCGATTGCGCACCATGTGGAATCAAGATACCATCCAGCAGTTTTGGTCTGGTGATGGTTGGTCTCACCCCGATGTATTGAACCGTATGTCCTACGCTTTGTCGGAGATAATCATGCGTGACATGCTCAATCGATATTCTCACCAAGACATCAGCGAATTCGTTTCGCTAGCAAATCACCACGACGCCGGCGAAGCTGCGGCCCGCAAAGTCTTCAACCTCGGCATCGCAGACCTCGCCGCCTCCGTCCTCGGCCCCGGCGACTGGACACCCAAACCCGCCACCTGGTATCTCGACGATCACGATTCTTCCTCAAATCTCTGATCTACCACCTCCTTTCCCTAGCCACAGCATTCTATCCTTGACCCCCCTCCCCCGAACACCTACCCTCCCATCCAATGCCGAATCTAAACCCCATCCAAGCTATTCGTTTCGACACATCACAGGGCAATGATATCTCCTCAAAAATCGCCCCTCCTTACGATGTTCTCGATGAACAACCCAAACAAGACCTTCTCGCCCGCGACTCCCACAACATCGTCGCCATCGACCTCCCCGTCACACCTCCCAAAACAGTCGGTCCCGATACCGCTTACAACACCACCGGCCAGACCTTCAACGATTGGCTCGCTTCTGACATCCTCCAACGCGACGCCTCCCCTTCCATCGTCGCCTACGAACAAGAGTACACCGTTGAAAACCAAACCTTCAAACGCCGAGGCCTCTTCGCCGCCCTCACCGTCGAGGAATTCAACCGGAAAAACGGCGGCATCCATCGTCACGAACTGACCATCAAAGCCGGAACCGACGATCGCCTAAAACTCATGCAGGCCACACGCGCCCAACTCTCCCCCATCTTCGGCGTCTTCCCCGATCCAAACCAGACCGTCACCTCACTCCTCGATCCATACTTCCAAAAATCCCCCGACTTCTACGGCACAACTAAAAACGACAACGTCCAACACCGCTGCTGGCTCGTCACCGATCCCAATACCCTTACACAACTTCAAACCTTCTTTACCCCCACCGATGTCTTCATCGCCGATGGCCACCACCGCTACACCACAGCACTCAACTACCATAAACAAAACCCTACCGATCAGAACAACACCTGCCTCTTCGTCCTCGTCGCCTGCGAAGATCCCGGCATGATCGTCCTCCCCACACACCGCATCATCACAGGCCTCCAGGACTTTTCCATCGACGCGCTCACCCCACATCTTGCCAATAACCACTTCACGATTCAAAAAGTCCCTACGCCTGATGACTTTCAAGCGGTTGTTGACGAGGCGGCAAATTCCGGCGGACACCATCCCATGCTTCTCGATGATCCGGTAACCAACAACACCTACCTTATCCAAACCACTAATCCGGATCCCCTGGTCACCACCCACGCCGATCGCCCCGACGTCTGGCGAACGCTGGATGTCGCCGTCCTCCATCATCTCTTCATCGACCAGGTCCTTCGTCCCAACTTCGGTGGCGATGCCATCGCATTCAAATACACCGCCGACATCCCCACCATGCAATCCCTCACCCGCGACGAACCCGGTCGACTCGGCGTCGTCATGCGACACACACCCCTCAAATCCGTTTGCGATGTCTCCCTCGCCGATGATGTCATGCCGCCCAAAAGCACCTACTTCTACCCCAAACTCGCCACAGGCCTCGTCATCAATCCCCTCTTCTGAAGTGCTCCACACCATGATTCCCGATACCAATCTCAACATCGCCGAACTCCGACCTAAACTCAACCGCGCCTTCGATCTCGCAGCTGCAAAAATCACCGACATTCACAACACTTGGAATCCCAAACGCGGAACACCCGTCTTCACACGCGAAGGCCAGTACACCACACGCGGCTGGTGCGAATGGACCCAGGGTTTCCAATATGGCTCAGCCCTACTCACTTTCGACGCAACCGACGACCAATCCCTCCTCAAAATCGGTCGCGAATCCACGCTCCACCGTATGGCCCCCCACCTCACCCACACCGGCGTCCACGATCACGGCTTCAACAATGTCTCCACCTACGGTACGCTCCGCCGTCTCCTCCTCGAAAATAAAATCCCACACAACCCCTGGGAACAACACTTCTACGAACTCGCACTCAAAGTCTCCGGCGCCGTCCAGGCCTCTCGATGGTCCACCATCCTCGACCCCGAAACCAAGCAACGCTCCACCGGCTACATCCACTCCTTCAATGGACCACACTCCCTCTTCTCCGACACCATCCGCTCCCTACGCTCCCTCTGCGTATCCTGGAAACTCGGCCACTACCTCATGGCTGAGAACGATCTCAAAATCAACCTCCTCCACCGCGGCATCCAGCACGCCCAAAACACCGCCGCCTACAACGTCTACTACGGCAAGAACCGTGATCGATACGATACACCCGCACAAGCTGGTCGCGTTGTCCACGAATCCATCTTCAACATGACCGATGGCGCCTACCGCTGCCCCTCCACACAACAAGGCTACTCTCCCTTCTCCACATGGACACGAGGCCTTGCATGGATCCTCACCGGCTATGCCGAACAACTCGAATTCCTTGACACCCTCTCACCCGAAGATACCCGACCCGTCGCAGATCTATCAGTCCTCACACATACCTACCTGACCGCCGCCCGCGCCACCGCCGACTGGTACATCAAAAACTCTTTCTCAGATGGCATGGTCTACTGGGACGCAGGGGCGCCCAACATACCCAACCCTTCCGATTACTCCAATTCCCCTCCCGATCCCTGCGATACCCCCGAACCCATCGACTCCTCCGCCGCCGCAATCGCCGCCCAGGGCTTCTTCCGTCTTGCCAATTACCTCACCTCCCACAATCAACCCGAACCCGCCGCCCAATACCACGCCGCCGCCCTCACAATCGCCCACACCCTCTTCGATGAGCCTTACCTTTCCACGGACCCCGCCCACCAGGGTCTCCTCCTTCATTCCATCTACCACCACCCCAACGCATGGGACCACGAGCCTACCCCCAACCAACCCCACGGCGAATCCTCCCAATGGGGTGACTACCACGCCCTCGAACTCGCCCTCCTCCTCCATCGCAGCATCAACGACTTCCCTTACATCACTTTTTTCAGCTGATTTCCACGGTCTGTCTCACCCTTCCGACCCCTTGATTTTCCTCCATACCCCGGAATAATGCCCCTGTCCCCAAAACACCGGACACCCTCATGGCGACGTAGCTCAGCTGGTTAGAGCGAGGGATTCATAAGCCCTAGGTCGGTGGTTCGAGTCCACCCGTCGCCACTTCTTTGTTCATCACTTCCCACGTCCGGAATCCCTGTTCTAACCTGTGTTTTGATCCCATCTTACACACCCAAAAAGCGTCCTCCACTCTTTTCGCCACCCAACAAATAACCCATTTTACCTGGATTCTGGTTGAAAATACGCCTCCCCTCACGCTATGCTTAATGAGGCAGGATATCGCAATTCCGGTTAGGCACAATCGCATGGAAACCGGGGCTTTCTGGATGAGGTACACATAATTTCGCGGGGTCATAGTGGGCAGATAATTCACAAATTCAGGATCGGAATCAGATGACCGACGAACCGCAAAAAACACTACAGGAAATCGTTGACGAATCCAAATACCCTCTTGACGCCTTCCACTTCGTCAGAAAAGGCCTCGACTTCACCGTCCAACGCGTACACACTGATCCCGAATTCCTCGAAGACCACGAACGTCACGTCTCAGGACAGGATCTCTCCAATGGCCTCCGCGATTACGCCATTGAACAATATGGCCACCTCGCCAAAACCGTCCTCGAACGCTGGCGCATCACACGCACCGAAGACTTCGGCCAAATCGTCTTCGCCATGGTCAACGGCGGACTCATGCAGGCCACCGACTCCGACTCCATCGAGGATTTCGACTACGTCTTCGACTTCGATGCCGAGTTCAATACCGACATCCCCCTCGACCGTGTCCCCATGGAAGGCTTCGAGCACGACACCATCTCACAAGCGTGATATTTGTTTTCGTTTCGAGCCCTCAAATACACGGCTCATGCTGTGGTATCTTTGAGGCCATTCCCGTCAGAATGCACCTTTCTAAAAGATCGTTATTGTGAAGTATTTTCGGTCTGCAATAGACAACCTATTAGAGTGTAGTTACCGATGGATATCAAAAGTCTGCGGTTTTCAAAGAAAACCGCAGACTTTGGTGTAGATAATCTCGCCATACTTACTGGGTATGATCAAATGTGTTGTGCCAGTCGCCACCAGCAGGCCTTGCTTGCCGAACGAATAGGGGGGAATCTCTCTCTTCGACTAAGCGGTATTTCCCGTTCATTGGCGTGAGGTGTTGGAGTTCTTGTTCCATCCAAGTAACCGTCAAATTGGTAACGACCCGATTCGATACACTCTTCGCCCGTGCGGAACCGGGTTCCGATTTTCGCTTTGGTGGTCATGAGCCACCTCCTATATGGTGCCGCGCCTGATTAGCCGTACACAGGCTTTCACAGTATTGGCTGGTTTGTCGACTATTCTCGACTTTCACAGTGCATACGTCGCGTCGTGGATGCGTCTAACGTCCGAAATAAAAAAACTATTTTTTCGAATCTGTGTGTTAGACTATGTTGCAGTTCGTCGTATTCTCTGGGATGGAGTGTCATGGAGGTCACACCACAGATGAACAACGATTCAAACGAGTTGTTAGCGTCTCCAAATTTGTAAGAAGTTTGGTATGTCGTGATCGAGAGGCTGTTTCGACGCTCGCGCGAGAATGTGCTGGTCCTATCTGTGATTACCTTAGAAAAACGAAGAGGCAACACGGGCGTAAAGAGTCGGAGTTCCCGGACATTCTGCAAGAGGTGCTAATCAGGTTTATTTTCGAACCACCAAAGTTAGACCCAGCTCGACCATTGCTGCCGTACTTAAAAAAAATGGCGCTGAATAAAGCAAGAGATATTGCAAAGAAGGAGACTCGCCGTAAGCAACGAGAGAAGATGTTCGTGGAATGGACGGTTCGTATGGCTGCCGGAGGAGAAATTGCTAGCCAGAACATCGAGATTCAGGAGGATTTGGATTTGCTAGATTCGGTTCTTAGCACTATGTCGATCACAGACCAAAACGCGCTAACTGCTTATAAAGAAGCTGGACCGAATCGGCATGTTAGATTGCTCTCAATACGAGAGAATATATCAATCGGTGCCGCTCAGATGCGATTTAAGCGGGCGTTTGATCGGTTAAGAGTGGCCCTTAAGAGGACAGGTAGATTTGGGAGGATGTCATGACAAACGCACATATGCCAAGCATGAGTAATGAATCTGAGCAGGAGAGATCTAGTGGTGAGATGTCGACGCGTCGGTGGTTTCCTAATAGTGAAGAGTTTGAGAGATTCGTGGATGGGGTTATTCAAGGTGTTGACGAGTTGCGTACGAAGCGGGCGCATGAACAACCAACCTTATTTTCGATTGACGATGAGCAGCCGGGCGATGTCGATGCAGATTGCGCATGCCGTGATCTGAGGGGGCTGGTGAGCCAAGCTTTCTTGTCAATGTTTAATGGTAAACCGGAAGATCATGTTGTTATCGATCCGGAGGCAAATAGGGAATTTGTATCACGATGCCGACTACTTGGAGCGGATGATTCGGAATTTCGATTGAATCAGACATTGTTAAATGTACGTAAAGCTGGCTGGCATTACGGTATCGAACGGGGTAATTCGTATCGTCTGACTCGAGAAATTATGGATAGAATTGGATTTGCTGCCGAGATTGGAGCACGTGTTGTACAATTGCAGGCGATGGACAGGGGGGCATGTGAACCATCGATTGATAGTATTTTGTGTGATCCTGACCTGCGATCAGAGTTTGATCAGGCGGCGGAATCTGTAGCGCCGGGGTATTCTTCGTATGATTACAGATTAGCCGTGTTGTCTTTTCGAAAATCTGGCCGACGAGACACGTATCGTTTGGCTGACAGTGATTATCCCAACTGGGAAATGTTGGATTATCCACTGCCTCACTTGGATCCGAACGACTTTCCTGCTAAGCCTGCCATATATTCGATAGCGGCAGGAAAATCGGCTTTATTTGTCAGTTCTACTCTCAATTTGCGAATGCGTGCAATTTCTCATGTAACGGTTGCAGAGGGTCGCGGGTTAGTTCCTGAGAGTCTGTTTGATTTGCCTAGAAAAGAGCTCTCAATCAACTTTTTTGCCTGTCCAAGTGCGTGGAAACCTCGCACGGCAGATGCAGTCGCATTTCGACTAAAAGGAAAGCGGAAAGCCAAGTTTAATCTCTTTGCACCGGCATGTTAATCATGCTGCGAATAAATACAAGTTACATGTTGGTACTAGGCTACGACCGAAGTGAGGCCACCGGCAAAAATACTCCCGACAGGATTCGAACCTGCGACCTACGCTTTAGGAAAGCGTTGCTATATCCAACTGTTCTGCCGGAGCATAACGCGCGATTATACCAGCCGTCGCCATAAATCACCACTCTTCGTATCGCCATCCCATTCCCTTCTGACCCTCCCGTCAGGCAAACATCCCCAGCCTTCCTCAGAACTTCGCCCTCACACTCAACACAAAATTCCGCCCCACCATATTCTGCCCCGAACCATGCACGCGATAATCCTCATCAAACACGTTCTCCACCGCAAACACCAGGTCCACATTATTATACAACTTCACACCACCCCTCAAATGCAACACCGCATAACTCGGCGTACCACCGGGAGGAATTCGACCCGTATCACGAGTATCACGCGTCGATAATTTATCCGCCTTCCCTGCCATCATCACCACGCCCTCACCCCACAACTTCCCACTCGGATCATCCCAACGCAAACCCACCTGTCCGGTCAAAGGCATATTCCGGTCAATATACTCACTTACCAAACCGCTCGTCGCTGTCGGAAACGTGTCCACTTCGCCTTCCAGGAACGTCACATTCCCAAACACCGTCCACTGTGAATGAAATCGCCACGCCGCCCCCAGCTCCACGCCATAAACCTCACCATCCCCCACATTCGATTTCGTCACTTCAAAAATATCATCCGAAGGGTCCATCGTCCCCATGTCATCGATCACCGCTCCTGTCGGAAACCGGACAATCTGATCACGGATATCCGTATAGAAAAAGCTCGTCGTCAATGACCACGTTTCTTTTTTCACCTTCACGCCAATCTCATAGCTCAGGTAGTATTCCGGATCCAATCCTACCGCAGGCGTCTCAAACTCATTACTCCGAGCCGAATCAAAACGCGTCAAATCCGAAAAATTCGGAGCCCGAAAGCCCTGCGAAATCCCACCAAACAGATTTACCTCATCCTTCACCAGCTCATACACAAACCGCACAGATCCCACCCACGAGGTCCACGAATCCTCAATACCGATTTGCATCGATGTATCCGGATCACGCACCGAATCCGCGTCCGCCTTCGCATAATTGAACCGACCGCCAATCGTAATCGTCAGTCGCTCACCAACCTTAATCTGATTCTGAATGAAAATCCCCAGCAGGTCATAACTCGCGTCATCACCCACCGGTCCCTGAATCGGGTTCGAACTCGAAAACGAATTCACACTGTCACGATAATACTCAATACCGTAAACCAGCCGCCCGATCTTCGTCTTACTCTCCATCTGCAACGACACACCCACCGTATCAACGGAAAACCCCTGGAAATCCACACGATTCATCACTCCCATTCCACTCGGCGGACGAATCCGATGCCGACTCTCACTCTGCCTCTGATAACTCACCGTAATTCGAAACGCGTTAATCGCTCCATCCAGATCCGACCCCTCCATCATCAGGTACGTTAACTCTCGCTCCTGGTCCAGATCACGCTGTAGTTCACTCCCCACACTCGTCCCCTCAAACGATTCCGCAAATATTGTCCGATGCGTACGAGGCGCATTGTTCTGCCTCAAACGATAATGCGCCGCCACAAACCTCACATCATCAGTGATCCAACGCTCAAACTTCACATCGCTCGACCACTGGTCATACCCCGTTTCCTCCTGTCTCCCGATATCCCGCCCACCAATCAAATCACCAAAGTGCGACCCACCGCCCCCAATCAAAATCCCCGTCCGCTCATCCAGTGCCGCGCTGAACTCACCACGCACCGCATGCGAATTCTCAGCACTCGACAAGCGATAAGTCAGCAACCCATCCCACGGCTTTCCACCCATCTTCCCATACGAATAAGGACTCTTCGTCACGGCATTCACCGTTCCCCCAATCGCATCACTTCCATACAAAACCGAACTCGGCCCCTTCACCACCTCAAACCGATCAATCGAACCCATATCAATCGTGTTCCAGTATTGATTAGGCCCGGGTCGAAACACCGAGTTATTCAAACGAATCCCATCCACCATCATCAAATTCAAATGACCCGTAAAACCGCGAATATAAGGCGAACCCTGACCCGGACCGGTCTCCTGAATCATCACACCTGGAATATCACGAAACGCCTGCGGAACCGTACGAAACAACTGCTCATCCAGCGTACGCCGATCCACCACGCTCTCCGAAAACGGACTGTCAAACAACGACACCTTCGAACGCGTCGCTGTAATCGTCACCGTATTCAACGAAAGCCCGTCACTCACTTCCCCCTTCACCGCCCCACATATCCCCATGATCATCACCACCCCCGTAATCTTCAATCCATCAAACAAACGACTTAGCATACTCAACTTACCTCTCTCAAATAGGTTTCCATGTAATCAGTGCGTTCACCCCCGCCCACCCCCAGTTGGGCCGCACACTCTACAGGACACCGATCGTTGTGCGCAGGATTTA
>JANQQT010000225.1 GCA_028284925.1 Phycisphaeraceae bacterium | reverse complement strand
ACAAATGTCCCTCGGCCTCCTCAATCAGGACCGACACGGCCAGCGCATCCTTTTCAACATCCTCGTCGCATTCCTCCCCGCCGCCATCGTCGGCCTGCTCTTCGATAAAGTGATCGAAGAATACCTCTTCGGGCTATGGCCCATCATCGGCGCATGGTTCGTCGGCGGAGCAGCCATCCTCATCCTCGCGTGGACAGGCAAAGAAAGATTCCCCCCCGAAGGAAACGACCTCGAACACCTCACACGAAACCGCGCCCTCCTCATCGGCCTCATCCAGTGTATCGCCATGTGGCCCGGTGTCAGCCGCTCTCTCGTCACCATCGTCGGCGGCGTCCTCGTCGGCCTCTCCCTCCCCGCAGCCGTCGAATTCTCATTCCTACTCGGCCTGCTAACCCTCACCGCCGCCACAGGCTACAAAGCCCTCGAATACGGCCCCGAAATGATCCAGCAATACGGACTCACCAGCATGATCGCCGGCTCACTCGCCGCCATGATCTCCGCCGTCATCGCCGTCAAATGGATGGTCGCCTACCTCAATAAACACGGACTCTCCATCTTCGGATACTACCGCGTCGGGATCGCCATCATCGTCGGCATCCTCGTCGTCTCCGGCGTCATTTCAAGCGACTAAACCCGCCCCACCTCACACCGCCAACCCCACCTCCCTCTTTCCCTACCCACCATACATCCTCAACATCGTCTGCGGCGACTCCAACTCAAACGTCCGGCAACTCAACAATGCCGTCTGACAACACGCATCTAATTGTTTCCCATCCATTGCCGCAGGCCCATTCGATCGATTGATCAGGTGTTCCCATTGCCGCGCCACCAATTCCCCTGCTCCCATAGTTTCTTCACTAATCACAGACTCATCCACCAACTCCCCCTCCCCATTAAATAACCGATACCCCTCATCATCACATTCCAGTTGCCCCGTTGTCCCCATCAAGGTTACCCTTCGTGACCATACCGCCCCTCGGTCAGACACCTGCAAACACGCCGACCCTTCCCCCCCAAATCTTAGATTTGCCGTCATTACTCCCTCCATTTCACTCAACTTCTCCGGCAACTGAATCTGATCCGACGCCAGTGCCGCGTCGATCGTGTCCGGAAACCCAAACACACTCAGGAGCAAGTCCAAGCCATTTCGCAGATGCCCATGTAAACTCACGTCTCCCGCACGGCCCATCATCTGCACGTTCGCCGATCTCACCTCACCCAAAACCTCCTGAGGGTCCGCGGCAGCCACCCACGCAGGCGACATCCGCATCCACGGAATCAGGATCATCCCAACACCCGATTCACCGTCCTCATCCTCACCTTCATCCCCCTCAAACAAATCCAGCGTAGTCTCCAGGGGTTCCAACGCCAACACCATCGTCCCGTTCTCCCTCGCCACATTCAATGCATCCCTCGACACCCCTTTGCTTGTCGCCAGCAATAAACTCTCCGCAGGTTGATCAACCTGCATCTTCCGCAAATCATCATCCGGCGTCGCCCCATATTTCTCCGCCAATGCCGTCATATTACTCTTGGATGGTCCTCCGATGCCCAACACCTCAACCCCGCTCATTGCGTCGAGCGCGCACGAAATCAGATCCGTCCGACCATTCTCCGCCCAGACGATCACTTCATGCGCTACGCCGGTCTCATTCATAAGCTGATAGATTACGCCCGCTTCTCCCAAAGGGAAAGTTCACCGCCCGATACTTACCTTGGATGTGGAAAAAAACGATCGGCCCAAACGGAGCCGATCGTTACGGTGCGTGGATCATAAGCCGAATTGTGTAACCCGTTAAAGGGTGGCGACCATTTATCTAGCCTCACCGTTACCGATAAGGTCCAGCGGCCTACCCGCGAAGTCCCTGGCCGGACAAGCGTATCCTCGCTGCTTGGCCTTGCACGCGGTGTGGTTTACCTTGCCCCAAATGTCACCATTTGGGCGGTGCGCTCTTACCGCACCTTTTCACCCTTACCTGTGCGCCTTGCGACGCCATCGGCGGTCTACCTCTCTGTGGCACTGGCACGCATGGAGCCAATAGCCCCACGGGTGGGTGTTACCCACCACCGTGTCCTGTCGTGTTCGGACTTTCCTCCGAGTCGATAAGTCAACCCGGCGATCGCCTCACCACGCACCACCCAATCTTAGAACTCAAATTCAATACCTTCTCCAATCCCCAATTAATCCTCCATACGGAACATGGCAAATTCTTTTCTTCTCCATACACTTAATCACACTCATGCAAACTCAAACCCAACAATCAGTCATACTCCGTGCACGCCAACTGACCAAGACCTACCGTATGGGACGCGAGGACCTCAAAGTCCTCTCCGGCGTCGACCTCAACGTCAAAGCCGGCGAATGGCTCTGCATCCTGGGCGCCAGCGGCAGCGGAAAATCCACGCTTCTCCACCTGCTTGGTGGTCTCGATACACCCGACCTCGACTCCGGCGATGTCAAATTCCAGGATGTCTCACTACACACTCTTACCCAGAGCAAGCGTGACCACTTCAGAAATAAACACGTCGGCTTTGTCTTCCAGTTTTATCATCTACTCCCCGAACTCAACGTCGTCGAAAACACCATGATCACCACACTCGTCGGCCATTCCATGTTCGGCCTCGCCGCACATCTCGACGAACTTCGCCCACGCGTAATCACCCTTCTCAGTGAACTTGGCCTCGGCGACCGACTCAACCACACCCCCAACGAACTCTCCGGCGGCGAACGACAACGTGTCGCCATCGCCCGAGCCATGGTCAACGAACCTGAGCTGCTCCTCGCCGATGAACCCACCGGCAACCTCGACAAAAACACCGGCCTGCGAATTCTCGACCTCTTCCAGAAAATGCACGACAACGGCCAAACCATCGTCATGGTCACTCACGACCAGACGGTCGCCGATCGCGCCGACCGCGTCCTCCATCTCGAATCCGGCAAACTCGTTAAATAACGCCGATTTCTTTCTGTAATCCCCTCCCAATCCCTCTAATCAGCCTTTGAAATCACTTTCCGCCTCGCTAAAATACCCGCCCTGATACAGGAGATTTGCCGTGGAAGGTGGATTTACATGCTCACTCGTTACACCCGAACGCGCCGTCCTTGATGACGTCGTCGTCTCTGCCAACTTGCCCGCACACGATGGCCAGCTCGGTGTACTCCGAAATCGCGCCCCCATGCTCGTCAAGCTGGGTTCCGGCATCCTCGAGCTCAAACTCAAGGAAGGTTCCAGGACCAAACGTTTCGAAATCTCAGGCGGCTTCGCCCAGATGCGCGACAATAAGCTCTCGCTCGTTAGCGAAAAAGCGATTGATCTCGACGCAAAAAATGACGATACTGAATAAACATCAACGAAACGTTGATTGAGGTAGTAACGGACGAGCACACGCTCGTCCGTTTTTTTGTGGCGTCCGAACCCATCCCCGCCACGCGGGCTCTTCCGTCACCTATCGGCGTCCGGTGCACACGATCCCCACTCCCACCAACACCATCATCCCCAACCCAGGCTCCGGGACCCCCACTACGCCGGGCAACGGCCCCTCATCAACCACACCTATCCCATACCGCTCCTGCCAGAATAAGTAATCAAACCCATCCACCACCCCATTCATATCAAAATCGCCGTCTGTATACATCACACCGTCATTTCGACCCAGATTCTCACGCCACACCAGGTAATCCGCCCCATCCACCACCCCATCTCCCGTCGCATCACCCGGCAACGGTGGCGGAATAAAGATTGGCCCGCTCAAGTCAATCTCATACGATCCTGACACCGGCGCCCCATCCGTCGTTCCTGAAATCGTCGCCACAACTTGGTATTCCCGTCCTATTTCCAAAACCACCAACTCGTCAAACACACGTTCTGGCTCCAGCACATCCACCAGTCGCACGTCCACGGTCGTAGTTGTTTCTTCATCTACCTCCCAATTCCCGTTAAACCGGTAAAAGCCCGGCTCCTCCACTGCAAACCCCAACTCAAACCGACTCTCCGCAAATCCTGTCAACTCAAATCCCTCCGCCGTGTCAATTTTCACATCCGCACTTCCGTCTGCGGAAAAAAAGCCTCCAAAGCCACTGAACGCAAAAGAGGTCTGAATCGCCGACGCCGTCACACCCGCATCCCCAACCATCGGCATGACCATGACCCCACCCTCAAACCGAGGTAACTCCGATGGATCCACAATCGCATCCGCCTCCATAAGGTCCATCTGCTCCACCACTTCATTGCTCGCAGTATCCCGAATCACACCCTCCACCCGCACCGATCTCTCCTGCGAAATAAATTTGATTCCTCCCCAGGCATCCTCCCCGATCACCAGGCCAATCAACATCCCTGCCATTAGCACGTGAGATGTCGCGCGCCGCCCCATTTCCTTCAATTCGCATCGATAATGACTTGTCACCACCAATCTCCTCAATAAGTACTCCTCATCCTGCAACGCAATGACACAGAATCTACTCAATCTCAATCCCTACTGCAACGACCAATTGTAAAAACCATCCATTTTCCGCTTTTCCAACCCTCGTCACCCATCCGGTTGCAACACCGCCATAAATGCCTTCTGCGGTATATCCACCGAACCAACACGCTTCATGCGCTTCTTACCCGCCTTTTGCTTCTCCAGCAACTTCCTCTTTCGCGACACATCACCCCCATAACACTTCGCCGTCACGTTCTTCCGCATCGCACTGATCGACTCTCGTGCAATAATCTTTCCGCCAATCGCTGCCTGCAACGGAATCTCAAACTGATGACGATCAATCTCCTTCTTCAGCTTCACCAGCAGACTCCGCCCACGCTGTTCCGCAGTATCTCGGTGACAAATCAACGACAACGCATCCACACTCACCCCATTCACCATGATCGACACCTTCGCCAGATTGTCAGCCTGATAACCGATCAGCTCATAATCCATCGTCCCATACCCCCGCGTAATCGATTTCAACTTGTCATAAAAATCGTAAATGATCTCCGCCAGTGGCAACTCATAATCCAGAATCTGTCGCGTCGGTGACAAAAAAGTCTGCTTCTTATAAACCGCCCGCCGTGACCCGCACAACTTCATCAAATCACCAATCGAATCCGATGGTGTAATGATCTCAAGCTTGACAATCGGTTCCCGCAATTCCTTGATATGCCCCGCATCAGGCAACTCACTTGGATTGTGAATCTCAAACACGGTTCCGTCCGTCTTCTCAACCTGATACGTCACCGTCGGCGCCGTCTGCACAATCTCCAGCTTACCCTCCCTTTCCAGCCGCTCCTGGATGATCTCCATGTGCAACAACCCCAGAAACCCGCATCGAAACCCAAACCCCAATGCTTCATTCGACTCCGGCACGTAAGTGAAACTCGCATCATTCAAATGCAGCTTCTCAATCTCCTTACGTAACTCCTCATAATCTGACTCCCCCGTCGGATAAAAATCACAAAACACCATCCGCTGCGGTTCCTGATAACCCGGCAACGGCTCATCAGTAGGATGCAGATCTAACGTCACCGTGTCCCCAATATGAACCTCACCCAGCGTCTTGATCGACGCCACTACAAAACCCACCTCACCCGCCACCAACTCCTTCACATCCGTCTGCTTCGGCATGTACTTACCAAGCGCAGTTACCGGATATGTCCGACCCGACGACATCATCCGAATCTTGTCACCCACCTTCAGCTTCCCGTTCACCAACCTCACAAAAAAGATTACCCCACGATAATCATCATAAACCGAGTCAAAAATCAACGCCTGCGTCCCCTTGTCCGCATCACCCTCAGGCCCCGGCATCTTCTCGCAGATCAATTCCAGCAACTCATCAATCCCCATCCCCGACTTCGCCGAACACAACACACACTCTTCCGCCGGAAAACCCAAAACCGATTCAATCTCATCCGCCACGACATCCGGCTGGGCCGCCGGTAAATCCGCCTTGTTCAACACCGGAAAAATCTCAAGATCCTGCTCCACCGCCGCATACGCATTCGCCACCGTCTGCGCCTCAACACCCTGTGCCGCATCTACGACCAGTAAAGCGCCCTCACACGCCGTCAACGCCCGCGATACCTCATAATGAAAATCCACGTGCCCCGGCGTATCGATCAGGTTCAGCATGTACTGCTCACCCTTATGCTCATGCATCACCGTCACCGCGGACGCCTTGATGGTAATCCCGCGCTCACGTTCCAGATCCATCGAATCCAGCAATTGCGCACGCATCTCCCGCTCGGAAATGGCACCCGTCGCTTGCAAGATACGATCGGCAAGCGTGCTCTTTCCGTGGTCAATATGCGCAACAATGGAAAAATTACGAATCTTCATCGCTTATCAGGTCGGCCATTGTAGCCACGCCCTCCCTCCACTCACAATCCGTTTCCAAAACCCCCCAAGCCTTCATGGGCGATGCCCTAAACCTGCTCCAGATAAGCCGTCAACAGCTTCGGATACGATTCCAGATCCACCTTATGCGACATCTCCGTTACGGTGTGAATGTACTTCACCGGACACGCAAAGACCGCCGTTCGGACACCACCGCGCGATCGCTGTATCATCGCCCCATCCTGCCCGCCGCGTGGCAACACCCCACGCTGCGTTGGAATCCGCTTACGTTTCGCAATCTTCTCCAGCGTCTCCACCAGCTTGATATCCGCAATCGTTGATGAATCCATGATCTTCAAACACACACCCTTCCCAAACTCCGTCACGCGCATCTCCGTCGGCACGCCCGGCGTCTCGCAACACAACGTCGTATCACACGACAATCCGATATCCGGTTCGCACGAATACGCCGCCGGTTGCGCCCCACGCAAGCCAACCTCCTCCTGTACCGTCCACACTGCATGAATCTCACAATCATGCTTCTTCAACTTCTGCAACGCCCGAATCTGCGCCCAGCAACCTACCCGGTTATCCAGACATTGCGAAACCACTGCATCCCCCAATATCTGAAACGGTGCATCCAAAACCACCATATCCCCAATCTTTACCTTCCGCTTCACCGCCGCCGGCGACATCCCAAGATCAATAAAGAACTCATTCACCTCCGGAACCTTCTTTCGATCCTCCGGCGAGGCAATGTGAATGGGCTTCCCGCCCGGATTCATCACACCCGGCAGATCACCCGTCCCCGTACACACCTTAACATTCCTTGCAAACAGATTACGTGTATCAAACCCGCCCACCGGGTTCACCCTCAAAGTTCCATCATCTCCCACATGCGATACCAGAAACCCTATCTGGTCCATGTGAGCCGCCATCATCACCTTCAAGGCCTTCTTCGTCGTCTTCCTCGCAGGACGCGGCCGTCTCACGCCAATCAGATTCCCCATCGCATCCACCCTCACCTCATCCACCAGCGACTTGATCTCACGCTTGATAACCTCACGAATTCGATCCTCACGTCCCGGTACCGATGGGGTCGTCGCCAGCTTCTTCAATAAATTCATTACAAAAATCCTCTTAAGGAATGACTCAATCGCCCCCTAGTGTAGCCACACCACCCCATCGAATCTCAACCCTCTCCTCCTCTTCTCCGTCCAAAAACGCCTCTAATCCCCTAAAAAACAGCACCCCGGTGTTAACCGGGGTGCTGACTGAATGCGATTACAAAGGTCTCAATCTCAGACCATGTCCTTCAACGCTTTCAACGGACGAACCTTCACCACATTGCGGGCCGGCTTCGCCTTAAATGTTGTCTCTTCGCCCGTGAACGGGTTAATGCCCTTGCGGGCCTTCGTCGCGGGCTTACGCTGAACAACAATCTTGCACAGGCCGGGAACCGTAAAGTTCTGCGGACCTGACTTCTTCAGGTTCTTCGCGATCAATCCGTTAAGCTCATCAAAGATCGCCTGAACTTCCTTTCGCGATACACCGGTTGACTCCGAAAGATGACGAAGAATCTCTGATTTGGTGGGTGCCTTCTTGGCAGTTGCTGTTGCCATTGCAAATCTCCATGGAAAATCCGTTAAAAATCCCTACCGGTCGTGCCATCCGAGGCACAACGCTTCCACACACTTATACACCACTAAACACTGAAAAAAAAGGGGTAAAACCACAACTTCCTAAAAAAATTTTGAATTATTTCCCCCCGCCGATCCCCAGTTTCGGCTCCTCCCCACGCATCAAACGCCTCAGGTTGGATCGGTGTGCATATACAATTAACGTTCCCAGCACACCCGCCACAATCACCAACGGTGTCAAATCACCAAATCCCATCCCCTCAACATACATCCCGTTCAAAATCACATACACCGGCAACATCACCGCCGCCGCCACGCTCGCCAGCGACACATACCGAAACAACACCACCATCGCAACCCATGTCAATAAAATTCCAATCGCGGGAATCGTCAGGAAGGGCCACACCCCCAACACCACTCCGAACCCTGTCGCAACACCCTTCCCTCCCCTGAACCTTAAATACACCGGAAACATATGCCCCAACACCGCCGCCACCGCAACACCCATCCACATCCACAACTCCTCCGCGCCCAACGTTACACCGGATGCGCCCCCGCCCAGATACCCCAGCACAAACCCTGCTCCAAATACAGGCCCAAATCCCTTACACGCATCCAGCAGCAGACAGATAATCCCAAACTTCCTCCCCAGTACCCGCCCGCAATTTGTCGCGCCAATATTCCTCGAACCATGCTCCCGTATATCCACACCCTTCATCAATCCGATCATCACGCCAAAAGGCACTGCCCCCACGAAATACGCAGTCAACAACATCAGGGTCCAGTCAATCATCCCCCATCATAACCTCATCAATCGTCTAAACTCAACATCCGCAAACACCGGAAAGTGGTCCGATGGATATCTCCCCTTTTCATGATCATCCACGATCTTCGCCTCATGCACCCTCGTCCCCTTCGCCACAAACACATAATCAATCTTCGCCCCGCTCTTCACACCCTTAAACGCACAAAATGTTCCCACGTTCTTCGCATCGGGATGCTTAACCCTGAACGTATCCACCCACTCCTTCCCCCCCTCTCCCTTCTTAATCCGCTTGATCGCGACATTGCTTTCTCCCGCATTGAAATCCCCCGTCACAATCACCCCATCTTCCGTGTGCTTCCGCTCCCCGATTCGCTTCAACAACAGCTCACTCGACTTTTCCCTTGACGACTGGCTCCGGTGGTCATAATGCGTGTTAAACACATAGATCCCCCGCTTGCTCTTCTTATGCACAAACCGCGCCCACGTTGTAATCCTCGGTATCCTGTTCCCCCACCCGTTGCTCGCCGCCTTCTCAGGCGTATCCGAAAACCAGAACGTCCCCGATTCATCCAGCTTCCACACATCGCCTCGATAAAAAATCGGTACAGCTTCACCCTTCTTCGGATCCACTTCCCTCGATCGCCCCACCACCTTATAGCTCGGCAATTGCGTCTTAAGCCACTTAATCTGAAACCCCAGGGCTTCCTGTACACCCACAAAGTCGCACTTGTACTTCACAAATACATCCGCCACCAGATCCTTCCGATTCTCCCACACATTCTTCCCATCTCGCGCCGTCCCATACCGAATATTAAAGCTCATCACCCTCACACGCATCCCCTCCACCTTCTTCTCACGGTTTCCCTTTTCCTCCGCCGCTTCGCCCACCGCCCCAAACCAACACAATACGCCAATCATCATCACGATAATTCTTGTCATCACAATATCCTTCAATGAGTTAATCCCCACCGTCCCCACATTGTACATGACCTCTGTAGACATGCGCCCCTTCTTTCATATCATCCTCAACACACAATCAACCCTGAGATATTCCCCCCATGTCCACCCCCATCGAA
>JANQQT010000040.1 GCA_028284925.1 Phycisphaeraceae bacterium | reverse complement strand
TGCGAGGTTGAAGGTGGAGGGGATGCGACTTGATTTGGGGGGGATTGCGAAGGGGTATATTGCGGATGAGGCATTGCGGGTTTTGAGGGAGCATGGTGTGAACCGTGCGTTGGTGGATGCGGGAGGGGATGTTGTGATGGGGGATGGGCCGCCCGGGGAGCGGGGTTGGAGGGTGACGATTAACCCGATGCCCCCCGGAACTGGGAATCGCAGCATTGCGAAGGTCCAGTCGCCTGAGGGGGCGGACGACATTCGCGTGAAGCGGGTATACCTGACGAATGCGGCGGTGGCGACATCGGGGGATGCGTTTCAGCATGTGGTGATCGGTGGGAAGCGGTATTCGCATATTGTGGATCCGCGGACCGGGATTGGGCTGACGACTCAGACGGGGGTGACGGTGATTGCGAGGGATGGGATGCGTGCTGATGCGCTGGCGAGTGCGGTGAGCGTGATGGGGGCAGAGAAAGGGGTTTTGTATATTGAGACGGTACGAAAGACGGAAGCATTCATCGTGAAGCAAGAGGGGGAGCGATTGGTGAAGGTGTTTGCGTCGACGGGTTTTCGGGATTTGGATTTTATCGCTGAGGAGTGAGGTTGACGGGGCCGGCGGGAGGGCGATTGAAGTGGATGTTTTGTCTGGGGTCAATCGACGGATTGGAGAGCGGGGGATTGCTGATCGAGGAGAGATTTGATGGTGTTGAGGAGTTTTACCTTGTCGAAAGGTTTTGTGGCGAAGTCGTCGCATCCGGCATCGAGGCATTTTTGTTTGTCTTCGGCCATGGCGTGTGCGGTGAGTGCGATGATGGGTTTGGTGTAGCCGGCGTTTCGGAGTTCGGTTGAGGCGGCGTATCCATCGAGGACGGGCATCTGCATGTCCATGAGGATGATGTCGAAGGGTTCGGAATTGGATTCGGCTTCAAGCGCGAGGTCAACGGCGATTCGGCCGTTGTCCGCGACGGTGACCTCGGCACCGGCTTTGGTGAGCAAACGTGAGATGAGTTTCTGGTTGACGAGGACGTCTTCGGCGACGAGGATTCGGCTGGGAATTTGCGGAAGGTCGGACTGTTTTTCGGCGTCATCCTGATTGTCGTGGGTATCGAATGTATCCGGATCGTCGATCATGCGAGCATCTGTAAGGGGGCCAGTTGCGAAGGTGACTGAAAAACAACTGCCTTCGCCCTTTTTTGATTCGACGGAAAGGTTTCCGCCCAGCAGTTTGGCGAATCGATGACTGATTGTTAATCCGAGTCCGGTCCCGCCGAACTGCCGTGTTGTGGAGGTATCGGCCTGAACGAAGGGTTCGAAGATTCTTTCGACCTGGTCATCTGACATGCCGATGCCCGTATCGATCACATCGATCTGGACTTCGGGTTCCGGCACGTCGGGATCAACGGTCTTTGCGGAGATCGTGACGGAACCCTCCCTGGTGAATTTGATGGCGTTTCCGACGAGGTTCACGAGGATCTGCCGGATTCTGGTGGGGTCTGACCGGATGGTTAGCGGAATCGGATTTTCGTAAACCACGGACAGGTCCAGGTTTGCGCTCCTGGCCCGAACGTCGAAGAGTGAGCGAACCTCATCGAGCAGTTTGGGAAGATGGACATCAATGGTTTCGAAGTCGAGCTTTCCGGATTCGACTTTGGAGAGGTCAAGGATGTCGTTGATAATGCGGAGCAGGTGTTCTCCGTTGGCTTGAATGGTGTTGACGGCATCAATGTTCTGAGGGTCGCAGATGTTTTCGCGGAGTTCGCTGGAATAGCCGAGAATAGCGGTCATGGGGGTACGGATTTCGTGACTCATGTTGGCGAGGAAGTCTGATTTGTACTGGCTTGCACGGGCGATTTCGTCGGCCTGATTCTGAATGTCCTGACGAGCTTTTTCGATGGCAATGTTTTTCTGTTCGAGTTCATCCTTTTGTCGATCGAGGTAATTGGTTTTTTCCGTTAGCGCATCGTTTGCGGCGGTCAATTGATCGGCCTGCATCTGTGTTTCAGAGAGCAGTTTGTTGATGCGCTGAAGGTCCTGTATCTCGTCGATGGTTCGGGCTATTTCGTTGAGGAAGGGTTGAATATCGGTCAAGATTGATTGAGGGTAGGTTGAGAAGGCGCCGAGTTCGATAACGCCTTTTAGCTCATCGCGATAGATGAGCGGTAATACGAGTAGATTGGAAGGGGGAGAGACGCCCAGCGCGGAGTTGGAGCCGTGGTCGGCATCGTCGGGAATATCGCAGACGACGAGTGGTTTCTGGTCGCGTGCGACCTGTCCTATGAGTCCTTCGCCGGGCTTGAACTGTAGCATGAGTTGTTTACGTCGTGTGAGGGCATATGTTGAGCAGAGCGCGAGGTCGGCATTGGGCTCGGATTTGTCGGGGCTGAGGTAAAGGGCGCCGGCCTGGGAATTGGAGAATTTGGTGAGGAAGGAGAGGGCGGTTTCACCAAGCGAGCCGAGGTCCTCGACATCGCGAAGGAGATAGGTGAGTTCATTCTGGGCGGCCTTGGAGCGTGCTTCGGCCTCAAGATCGGCATTGGTCTGTTTCAACTGATGATTGGCAACATCGTGTTCGCGATCGAGTCGACCTAGTTCGGTTACCATTTCATTGAAGGATCTGGCGAGCGATTCGAATTCATCGTTGGTCTTAAGATCGACGGACTGGTCGTGGTCTCCATCTATAAGAGCGGCAAAGGCGTGGTTGAGTTGATTGATGGGGCGGATAATGCGGAGTGTGATCCGGACGGCGATGAATGACCCGAGGATGAGGGCGAGTGCGGCGAGAACGATTGTGGTGGCGGTTGCGTTTTCGGACCTGTTCACTGCATCGGTGTAACGTTGTTCGGCAAGTTGCGAACTTTCGCGGATGAATTGCTCGAAGAGGGTCCGGAGATTATCAAGTATATTCTTGCCAACTCCATTCCGGAGCATCCGGACAACGTCCTTGAAGGTATCGGGATTTTTGTTGATTGCGCGTCGAATGGCAATTTCGGGAAGAGCCGCTTTTTCGAGCCATTGTGCAGCCAAGTTCTCCAACCGCGTGATGTTCCGGTTCATGGTTGTTATGTTGTATGCGTTGGCGTTGAGTCTTCTGAGTCTGGCGATTTGTACTTTCCAGTTTTTGCCTCCACGGTGGTAGGGTTTCAGGAAGTCCTCTTTGCCGGTAATGAGGAAGCCTCTCTGGCCGGTTTCCTGATCGACGGCGGCTTTGATGAGTCCATCGAGCGCTATCACGAGGCTTTCGTTTTCGGCGATGAGGAATCGCTTTGCAAGCCTTTCGGCTATCAACTCGATTTGATCAAAAATGTCTTTTTCAATGCTCTTTTCGAGAAGTTTTTTGAGTTCGGCATCAGAAGCGTCGCCGTTCACCACTTTTCTTTTCAGGGTGATTTCGGGTTCGGCGGCATTGGAGAGCCATTTGTTGTGCAGCCGCTCGATCTCGGTGATGTCGTAGTCGGTTGCCTGTCGGTCGTGGGCTTTTTCGACGAGCGCGCGGAGACGTTTGAAATTGTGTTTGAGATCGAGTTTACCCTGCGCGAACGGTTCGAGAAATTCCTCCTTGCCGGTGATGAGGAAGCCTCTTTGGCCGGTTTCCTGATCGACCATTGACTTGAGAATTCTCCCGGTGAGGAGTACCCCGGTCATGTTGCCATCGATGTCGAAGGCATGTTCGATGCCGGCGGCGACGGCGCGCATTTGGTCGAGGATGCCCTTGCCGACACCTTTGGCGAGGGTTTTTTGAAGGTGGTCGGTATCGAATCGTCCCGCAGCGATTTTTCTTCGCATCGCGATTTCGGGCGATGCGGCGGCACGTTCCCAGTGTTGTAGTTCGCGTTCGATTTTTTCGAGAAGCGCCAGGAGGTGAGGGGTGTCTTTGACGAGGTTTTTCTGTTGTTCCAATACGGAATCGAATTGATTAACTGCCTGGATGTAGGGTTCGAGGAATTCATCGTCGCCTGTGATGAGGAAGCCGCGTTGTCCGGTTTCCATGTCGACGATGAGTTTTTCGAGGATACGGGCGTTGTTGATGATTGCGGCATCGTGATTGATGACGACGTCGGTTCTTTCCTGAATATGACGTAAGTCGACGAGGACGATGGTGGTGATGAGGCCAACCACGAGGAGGACGGCGCCGAAGCCTAAAGCCATTCTCTTTGCGATGGTCATCTATTGATCTCCCGTCGTGCCTTGGATTGAATTGACGCAATTCTACCCGTGTTTCCATCCCGTCAATGAGCTACTCCTTCATGCTCAAGGCGGGTACAACCTGATGTGAATTGGGAACCCGTACGCTTCGGACTGGACGGAAAGGCCATCTGAACAGGCGTATGGTTAATTAAGTGCCCCGGATCCCGGAATCCACGTGTTTTTTATTCATCGGCGGGTTGCGATGGCGAGTAGAGCGACGGGAGGGGCGGAATTGTAAAACGGAAACCAAGGTAGGGGTTGTACGGATTGCAGGGGTTATGGGGATTATCGAGGTGGGAGAGGGATGGATGGCGGTTTAGCCGGCGTCGATCTGGAGGGAGGGGGCGAGTTCGGGGCGGGAGGTAATCCAGGGAATGAGTTCGTTGCGGTGAACGGGAAGGTTGCCGAGACGATCGATGGTGATGGCGGATACGGCGGAGGCGAGGTAGCCGGTCTGGGGGAGTGTGGCGCCTGTGGTGAGCATGAGTGTTGCGGCGGAGAGGAAGGCATCGCCTGCGCCGAGGGGGTCTACGGGGTGTTTGGAGAGCGCGGGCATGTATTCGGAGCGGAGCCGGCCTGTGAACCAGCGTTCTTTTTCGTCTTCGCGTGGTCGGAACATGACGCAGCCTCGTCTTCCCATGGTGACGGCGAGGTTGGCGACGCGTTGTTTGCCCATGAGTCTTCCGGCGACCGCGGGGAGTGAGGTTTCGAAATCGCCGAGGGCTGCTCGGAGTTCGCGTTCAGTGGGTGTGAGGAGGTCGACTTCGTTCATGGCGAGGAGTGAGCGTCGGGAGCCCGAGACGTCGCCGGTGATGGTGTTGACGGAGGGGCGGAGGAGGGGGAGTGCTTCGTTCAGGAGGGTGATGGTGACGGCGCCGTAGCCGAAGTCGACGAAGACGACGGCGTCGAGGTCATTTTTGAGGTCGTTGAGTACGGAGATGACTTGTCTTTGTGTGGAGGAATCGAGGGGTTGCGGTTTGGCGCGATCGACCTTGAGGAGTTTTTGGGTTTCGACGAGATAGCGGAGTTTGGTGGGGAGATCCTGGCGAATGGCGAAGGTGGAGTGTTCGATGTTGAGATCGTCGAGGCGATTGATGAGTTGAGTGGAGTCGGCATCTTTTGCGACGGTAGTGATGATGTGTGGTGTTCCGCCGAGTGCTTTGATGTGTGCGGCGACGATGGCGGCGCCGCCGAGGTATGTGGCTTCCTCCTGGGGTTTGACGGTGAGGATGGGCGCTTCGCCGGCGACATCGGAGCCATCGCAGAAGGTATAGCGATCGAGGAGGGCGTCGCCAACGACGGCGATTCGTTTTCCGACGAAGCGGCCGGAGATGGTGCGTCGGAGGTCATCGGCGTCGATCTGCCAACGTGAGCAGCAGGCGGCGAGGCGTCTTGTTTCGCCGATGCGATCGGCGGAGAGTGTTTCGCCGATGGATTCGATGAGTGTGGAGGAGGAGAAGACGACTTCTCCGGAGGAATAGATGACGCGTCCGCCGAGGGACTGGACGAGTTTTTTTTCGGCGATGAAGCGGGGATCGGTGGAGTGCTCGTATTCCTTGCCCTTGATGTAGACGTGTGGCGAGAGGTCGCGGATGATGGGTTCCGCGGTGGGGTCATCTGCGATGACGACGTGGTCGACGAATTCGAGTGAGGCGAGGGATTCTGCGCGGAGTTCCTGGGGGATGTAGGGACGTGTGCCATCTGATTTTTCGATGGCATCGTCACCGGTAAGGGAAACGACGAGGATGTCGCCCTGGCGTCGGGCGAACTGGAGGTATCGGATGTGACCGGGGTGGACGATGTCGAAGCAGCCGTGGCAGAGCACGACGGCATTACCGGTATCGCGGTAGCGAGAGCCGAGTGTTGGTAGGTCGCGTTCGCGAACGACTTTTCTTAAAACGTCAAGCTTCATGGCGTTGCGTTTATGAGCAGGAATTGGAATATTATCGGAAGGGGCATTGATTTGAGTTGAAGAAAGGATGTGTGGATATGGTGTCCTGAACGGGCGTACGGGGGGCGGGGATGAGGGTTGTATGGGGTTGATGATCGAGGGATTTGCGAGAAAACCATTGATATTGGACGGGAAACGATGTTTTTGGGTGCGCGATTAGCGAACGGGATTCTTTTGTGGCGGGCTGAAGGGTGTTAGGGCGGGGAGTTTTTTGGGGTTGAGATCGCGAACCATGTCCTTGGGGAGGTTGATCTGGATTTTGTTGTGGTCGAAAAGGGTTCCCTGGACCTGGTGGAGACGGATGATGGAGATGTTGTAGTCGAGGATGGACTGAGAGTAGCGGATTTCCGCTTCTGCGAGGCGGGCCTGGGAGTCGAGTTGCTGGTTGAGGAGGAATTCGGGTGTCTGGCGTTCGAATTCGCGTTGTCGCTCGTCGTTGATGCGCATGTTTTCGGCGGCGGAGAGGTGGGCTTTGCGGGCTTCCTGGAGACCGGCGTAGGAAGATTTGAGCGCTCGGAGTGCGCCTTTGACGGAGGCGACGATTTCGTTGGCGGTGTTGCGGTACTGGAGGGTGGCGGCGAGGCGAGAGAGGCGGGCCTGAGTGTGGTTGGCTTCGGCTTCGCGGTTGCCGAAGGGTTGTTCGAACTGGAGGCCGAGGACATAGTTGACGTAGTTGATGCCGGAGAGGTTTTTCCATGCCTGAGAGAAGTTGTGGTTGAGGCCGAAGTATTGGAGTTGGAGGTTGAGGTCTAGTCGCGGGAGGCGGAGGTTATCGGCGACACCTTGTCGGATGGAGGTGTCGTCGATGGAGAGGAGGGCCTGTTTGAGTTCGGGGCGTTTTTTGAGGGCGGTGAGGATGGAGTCTACGAGGTTGATGGTAACGGGGATGTCGATGGGTTCATCGGTGGGTAGGATGACGATTTCGCCGGCGATGGGGAGTTGAGGGTCGTTCATGAGGCGTTTGAGTTCATCGCTTGACTCGCGGAGCTGACGTTCGGCGGCGATGAGGTCGAGGGCGCGGAGGTGTACGAGAGAGTTGGCCTGGGAGAGCTGGGCAGGGGTTCCGTCGAGGGCGAGGCGTTCCTTGACCTTGTTGCGTGTGGCGCGTGTGCGTTGGAGGAGGGCTGTGCGGATGGCGAATTGGTCGAGGGAGAAACGGAGCCGCCAGTATGCGCTTTCGACGGCTCCAAGAGTTGTGAGCATCTGCGTGTAGAGGTTGAGGACATCGCGTTGGTGTGCGTTGCGGTTGAGCATGATCTGGGCGCGTGTGATCTGGGCGCCGAAGTTTCTCATGAGGGGTTGGGTGAGTTGGGCGGTTACGGAGACGAGGTTGGCGGGGTTGGGGGTTGTTCGGACGGAGGATTTGTTTTCGTTGTAGTTCATGGTGGTGGAGAGTGAGAGCTGACCACCTGTTGAGAGGCGTTTTCGGATGCCGGTTTCGAGATTGTGCGTGACGCCGGCGCGTTCCTGAAGCGCGACAGATTGCGTATCACTGATGACGGTGGCGGGCTGGGGCTGATCGGCTCGAGTGAGTGTGTAGTTGGAGAAAAAGACGGTATCGAAGGCGGCTTGTGCTGCGATGATCTGGGCTTGGGAGATGGCTGGGGCGAGTTGGGCGATTTTGACTTCGAGGTTGTGTTTGACGGCGCGTCGGATGGTTTGTTCGAGTGAAAGGCCTATGGTTTGGGATTTTTTCCCATCGAGGCCGTTTCCGAGGTCGATTTTTTCGGATTTGTAGAGGTCGGGGCCGTATTTTTCGAGGAGTTGTTTGACACGTTTTTCGTCTTTTTCAAAATCGAGGGGTTCAGCTTTGTAGTTGAGGACGTTTGGTTTGGCGTCTTTGACGGCTGATGTCTGTCTGGAGTGGGATTTGATGATGTAGTTTTTGAGCTGTATGGAGTTGTCCTTTGGGAGTGGACTGATACAGCCCGCGAGTGCGGAGATAAGCGTTAATGTAACGACCGATAAACAAATTGCAGATTGATTCATTGCGCGTCCGATGCTCTTTAACAGGGGGCTTGGGCGTGTGGGACTGAACCGCCAGACTATCCACAGCGTCCGTGCCTTCCTTGACGATCGCCTCCTTTGGCGTTAGTTTCGATATGTTACCAACCCAAGCAAGGATGTGCACCATGACAAGGAAAGTTATTCAATATTCAGGCTTATGCCTGGTATGGGTTATATTCTCAAGTGCCGCTTTTGGTCAAACCGAGAAGGTGAGGCCATTCATCGGGGTGGTTACCGAAGAAAGTGTGAATGTGAGGGCGGGTGCGGGTAAGAACTATTATCGCGTGAGTTATGCGAAGCAGGGAGATGTGGTGGAGGTGCGTGACAGTTTGTGGGGTTGGTACCATGTGAAGCCGTTGCCGGGTTCGTTCAGTTTTGTTGCGAAGGAGTATGTGACGCTGGGTGCGGACGGCAAGAAGGGAACGATTAAGGGAAATCGTGTTCGTGTGCGGGCACCTTCGCCGGCGGGGCCTGATAAGAGTTATCGCACGCAGGTGATGTTGAAGGATGGTGATGAGGTGTCGGTGTTGGGGGCGCAGGGCGATTATTACAAGATTGAGCCGCCTGATGGGGTTGACCTGTTTATTTTCAAGGAGTATGTGCGTAAGGCGACGGCGGAGGAGATTGCGGCGTGGAAGAAGGCGAATGCTCCTGTTGTGAAGAAACCTGTTAAGCCTGATCCACCGGTGGTGAAGAAGCCAGTGAAGCCTGACCCGCCGGTCGTGAAGAAGCCGGTGAAGCCTGATCCGCCGGTCGTGAAGAAGCCGGTGAAGCCTGATCCGCCGGTCGTGAAGAAACCGGTGAAGCCGGTGTTGGATAAGACTCCTACGGCGAAGCCTGATGTGGTGAATGTTTTGTTTGACGGCGCGATTGATTTGAAGGGGCGGATCTTTCGTGATCAGGCGATATTGAGCCAGTTTCGTGATTTGGTGGCGAATAATCCGGCGACGGCGATTACGGTGTCGGCGGCGCGGAATGTGGACTTTTCGCATATTCGCACGGTGATTCGGACGGCACAACGGGCGGGTATTAAGACGATTCGTTTTTCGAGTGGTGGTAATACGATTTCGACCACGGATGGAACGAAGGATAATAGGCCGAAGGTCAAGATTGATGCGACGGACCTTAAAGGTCTTGAGAAACAGTTTTTTGCGGCGACGAAGTTGGATGCGGCGGATCAACCTTTGGGGGAATTGAAGCTGGCGTATAACAAGCTGCTGACCGCGGAGAATATCTCGAAGGAAGACCAGGCGTTGATCAAGGCTCGGCTTGACTGGATCAAGACGCAACAGGAGGTTCGTGAGCGATTGGCGGATATTCGAAAGTTTGAGAATCAGACGATTGACCAAACGCGTGCGCGTAAGGTGAGCCAGGTTCTCAAGCCGAAGGAGTATATTGTGGTGGGTCGGCTGGTTGCGTCATCGCTGTATACGGGTGAGCGACTGCCTTTGTTGTATCGTGTGGTTAATCCGCTGACGCGAAGGACGGCGGCGTATATTCGTCCGCGTGAAGGTGATAATATTGCGAAGCTGCTTGGCCAGTATGTGGGTGTGGTGGGTAAGCGGCAGTATGACTCTGGGTTAAAGCTGAATGTTGTGACGGTTGATGATATTGATGCGTTGACGCCGGCTGGTCGACCTTGAAGTCTTAAAGCAATTAGAAGTACAATCCGCAAGAAGAGAACCCGACCACATCTGGCATGGTCGGGTTTTTTCATCCCCCCCCGGAAGTTGGATGCGCTTGGTTAGGAGAGGATCTGGGAGTTTGTGTTATGGGGGTGGGAGGGTGTCGTATGCATGGAGTTTTAGAAGAGGGAGCAAGAAAAAATGGGTGATGAGAGTATTCTTGTGTGAGGTATTTGTGGTGGGTAGCCCCTGATTCGCACGAATGGGCGCGTTTCGCGGCGCGTCACAAGCAAGGGCGCGTGGATTGAAGTGCGGAGGAGGCTATGCGAGTTAAGCGTACGCTTGTTAGAAGGTTTTTGAGGTGAGTTCGAGGATAGTCACTGTGGCGTTGTACAGGCCGTGGACGATAGCGGCGGCGATGATCCATGGTGCGGCATCGGCGAGTTGTGGTTTTCGTTTTTGTTTCCAGGCGTTTTTCCAGATTTGGACGAGGCCGATTCCGGCGATGAGTGTGCAGATGGTGTGGAGGGCGACACAGATGGTCCATCGCCAGAGCCAGAGGGAGTCCGGAGCATTGGGGATGTAGACGTAGAGATACATGACGTTTTCGATGGCGGCGAATCCGAGTCCGCCGGCGAGTGCGCAGATGATGATTTGCGATGTGGATTTAAAGAGATAAGGGCGCGTTTCGATGATCCATGCGGCGAGGAAGATTTTCATGGCTTCTTCCACGACGGGGCCAATGACGGTGACTGTGAGAATGCCAGCGAATGCTCTTGGGCCGACGGAAAAGGAATTCAGGGCCTGTTCAAGAAGCGTTCCGATGATGGACAACGGGCCGGTGAAGAGGAGGATGAGTGCGACGATGCCCCAGGAGAATGCGAGAGAGGTTTGTTGTGCGCGGGCATTCATCCAGTTGTAATAAGTGAAGAGGCTTTCGGGTTGGTTTTGGGTGTAGCGATTGGCGAGGCCGGGTTCATCCCAGACGGTGTGATTGACACTTTGGTCGACGGTTTGATCTGAGAGGTCGAGGCGGTCGACGGTATCTTCGCTGGGGTCGGTTTCGAATAGGCGACGCTGGAAGTGAGGCTCGTGTTCGACGGAATGTGGGTCGTTTGGACGAGTCATGGGTTTGGTGTGGGATTTGTGTAGCGAGAAATGTGGAGCGGTTAGGGGTTGCGGTAGTAGGCGGTTCCTGCGGCGACGACGGCGACGCTACCGGCGAGGCCGATTGCGGTGGTTTCGAATCTTACGTTGCAGACGGCGTTGTAGCCTGCGGTACGTGCTTGTTCGACGATTCGGAGTACGGCTTCGCGGCGTGCACGTTCGAGGAGGATGGTAAAGCTTTTGACTTCGCCGCCAAATATGTTTCGAAGGCTTGCGAGGAATGTCTTGAGGTAGTCTGCGGCGATGACGACTTCACCGATGTAGACGGCGGGTGGCGGGGCTTGGGGGTGAGAAGAGTGGAAGGGGTAGGATTTGATTTCAGTAACGAGGACATCGCGTGACTGGGATTCACGTTGCTTGAGTCGTTTGAGATGATTGTTTTCGTTGATTTTTCCGCAAACGAGGCCCAAGACGATGAGTCCGATGAAGCCGGAGAACGGGATGAGAATATCCCAGATGATGGTGTCCGAGACAGGGTCAACTTCCTCCTGACCCATCAGGGGCAGTTGCTGGTCGACGACATAGACATCGGCGAGAGCGACGGTGGTCAAGGAGCCGAGGACGGCGAATAAGAGGATTGCGATTGTGGTTCCGGGTCGCATTATTGTTGGACTCCGGGATCGGGCGTTGGGGCCTGGACGGTTTGAGCGGGAGGGGGCGGGGCGTTTTGGGATTGGGGATGAAGGAGGACGGCTGTGCCGTAGACGTAAAGTTCGGCGGCTCCGGAGGTGACGGCACTGGTTGAGAAGCGAACGTTGACGATGGCGTTTGCGCCGAGTTGTTGAGCCTGGCCGATCATGCGTTGAACGGATTGGCGTCGTGCTTCGGTGAGGAGTTCGGTGTAGCCTTTGAGTTCACCGCCGACGAGGTTTTTGAGTCCTGCGGCGATATCGCGTCCTGCATGTTTGGCGCGTACGGTGTTGCCCTGGACGAGGCCTTTGATTTCGACGGTGTCGTAACCGGGAACGTTTTCGGTATTTACTACGAACATATTGGATCCTTGCGTGTGCGTTCTGAGACGCGAGGGGGGTGGGAGGTTAATGGTCGGATATTGTAGGGAGGTAAATTGAGGAGGCGCGCGGCGTCAGCGAGGGGTGTATACAGGTACCCCGCGGTGAGGCTGATTGGGGTCGTTGGTCAGACGGCATCGGCCATGGCGATGCCGGGTGCGGGGAGGCGTGAGTCGCCCATGAGGAACCGGTCGATGGAGCGTGCTGCGCCGCGCCCTTCGTTGATGGCCCAGACGACGAGGGACTGGCCGCGTCGGCAGTCGCCTGCGGCGAAGACTTTTTCGATGCTGGTGGCAAACGGGCCGTGTTGTGCCTTGTAGTTTGAGCGTGGGTCGAGATCGAGGCCTAGTGATTCGGCGAGGTAGGCTTCGGGGCCGAGGAAACCCATTGCGAGCAGGACGATATCGGCGGGTAGTTCCTTTTCGGAGCCTTCGATGCGTGAGAAGGGCGGGCCGTTTTCCTGTGGTTTGGACCAGTCGACCTGTACGGTCTTGATGGCTTTGACGGCACCGTTTCCATCGGAGATGAAATCGACGGTTTCGACGGTGTAGGTTCTGGGGTCGGAGCCGAATTTGACGGCGGATTCTTCGTGACCGTAGTCGGTGCGGAAGATTCGGGGCCATTGGGGCCAGGGGTTGTCGGGGGCGCGTTCATCGGGTGGTTGGGGGACGATTTCGAGGTTGATCATGGATTTGCAGCCCTGGCGAATGGACGTGCCGATGCAGTCGGTTCCGGTATCGCCGCCGCCGATGACGACGACGTTTTTATCTTCGGCGGAGATGAGTTCATCGTTGTTGTCATCGAGGAGGCATTTGGTGTTGGCGGTGAGGAATTCCATTGCCATGTAGATGCCGGAGAGCTCGCGACCGGGGATGGGGAGGTCGCGCGGTTTGGTGGCGCCGGTGGCGAGGAGGACGGCATCGAATTCATCGAGGAGGTTTGCGGGGTCGATGTTTTTGGTTTCGCGGTGTGCGGTGGAGATTTGGGTGACATCGGCATCGGCGGGGCCGACGTTGGCGTTGGTGATGAAGGTGATGCCTTCTTCCCGGAGTAAATCAACGCGACGGTCTACGACGTCTTTGCCGAGTTTCATGTTGGGGATGCCGTACATGAGGAGGCCGCCGATGCGGTCGGCGCGTTCGTAGACGGTGACGAGGTGTCCGGCTTTGTTAAGCTGGTCCGCGGCGGCGAGTCCTGCAGGGCCGGAGCCGACGATGGCAACTTTTTTGCCGGTTCGTTTTTCGGGTAGGTTGGGTGTGATCCATCCTTCGGCGAAGCCGCGATCGATGATGGCGTTTTCGATGTTCTTAATGGTAACGGGAGGGTCGGTGATGCCGAGGACGCAGGCACCTTCGCATGGAGCGGGGCAGGCGCGGCCGGTGAATTCGGGAAAGTTATTGGTTTTGTGGAGACGGTCGAGAGCATCTCTCCAGCGGTTGTTGTATACGAGGTCGTTCCATTCGGGGATGAGGTTGTCGACGGGACAGCCATTGATGGACTGGCAGAAGGGTACACCGCAATCCATACAGCGTGCGCCCTGCTGTTGGAGGTGTTCGACGGGCGGTTCGGTGAAGATCTCACCGTAGTCGCCTAGACGGAGGACGGGGTCGCGGTAGGGAACGGTTTGACGTTGGAATTCTTTAAATCCGGTGGGCTTTCCCATGGGTGTTATCCTTGAAATCAAGCGGAGGCACGTTTGAGTTTCCGTGATGGTTAGCTGGGTTTTGTTGCGACGTTACAGAGTCCGGGTGTAAGGTGCTTCACGAGAAAAGCGGGCAGGAATTTCATGATCCATCGGGTGGATCGGAATTCGCCGATATCCGTGGGTGCTTTTCTTCGCAGTTCATTGATGCTGGTTGAAGTCGTTTCGACAGCATGGTTGGGGAATCGCATTTCGGGCGCGAGCCAGAAGTTTTGAATCGTTTCGAAACCGGCTTCCCTGATCATTCGGTTGAGTTTTCTGAATGAATACAGCCTCCCCATCAGCCTGCCTTCTTTTTTCTGTTTCTTAGCGGTCAGCAGGTTTGCGATGAAGCGGGGTAGGGCGTTTCCGAATCTTAAGTTGAAGAGATGCGGATCGCGTTTTCCGATCAGGAGCATCAATGCGTATCGGTTTTTGGTATTAAGGAGCATGCGTCCGCCGGGCCTGAGGACGCGGGAGATTTCGTTGAGCATACGTTGTTGACCGGCCTGGAAGGATTCATCCGGCAGTCGGGTTGCGCACCATTCGAAAACGAGGTTGAAAATGACGACATCGAAGGAGGCATCGGGGAAAGGGAGTCGACAATCATCGCCTCCGATATGTACGGATACGTTATCGAGTTCCTGTTGTTTGCAGCGTTCGTGGAGGAAATAGGCCTGTCGAGGGGAGACTTCGATTGCTGTGACGGACTTGGCGCGTGTGGCGAGTTCGACGGTCATTTGGCCGAGGCTTGCGCCGATTTCAAGGAGGTCGTCTGACTGTTGAATATCGGGAAGTTCGAGTACGGTGAGGCGTGCGGGGTTCGAGACGTACTTGCGGTTTGCTTCGTCGAGTTCGGATTCGAGCGCGGCCTGATAACCGCGTTCGCCGGCCAATCGGACCAATTGACAGTTGGGCGCATCCTCGACGGAATCGTTGGGCTGCGGGAACCTGAGATGGGCGGGCAAGGCGGATGCCTTTTGTTGTGCACGGTCCGTGGCCTGAGGCACTTGGTCAACATCCATTTATGACACCTCCGAGGTAGACTCTCAGGGACTCAACGGTGCGAATGAACCGTTCGCGTGGAAAGTTGCGCAAGTCAAGGGCGTGCTTGCCGAGGGCGGTGAGGGTATAGGAGAAAATATCGTCTGTAGAACAATCCAGGATTTGGCAATGTTTGGTGATGTCGTTCCTGAAACGTCGACCGGGTTTTGAGAATGAGTGGTGTATTCGAAGGAGGTCGTAAAAGGGGTATCCATCGAGGCGTGCGCCGGGCCAGTCGATGACTACGAATCGACGGTTTCCGCCATACTTTTCCGGGTTAAACCGCGAGTGATGGAGAATGTTGCTTCGCCACAGGTCGTCGTGGGAGAATGATGAGCTGGGATTCCAATCACCGCTTTCAAGTCGGTCGAGGGCGTGCATGGCGTGTTGCGCGGATTGCCGGGAGAGGCCCTGGAATTTGGAGATGGCGACCAGGCGCTTTCTGACCTGGTCGAGGGGAGCTGGTTTCTTTGTGCTTTGCACAACGTCATGCAGCCAATCGGCTACGCGGGGCAACGTCCTGAATGCGTGGAATCTTCTTCCCCAGTTGGAGTCGGGTAAGGGTTTGCAGTAGTCGTAGACGGCGAAACGCCAGCCATTTTTCTGATCGTGGTGTAAAGGGGTTAGGACGGATTCACCCAGTTGTTCGCCGAGCAATTCTCGTGTGTTGATTGCCGTCGAAGCGTGTTTGAGAACGAGATCCCGGTCGCCGGCCTCTGTCATGAGGAGGAAGAGGCGAGGTCTGCGTTTCTGATCGCGGAGGATAACTTTTCTGGTTTCATCGGAGACGCGGTCATTGGCGGGCAGTACCTGATGGTTGGAGAGTTCGTCACCACCTGTCAGGGGAGGCAGTGTGGGCATTAGTTCCGTAACTACATTGTTGACCTGGTGAACCCAGTCCATGTCATCCTCCATTGCGAACGGTGTGTACGCCATCCACAACCCAAGAATGAATGTCGGCATTACGGAAATCATCCACGGATCCTTCCCTCGCCTGAAACGGAAGCTGTTTCCACCAGAGGCATCTGCTGCGTTTCACTTTTTGCCTTTCGTTCCATGAGGACGCGTTTGTAGTCGATGGGCATGACCTTGACGAACTGTTTGAGGATGTCGGGGAACTGGTCGAGGACCTGGCGGGCGACGGTGGAGTTGGTGGCGGCGTGGTGCTTTTCGATAAGGGTTTTGAGTTGCTTAATGTCCTCATCGGTTTCGACCTGTTCGAGTTGGACGGTACCGAGGTTGCATTTGGTGAGAAAGTCGCCATCGACATCCCATACGTATGCGATGCCGCCGGACATCCCTGCGGCGAAGTTTCGGCCGGTTGGTCCGAGTACGACCATGCAACCGCCGGTCATGTATTCGCAGGCGTGATCGCCGACGCCCTCGATGACGGTCTGGGCGCCGGAGTTTCGTACACAGAAGCGTTCGGCGGCGCGGCCTCGGAAGAATGCTTCGCCGCTGGTCGCGCCGTAGAGGCAGACGTTGCCGACGATGATGTTTTCTTCGGGGGTGAAGGAACTGTTGTGCGGCGGGTAGATGACGATCTTACCGCCGCAGAGACCTTTTCCGACGTAGTCGTTGGCATCGCCTTCGAGTGTGATGGAGACACCTTTGGCGAGCCATGCACCGAGGGACTGGCCGGCGGAACCGTAGAGTTTGATCTTGACGGTGTTATGCGGGAGGAGATCCATGCCCCACTTTTTGGCGATTTCGTGGCTTAGCATGGTTCCGACGACGCGGTTGATATTGATGATTTCGGATTCGATTTCGACGGGTTCGCCGTTTTGGATGGCGGGTTGTGCGAGTTCGATGAGTTTGTTATCGAGGGCGAGTTCGAGGCCGTGGTCCTGTTCGCGCGTGCAGAAGAGGTCGTCGTTGGTGGGGTTGTGAGCGACGGTGAGAATTGGGGAGAGGTCGAGGCCCTGTGCTTTCCAGTGTTCGACGGCATCGTCGATTTCGAGGGCGTCTGCGCGGCCGATCATTTCGTTGACGGTTGCGAATCCGAGTTCGGCCATGATTTGGCGTGTTTCCTCGGCGACCATGAAGAGGTAGTTGACGACGTGGTCTGGTGAGCCGCGGAATTTTTTGCGTAGCTCGACGTCCTGCGTGGCGATACCGACGGGGCAGGTGTTGAGGTGGCATTTACGCATCATGATGCAGCCGAGGGTGATGAGCGGGGCGGTGGAGAAGCCGAATTCTTCGGCGCCGAGGAGCGCTGCGATGGCGACATCGCGGCCGGTTTTCATCTGGCCATCGGTTTGGAGTGCGACGCGGCTTCGGAGGCCGTTGAGGACGAGGGTTTGGTGGGTTTCAGCGATGCCGAGTTCCCAGGGGAGACCCGCGTGTTTGATGGAGGTGATGGGTGAGGCGCCGGTACCGCCATCGTGACCTGAGATGAGGATATGGTCGGCGAATGCTTTGGCGACGCCTGCGGCGACTGTGCCGACGCCGACTTCGGAGACAAGTTTGACGCTGATACGTGCGGAGGGGTTTGAGTTTTTGAGATCGTGGATGAGCTGTTTGAGGTCTTCGATGGAGTAGATGTCGTGATGTGGAGGCGGGGAGATGAGGCCGACGCCGGGAGTAGAGTGGCGGACGCGTGCGATGCGTTCATCGACTTTTTTACCGGGGAGTTCGCCGCCTTCGCCGGGCTTTGCGCCCTGGGAGATTTTGATCTGGAGTTCATCGGCGTTGGCGAGGTATTGGATGGTTACGCCGAAGCGACCGGAGGCGACCTGTTTGATGGCGGAGCGACGGGAATCGCCGTTGGGGTCGGGTGTCCAGCGTTCGGGTTCCTCACCGCCTTCACCGGTGTTTGATTTTCCACCGAGACGGTTAAGTGCGATGGCGAGCGCTTCGTGTGATTCGGCGGAGATTGAGCCGAAGCTCATGGCGCCGGTTGCGAAACGTTTGACGATTTCGGAGGTGGGTTCGACCTGGTCGAGTGGAATGGATTTGCCGTTTGCGGCGGGTTTGAACTTGAGAAGGCCTCTGAGGGCGCAACTGCGTGTGGATTGCTCGTTGACGTGTTTGGCGAAACGCCAGTAGGTTTCCTCGTCTCCAGTTCGAGCGGCGACCTGAAGGTCTGAGATGGACTGGGGGTCCCACATGTGTCGTTCGCCATCGGCGCGCCAGTGCATTTCGCCAACGTTGGCGAGGACGGGAAGGCGAACCTGTTCGCGTTCGGGGTAACCGACGGCGTGACGACGGAGCGCTTCTTCGGCGACGACGTTGATGTCGATTCCGGCGATGCGGCTGGCGGTTCCGCAGAAGGCGCGGCTGATGACATCCTGTGCGAGGCCGACGGCTTCGAAGATCTGAGCGCCTTTGTATGAGCGGAGCGTAGAGATGCCCATCTTGGCGAAGACCTTGAGCATGCCTTTTGCGACGCCTTTGCGGTAGCACTTGACGATTTTCTCATCGTCATCGTACTTATCACCTTCGAGGAGGCCTTCTCGCTGGGCCTGCCAAAGTGATTCGAAAGCGAGGTAGGGGTTGACGGCATCGGCACCGTAACCGGCGAGGAGGCAGAAGTGGTGTACTTCGCGTGCTTCGCCGGATTCGAGGACGATGCCGATTCGTGTGCGTTCGTGTGTGCGGACGAGGTGGTGGTGCACTGCGCCACATGCGAGGAGGGAGCTGATGGGGACGCGATCGTGTGAGACTTCGCGGTCGGAGAGGATGAGGAGGGAGTAGCCTTCAAAGATTGCGGCGGAGGCTTCTGCACAAATGCGATCGAGGGCGGCGGTCATGCCGGCGGCGCCGTCTTCGCGTGGGAAGGTGATGTCAATGACTTTGGACTTCCATCCACGGTGGTCCATGTGTTTGAGGGCGGCGAGTTCCTCGTTGGTGAGGACGGGGTGGGGGACGCGAAGGCGGTGTGCGTGTTGCTGTGTGGATTCGAGCAGGTTCCCTTCGGGGCCGATGTAGCACTCGAGGGACATGATGACTTCTTCGCGAATGGAGTCGATGGCGGGATTGGTGACCTGAGCGAAGAGTTGCTTGAAATAGTCGTAGAGCATTCGCGGCTTGTCGGAGAGACATGCGAGGGAAGAGTCGTTGCCCATTGAGCCGACGGGGTCACGTAGTTGTTTGACGAGAGGGATGAGCATGAACTGCATGGTTTCGGTGGTGTAGCCGAATGCCTGCATGCGCTGGAGGAGGGAATCGGGGTCGAAGGCGTGAGGTTCTTCGTTGGGGTGGAGGTCGGAGAGGTCGATGCGTTGGTCTCGCATCCATTGCTGGTAGGGACGACGGTTTGCGAATTCGTTTTTGAGTTCGGCATCGGGGATGAGGCGACCGTCTTCGAAGTCGACGAGGAACATGCGGCCCGGTTGGAGGCGTCCTTTGTATTTGACGTTGTCGGGTTCGACGGGGACGACACCGACTTCGGAGGCCATGATGACGCGGTCATCGTGGGTGATGTAGTAGCGGCTGGGTCGAAGACCGTTACGGTCGAGGACGGCGCCGATGTACTGGCCATCGGTGAAGACGATGGAGGCTGGACCATCCCAGGGTTCCATGAGGCAGGAGTGGTACTCGTAGAATGCGCGTTTGTTTTCCGGCATGGTTTCGTGGGATTCCCATGCCTCGGGGATCATCATCATGACGGATTCCTGGAGGGATCGGCCTGTCATGAGGAGAAACTCGAGGACGTTGTCGAACGTTCCGGAGTCGGAGCAGTCGGGTTCGACGACGGGGAAGACACGAGGAAGGTCGCGTTTGAAATGTTCGGATTGGGCGACACCTTCACGTGCGGCCATCCAGTTTGAGTTGCCGCGGAGTGTGTTGATCTCACCGTTGTGGCTCATGAAACGGCAGGGTTGTGCGCGGTCCCAAGAGGGGAATGTGTTGGTGGAGAAGCGGGAGTGGACCATGGCGAGATGGCTGACGTAGGACTCATCTGAGAGGTCAGGGTAATACTTGAGTAGCTGGAAGCTGGCGAGCATACCTTTGTAGACGATGACCTTGGTGGAGAGGGAGCAGATGTAGAACATCTTGCCTTGCTTGAGGTTTTCGTTGGTGCGAAGGAACTGGCTGGCTCGTTTTCGGATGATGTAGAGTTCGCGTTCAAAGGCGTCGGCATCGCATTCATCGGAGGCTTCGATGAAGAGTTGTTCGATGACGGGTTCGGCGGAGCGTGCGGTTGGGCCGATGTCTGCGCCGTCGGGATCGACGGGAACTTTTCGCCAGCCGACGAGGATTTGTTTCTGGTCGCGGATAATTTTTTCGACGGCGGCCTTGCAGATTTCTCTTTCGTCGTTGTTGGTTGGGAGGAAGACATTACCGGCACCGAATTTTCCGGGTTCGGGAAGTTTTCTGCCGAGGTCATGTTCGGCGACTTTGGTGAGGAATTCGTGTGGCAGTGAGGTAAGCATACCTGCGCCGTCACCGGTGTTGGCTTCGCAGCCGCATGCACCGCGGTGGTCCATGCGTTGAAGCATCTGGTCGGCATCGAGTACGAGCTGGTGGGAGCGTCCGCCTTTGATGTGTGCGATGAAGCCTACACCGCAACTATCTTTTTCGTTGGCCGGGTCGTACAGACCCCGCTTCTTTGGAAACGCGTGTGACATATTGATGTCCTCCCGTAGAACGGGCTTTGCCTATCATGCCATGCGAAGGTGACGGATGGTTAGTTCATCAGCTTCGCGGTCGCGTGTTTGTTCGAGACGGTGTCATCGAGGGGTTTGCGCGACGCCTCATAGTTCAATAAAAACTCACGAAAGACCTGTACCGGATATGTGTGTTGTCTTTGGCGTGCATACACCAGCGCCACGGGTCGGTACAGGCGTGGCGACAGAGTCGCCGAAGCCAGAGTTCCTGACTGTACTTCACGGATGACGGTTCTGTCGGGCAAGATTGCGACGGAATCCGTCTGTGCCACGTATTGCTTAATTGTATCAATATTGTCGAAATGGCTGACGAGATCAACCGCAATATCGTGTTCGCGAATAAATCGTGCGATTCGTCGCCCGATGGGCAGGGCGCGGTCGAAGGTGACCATGCGCCGGCCTGCGAGATTTTCGGGTTTGACGACCTCAAGATCAAGGAGGGGGTGGCCGGGTCTTGCGACGAGGACCATTGATTCGTTTCGGAGGGGAATGGAGGCAAGGCCTGTCCATCTCTGGGGGTAGGAGAGGATGCCGATGTCGAAGTGCTGATCCTTGACGCGTTCGTAAACGGTCTGTGGCTGGAGGTAGTCGATGGCGATATCGACATCGGGGTGGATGTGCTGGAAGTCGGCTTTGACCTGATTGAGAAGGTCGATGCCGGCGGAGTAGATTGCCGCGACGGTGACTTCACCTTTGAGTTGTGAGCCGTTGGCGGCTGTGCCGTTGAGTTGAGCACAGAGTCGCTGGTATTGATCGACGATGGCGTGACACCCCCGGAAGTAGATTTCGCCTGCTTCGGTGAGCTTTAAGGGACGTTTGGAGCGGTCGACGAGTTGTGAGCCGAGTTCTTTTTCAAGTGCCTGGATGCGTTGCGAGGCGGCGGATTGGGTGATGTGGGATAATTGTGCGCCGCGTGAGATGCTGCGGTGCCTTGCGACGTCACAAAACAGTCTGATAGCGTCCATATGCATAGCTCGGCCATTTTAACATCAGGATGATTAATGTCAACAGTTCATAAGATTAGCTAGTCTAATCATGCATTACTTTGGGGTTAAGGGGGTGTGAGGAGAAAGTTGCTAAAAATACGAGGAAATACTTGTTTTTGGTGGCCTGAAGCGTCAGGAATGGATTTTACTGGATTGCGATGCGGAAATAGGGTTGGGTAAAGGGGTGGATAAGGGGGGATGGGGGATTTGGGGAGGTGGAGGGTGTTTTTGGAGCTGAAGGGCGTAAATTGGGGAGAGGTTGTGGGGGAGTGGTGGACAGTGTGGGGCGGAGGGTGTACAGTCCGCGCGGAGTGGGAAGGGGGAGGGTTTGGAGGGGTTTGTGGATATTGAATCAGGGATTGACTGGATAAAGGAATTGGGCATTGAGTTTGAATCAGACGCCGTTTCATAAGTTTCATTTGGATCGCGGAGCGAAGATGGTGGATTTTGCGGGTTGGGAGATGCCGCTGCATTATGGGTCGATCCTGGATGAACATAAGGCGGTGAGGAGGGTTGGGGGGATTTTTGATGTGTCGCATATGGGGCGAGTGAAGTTTGGGGGGAAGGATGCGAGGAGGATGCTGGAGAGGCTTTGTACGCGGCGGGTGAGTGATATGAATGTGGGACAGTGTCGGTATTCGCTGGTGTGCAATGAGAAAGGTGGGGTGCGGGACGATGTGCTGGTGTATCGGTATGAGGACCACTGGCTGATGGTTTGTAATGCGAGTAACCGGGAGAAGTTGCTGGGTCATTTTGAGGAGGTGAAGGGAGACTTGAAGGTGAAGATTGTTGATATGACGAAGAAGACGGCGATGGTGGCGGTGCAGGGGCCAGCGGTGATGGATTTTATTGGGAAGTTCAGCGAGGAGGTTCCGGGGCTGAAGCGGTATCACTTTGTGCAGAAGAGTATGGTGATTTTTAAAATGACGATTTCACGGACGGGGTATACGGGTGAGGATGGGATTGAGGTGATCCTGCCGGCAAATATGGCGGGGATGGCGTTTAAGACGTTGTTTAAAGGTAATGAGGGAGAGAGTGGTCTTGTGCCGGCTGGATTGGGGTGTCGGGATTCGTTGCGGTTGGAGGCGGGGATGCCTTTGTATGGGCATGAGTTGAGTGAGGAAATTAATCCGTTGGAGGCGGGGTTGGGGTTTGGGGTGGTTTTAGACAAGGGCGAGCGGGAGGGGGATGATGAAGGGGAGGGGTTTATTGGGCAGGAGGCGTTGAAGGAAATAAGTGAGCGGGGGCTTGCGAGGAAGCTGGTGGGGTTGAAGATGGGTGGG
>JANQQT010000016.1 GCA_028284925.1 Phycisphaeraceae bacterium | reverse complement strand
GGAGTACGGCATTCAGGAGTGTGGAGGTGATTTGGTTGTGGTCCCAGGAGCGGGCGGAGGCGACGCTTAGGTAGAGGGTGATAAGGGGCGTGGAGTTTGAATTATTGGTGTTGGGGGTTTGGTGATTTTTACGGCGTGGGATGGCATGGTGAAGAGAATGGCCAGAGGTAGGATCAGGGAGCATGTTGGAGAAGTAGGGGTGGTCACGACGGCATTATAGGAAGTGTTGGGTGAATTTAAGCGGAAGGCTTATGGGCGAGGCCCATGGATACGGTGGTGCGGGCGTTGGAAAGGTTTTGGACATAGTTCTGTATCTTGGCGGAGGCGTTGTCGCCCATGAGGAGGTGGATGCCGATGGGGGGCGGGCCTTCGGCGGCGATCCTGGCGGCGGTGTTTTTGAAGAATTCGAGTGATTGATCTACCTTTGAAATCCAGTGGTGGATGTCCAGACCGACGAACTGAAAAATGGATTGGGCGTGGTCTTCGATGGCGAGGTGTGAGATAGACTGGTCTTCGGCCCAAGGGGCAGGGTAGACGGGTTCATCGGGGGCTGTGCCGCGGAATATATCATGGAACAGGAATCGACCACCGGGCTTGAGGACGCGGACGATTTCGGCGTAGAAGTTGTGTTTGTCTGCGATGTTCATCTGGACGTGCTCGGTCCATACGACATCGAAGGAATCGTCATCAAAAGGGAGGTCGAGGGCGGAGGCCTGTTGGAGATGGACGCGATCGCCAAGATTGACGAGCCTGGTGAGTTCGATACCGACCTGAATGTATTCGTGGGTAAGGTCGATGCCGTTGACGTTGCAGTTGTATGTTTCGGCGAGGTGACGCGCGGCGCCGCCAAGTCCACAGCCGACATCAAGGACGAGGTCGGTGGGTTGGATATTGGCGAGTTCGGCGAGTTCCAGTGTGGCGTGTCGGCCGCGTGTGTGAAAGGCGTCGATGGGGGCGAGGTCGTCGACAGAGAGGTTCTCGAGGTCTTTGCCGGCGTTGGTGAGACCTGAGGTGATGCGTTGCATGATTTGGCCGAAGCCGTAGTGTTGGTTGACGAGGTTTTCGGTGTTCATGCCGGCGGGCCTGGGGCTTGTGTGTTGCGTTGGGTACAGAACAATGTTCATCAGCGCGTAAGCACCGCTAGAAGGAGAAGTATAACTCCGAGGGGTGGATTGCTGCAATGGGATGTGGAGGAGGTATCTAGTTAACGGCGGCGACGCCGCCGTCGTTTGAGCCGCCGGTGACGCGTTTGCGCCATGTGCCGTGGGTGAAGGTGAGAGGGCGGTTGGTTCGGGAGAAGCCTGTGGGAGGGGTGATTAGGGGGTAAGTGAGGCGGGTGATGTTGAGGTCGGCGTATCTGACGTTGATAGATCCGGCAGCGATGATGGAGCCTTTGATGTTTGGGGTGGACTCGATGGTAATGTTTTCGGCGGAATAGATGAGGCCTTCGATGGTTGAAGGGTAAGTGTCTGTGGTGTCGTTATCGGTTTCACCATCGAGGTAGGGGTATGGGTGGTTTGCGGGGTTGAAGTTTGTGTTTTGTGTTTCTTCGGAAAGGTCGATTCGGCTTAGGGCAAGGGTAATGGATTTATTGGTTATGAGTACGGGCTGGTTGCTTTGGAGCGGGAGCCAATTGATTGAGCCGCGTATGACGGAATCGGGAGCGGGATCGATGAGGAGGAGTGTGCCGACGATGCGTGTGTTTTCGATGACGATGCGTTGTCCGCCGCAGTCGATGAGGTAGATACCGTGATGGGGGTTAACCCCGCCAAAGGGGTTTCGTCTGGATGAGATTACGTGGTTTTGAATGGTTCGGTCTGTGGGTGTACTTTTAAGGTGGAGGCGAGCGTTGTCGATGAAGAAGTACTCCGTTGAACCGTCAACGGTATCGACGAAGATGATGGCGGAGTGGAGCGTGCCGGTCCAAGTGGGTGTGAAATCAATTTCGAACCTGTCCCAGTCTGCAACGCCATAATTGGCGCCGAGTGTAATTGTTCTTGTACCGGCGTCGTCGATGAGTGTGATGCCGAGTCGAATGTCCCGACCAAATTTTGAACAGACATCGATGGTGAAGTTGTGTAGTTGTCCGGCGGTGAGTTTTGAGGTGATATCCTGGCCAACACCCTCAGAATCGGAGACTCTGGAGGAGACGATGAGAACGTTGCCTCTTGTGGGATGCACGGAAGCCTGGGTTGCGATATTTGGCGAGCCGCCGACTCTGATCCATCCGTTTGTGCCGTTCTCCATCTGAGAATTGACGAGGAAGTTTGAATCGACTTCCGGGATGGAGTTGAAACTGATGGTTTTGGCGTTAGCGGTGTATTCGTTGATCAGAGCGGCGGCGTCGGGAAGTGTACGGACGATTAGATTAGCGTTGGTTGATTTGGTGTAACTGGAACCGGTGATGTTGTCGACGGCGAAGGTATGGGCGTTGATGATGGAGGTATTGGCATCGATGTTGGTGTTTGCAGCGATGGGGAAATCGGTGGTGATGGTGGAATTTTCGACGTAGATGTTCTGGCCGGCGATGAGTGTGTATTCGAGAGCGTTGATGCCCTTTGGGCCGTGGGGTTGAAGTTGTACGGAGGTGATGTATTTGCCGCGTCCGACGGTGGCGGTGACTTTGAGTACGATGGGGTGGTTGTCGTCGTTGGCGAAGTCGGCATCGACAGGGTCCTGAATATCGATGTCGACGGTTGCGTTGCCGATCCGGAGATTGGTGATAAGGGGGCCCTGGACGGTAGAGTTACGCCAGGTGTCATCGGAGGCGAGCTGAAATAGGGCGACTTCGATGGCGGAACGTGCGGCGAGGCGTGCCTGGGTGACCTGGGAAGAGGTTTTTGTGCTGTGGTTTTTGACCTTGATCGAGTACATTGCGGCGAGGCCAAGAGTGGTCATGATCATGGATGTCGCGAGGATGACAATATAGATCCCGCCGCGGTTGCGGGTTAATGGAGTGAGTCGGCGGCGTTGATTGAAATTCCAATGCATAACGATAGCGGTGGCCGGCAAGCGTATGCAGACCGCAAAATCCCCCGGGCAGGGGTAAACCTTGATTGTTCTGGATCCCCGGAATGATTCAGATTCGGCCGGACACGCAGGTTGAGATTTCCCGAGAGGAATACCTGTGTGCGGCTTTCAGTGTGTTTGGTCGAAAAGAGACGAAGCTGCGACTGGTATTGGGATTACGCGGTGTGCAAGATGATCCGTTATATCAGAGATCGGAAAGAAATGAAGCCGGGTTTAGGTAATTTGATGTACTTACAGCACAAGTAGAAGTGTGTATAGATAGCGGGGTAGTGGCGTGGATAGGGAGCGAGCCATTTGGCAACGTGGGCGATGGGAAGTGATGGGGTAAATTATTCGACGGTGGCGACGCCGCCATCGTTTGAGCCACCGGTAACGCGTTTGCGCCATGTGCCGTGGGTGAAGGTGAGGGGGCGATTGGTTCGCGAAAAGCCGTTTGGGGGTGAGATGAGGGGGTAGGCGAGGCGTGTGATGTTGAGATTTGCGTTTATGATGTTGATCGATCCCGCGGTGATGATGGAGCCTTTGACGATTGGGGCGGATTCGATCGTGATGTTTTCGGCGGAGTAGATGAGGCCTTGGATCGTTGAGGGGTAAGTGTCCGTTTCGTCGATGTCCGTTGTGCCATCCAGGTAGGGGTATGGATGACCCGTTGGGTTGAAATTGGCGCCTTGTGTGGCTTCGGAGAGGTCGGCCTGGCTGAGTGCGAGCGTGATGGATTTGTTGGTGATGAGTGCGAAGTGTTCGGTATGGAGGGGGATCCAGTTGATTGAGCCGCGAACGATGGAATCCGGAGAGGGATCGATGAGTATGAGTGTGCCGATGACGCGTGTGTTTTCGATGACGATGCGTTGTCCGCCGCAGTCGATGCGGTAGATTCCGAGTGCGTTGGCGATGCCGTAAGGATTTTGGGTTGGGGAAAGTATCTGATTTTGTAAAGTGCGGTCGCTGGCGATGTTCTTTTGATGAAGCCTTGAATTATCGATGAAGAAATGATTGGACGAACCGTCGACGGTATCCACGAAGATGGTCGCGGACTGGAGTGTGCCTGTCCAAGTGGGTGTGAAGTCTGCTTCGAGTTTGTCCCAGCCGTTAACACCCATATTGATATCGAGGGCGATGGTACGCGTGCCAGTATCATCGACAAGGATGAGGCCAAGGCGGAGGTCGCGGTTATTGTCGGAATGGATATCGATGGTGATGTAGTGGAGTTCGCCGGCGGTGAGCTTTGAGGTGACATCCTGGGCGACGCCCTCGGAGGAGGAAGCTCTTGAAGAGACGAGAAGGACGTCTCCTCTTGAGGGATGCACGGAGGCCTGAGTGGAAATGTTTGGGGAGCCGCCGATGCCGACCCATCCTTCGGTGCCGTTCTCCATACCCTGATTGATGAGGAAATTTGATTCGACCTGGGCGATACTCGTGAGGGAAATGTCTGTTGCCTTGCCGCCATATTCGCTGATGAGAGCGGCGGAAGCGGGAAGGGTTCGGGCGGTGAGGGAGGCATTGGTTGCCCTGTTGTAGGTGGAGCCGGTGATGTCACCGGCGGCGTATGCCCGGGCGTTAACGGTGGAGGCATTGGCATCGATGTCGTCGTTCGCGGCAATGGGGAAGTCGGTGGTGATGGTGGAATTTTCGAGGTAGATGTCAGCGCCTGAGGTAAGGGTGTATTCGAGCGCGTTGATGCCCTTCGGGCCGTGGGGTTGGAGTTGTACGGAAGTGATGTATTTGCCGCGTCCGATGGTGGCGGTGGCCTGGAGCACGACGGGGTGGCTGTGGTCGTTTGCGAAGTCTGTGTCGACGGGGTCGCGAATATCGACATCAACGACGGCGTCGCCGAGCTGGAGGTTGGTGATGAGTGGGCCTTCGGCGGTGGTGTTGCGCCAGGTGTCATCGGAGGCGAGCTGGTATAGGGCGACTTCGATGGCGGAATGGGCGGCGATGCGGGCCTGGGTGACCTGGGAAGAGGTTTTTGTGTTGTGGTTTTTGACCTTGACGGTGTACATTGCGGCGAGGCCAAGGGTGGTGATGATCATGGATGTGGCGAGAACGACGATGTAGATGCTGCCGCGGTGATGCGTTGATGGGGTGGAATGGGCGAGTGGATTGATGTGCATTTGGATGAAGATGGGTGGGTAGGCTGGGCGGCCCTGGGAGCCGGTGAGTAGGGTTCGATCGAATCCGGGATAGACGATCGAGATTGAGCGGGCTGCTGCAATGAGTCGGCCGGGCGCCTGTTGTCAGCAGCACGTTCGTTTTTCCAAGATCCGTTAACGGGATCAGCTATGTTGATTATCGGTGATTGGAGAGGGCTGATTTAGAGGGTAGTGGAGTATGCGTCGGTGTGTCGTAGGTGTTGCATTGGCGAGGATGGTTTATCGATATGAACGAAGGAGTGAGGAGGGAAAAGAGTGGAAATTGCCCAGATGGTACAGACGGACTTTTTGGAGGGGTGGCGCGATTGATAGAGACGGTGTAACCGGTACAGACGGTAGAAGCGGCTCGGGAGGATTGCAGGGATTGGGTAAGAAGGGATGGTTGTTTGGATTGAAGTTTGGGCGCAGGTTTCCCATCTTACCCAAGCGTTTGCATTGGCGGGAATATATTGGAGATTTCAAGGACGGCGGAGATCGAGGTGTCATGAGATTCCTTGCCTAGCAGGAGCCAATACCGATGGATCGTAGAAGCAAACGAGTTGGATGTAAGCCAATGTTTGTTTTGTTGGCGATGGGATTTTTGGCCGGGTTGTCGACGGGGGCGGCGGGTGACACGGTCAAGATCATTTCGACGGAAACCAAGACTGTTGATCCTTCCACGATCAAGAAGGGTGACTTCAATTTCGATGGGAAGGTCGATGCTCTGGACATTAAGATCTTTCTTCAAGCGATCCGGAATCCCAAGAAGTTTTATGAGGCATACAAGCACCTTGGGGCGGAGGGAATCCTGAAGCTTGGGGATATTAACGGCGATGGGAAGGTGAAGCGTCAGGACCTTGTGATCCTTTATTACCAACTGGTGAAGGAAAAGAAGGAAAGGGAGAAGAAGGAAAAGGAAGGTGAGAATAAGGATGGGGGAAATACGACGACGAGCGGAGGGGGTGGGGGCTCGGTGACGACGACGAATCGTCAAGGTGGTGATTCGAATACGGGGAATCGATATACAAAAAAGAAGGACAATCAATCCAATAACACAGACAAAAATTCGACCACGGACTCGAATAAGACAGATACGGACGACGGGACGAAAGATAAGGGAGACGACTCATCGAAGAACGACGATTCAACAAAGGATGACGATTCCACGAAGAAGGATTCTGATTCGGATTCGGATGGGGATTCGGACAGCGACGGAAAAGACTCTGATTCAGGCATGAGTGATGGGGGATCAGATGGGAATAAGACGAGCACTGATGGGTCGAGCGGCAGCGATGGGTCGGATGACACGAATAGTTCAAATGATTCAGATGGGAGTGGGACCGGTTCCGGTGACGGATCGGTAAAGGGAGATGATGATAAGACGGTTGACCCTCAACCTGATGCGAGTGACGGCCGTAAGGCGCCGGTTCAGAAAATGGGGATTAACCTGAATTTTATGACGTATTACTCACGCGCGTGGGTATTTGCGGATCAAATGAAGATGTCGAATGCGGCGAGCGGATGGGTTTCGATTCGTGATTATCGCTCCGAAGGGACGCTGACCCGAACGACGTCCGATGGCTGGCCGTTGCTGGATGAAGGTCAGTGGGCGCAGAAGATCATGATGCGCGGCGGGGCCGGTATGTATCCCGATGGTCAATACATCTGCACATGGAAGGGGACGGGAGAAATTTCGTTCGGGTTTGATGCACGTGTCTCGAGTGTGGGGGACCATCGAATGGTGGTGGATGTGGTTCACCGGGGGGCGGGCGTGAGCCTGATCGTAAAGAAGTCTGATCCGAATGATCCGGTGCGTGACATTAAGTTCTGGATGCCCGGCCTTGAGAATGCGCGATCGGCGTTTCATCCGAAGTTTGTGGCATCGCTGAAGGGTTACAAGGTTCTTCGGTTTATGGACTGGATGCATACGAACCGCACGCAGGTGAAGACGTGGAGTGAGCGTACGAAGATGAATGCGGTGACGCAGCACCAGCCGGAGAAGGGTGTTGCGCTGGAGTATATGATCGATCTTGCAAATGAGGTTGGGGCGGACCCGTGGTTCTGCGTGCCTCATATGGCGGATGATGAGTATGTGCGCAACATGGCGGCATTGATTCGTCAGCGACTGCACCCGAGTCGTAAGGTTTATATCGAATATTCGAATGAGATCTGGAACTGGGGTTTTAAGCAGGGCAATTGGATCCAGGCGGAAGGCGTCAAGAAAAAGTTGCATGAGACGAGCGACTATCGTTCGAGATTGTATTACCAGGCGGAACGTTCCGTTCGTATCTTCCAGTTGTTTGAGAAGGCGTTTGGCGGCAAGGAGCGGCTGGTGCGTGTGATTGCGAGCCAGGCGGCGAATCCGTGGATATCGGATGCGTTGTTGAGTTATAAGGATACGGCAGAGCATACGGATGCTCTTGCGATCGCGCCATACTTTGGACATACGTTGACGCGCATCATCAATGATGAGATTGACACGATGACGGTTGATCGAATTCTGAAGCTTGCGGAGAGTAATTTGCTGGCGACGATGCCTGACAACGTGGCGCGTGCGAAGGAGATTGCCGAGAAGCATGCGGTGAAACTGATTTCGTATGAGGGCGGGCAACATATCACACCCGGGCGTACGAATGAGCGTGCGGTGGACCTTGTGAAGCTGGCCAATCGCGATCCTCGAATGTACGACATGTACGCCAAGATGATGAATATCTGGCAGCAGATGGGTGGAGAGGAGTTTGTGGCTTTCAACCATATTTATGCGCCGAACAAATACGGCGTGTGGGGGAGTATGGAGTCGATGACGCAGCCGTTGTCGGAGGCTCCGAAGCGTAAGGCTTTGCTGGACGCAATGTCGGGTGACCTGCCTTACTATCTCTCGCCGGTGAGTGAATATCTGGCGAACGGAGCGTTTGACTGATATCGGATGGTTCTCCTGTCGGAGTTTGGGCCTCGGTTCACTGCGTGTGACCCGAGGCTTTTTTTATGTATCCGATGAATTTGATGTGGGTTTATGAGAATTAACGTATGTGAGTTGCCATGTGGTTGCAGGCGAGTAAACTTCGGGGACTCATTTTAGAATGGAGATATGTCCATGTCGGATGCAGGTAGTAACGGTAAGGTAGACGCGGTGATTCTGATGGGTAGTGACAGTGACTGGGAGGCGATGAGCGCTTGTCATGAGTTGTTGGATGATCTTGGTGTGAGCCATGATGTGCATGTGGCGAGTGCTCACCGTACACCGGAGAAGGTTCTGAAAATTGTGAGTGACGGGAATGCGAATGGGGTGAAGGTGTTTATCTGCGCAGCGGGTATGGCGGCGCATCTGGGTGGTGTTGTGGCGGCGCATGCGGCGTGTCCGACGATTGGCGTACCGATGAAGGGGGGAATGATGGATGGGTTAGATGCTCTGCTTTCGACGGTGCAGATGCCTCCGGGCGTGCCGGTAGCAACGGTGGGTGTCGGCAGGTCGGGCGCGAAGAATGCGGCGATCCTGGCGGCGCAGATCGTGGGGCTAGTGGATGCGGGTGTGAATGAGAATGTGGCGGCGTGGCGCAGGAAGCAGGTGGATGTGGTGAATGAGAAGGATGCGAAGTTGAGGAGGTCTTTGGGATAAAGAGGTAGGGGTGCGTGAGTGGAGGGAGAAGATCGGGGGTGTGGATGGGTGTGACAGGGCAAGATATGTTTTTGATCGTGGATGCTTATAACGCGCTGGCTTATTCGCATTTTCTGCCCGATGCGCATGCGATGGCGAGTGGTACGGCGTTGGCAAGGCTAATTGATGTGACGGGAGTTTACGGGGGTGTGGCGGTGGTGGTTTGTGACGGAAAGCCCAAGCCTGATGATGATGCGGATGCGGCGTTGGGGAGGAGTCGGGTGGTCTTTTCGGGGCCAGGGCGGGATGCGGATGAGGTGATTGAGGGGTTGGTGCGGAAGCATTCGGCACCTCGGCGGGTGATGGTGGTGTCGAATGATCGACAGGTCCAGAAGGCGGCGCGGCGGAGGCGGGCCGGCGTGATGGAGAGTGAGAAGTTCATGAAGGCGCTGGGGAAGGCGATTGAGGGAATGGATGCGAGCGGGAAGAAGCGAGACTTGGCGAGAAGGAATGAAGTGGGTGGAGGCCGAGCGAGTGATACGGAAGTCAAGATGTGGATGGAGGCATTTGGGTATGGGGAGGCGAAGCAGGAGGAGGGTATTGATGAAGAGGGATTGAGGGAAGAGACGAGGCGGTGGTTGAGGGAGTTTGGGTATCTGGATTGGGGGGAGTGAAGGAGAGTGAAGGGGAAATTCGGATGGGACGTATGCGCAGGGAGGCGGGCACTGCCCTACCGTGTTAATTGAATTTGCTGAAGAGGTTTTGTTTGGGCCAGGCGGTTTGGGCGTTGATGATTTTGTGGAGAGAGGAGTCGATGGCGGCAGAGAGGGATTTTCCATATCGTGAGCGACTGTTGTTGAAGAGGATGGCCCATGTGTAGCCATCGGCGCGTTTGACGAGGAGGGTGGAGGTGCCGGGGATATAGCCGGCGTGCCATGCGGTGAACTTGTTTTTATCTTTTTGTGGGCGGACCATCCAGCCGGCTGCGTAGTGATATGGGAGCGGTTTTTTGGTTTTGCGTTCGAGCCAGAGTTTTTCGGATGGGCGGGCAAACATTTGGCGTATGGCGTCGGCGGAGAGGAGGGGTGAATTGTTGATGTCGGTGAGTGCGGAGGCGAATCGGACGAGATCGACGGCCGAGGCGATCCATCCACCGTGCGCTTCGTAGTTCTCAATGATGCCCGCAGTTTCGTAGACGAGTTTGAAGCGGGAGTGGGCATCGGGGTCGGCTTGAGGCATACGGAAATAATTCAGGACTTCGTTCTTGCGTCGGCCTTTGAGTGATGTTGAACCGATGTGCATGTCTTTGATTTTCAGTGGTTTGAAGATGTGTTTCTGAACGTACTGGTGGTATGGGGATTTAGTTTGTTTTTCGATGAGGCGGGCGAGGATGTTGTAGCCGAGATTGGAGTAGGCGTAGTGTGAACCGGGCCTAGTATCGAGCGTTTGGGTGAGTGCCCATTGGATAATTTCGAGGCGGTTGGGTGACCGGTTGAGTTGGAGGGCTTTGGCGATTTGTTTGTTGAGGCTGGTCATGGCGTCACCGCTTTTGGAGCGGTCCCAGCCAGCGGTGTGATTGAGAAGGTGCTGGACGGTGATGTTCTTAAGGCGGGGGTCGTACGTGGGTTTTTTGACTTTGGCGGGTTTGATGTGGGAAAGCAGGGAAAAGGCGGGTTGACCGAGATTGAGTTTCTTTTCCTGGATGAGTTGCATGACGGCGACGGCGGTGATGGGTTTGGAGACGGAGGCGATGCGGAAGAGTGAAGTTGGTTTGACGGGATCGAAGGATTTGAGATTGGCGAAGCCGAAGCCTTTGGCGTAGAGGAGTTTGCCATCTTTGGCGATGGCGAAGGAGGCGCCGACGACATCGTGGGTGTTCATGAACTTGAGGATTTTTTGATCGATGGGGTTGGTGGAGGGGTGGGACGGGCCTGTGACGGGGAGGGGGCGTGTGGGTTTGGAGAAGGTTTGGGCGGAGGCGGACGCCGGAAGGACGGTGATCAAGATAAGCAGAAGAAGAGGGGTGAAGCAGATTTTGCGAACTGCGAGATGTGGCTGTTGGGTGGGCATAGGAAAATTCCGGGGGTTGTTGAGCGATTTTTGTCCGATGGTGGTGGTGGGCTTATGATATCCGCTTCGACTGCCGTATGGATTTTATTAATGGAAGAAGCAATTCGAAAAGCGACGGTGCTGATTGAGGCCCATCAATATATCCGCAAGTTTGCGGGTCGTGTGGTGGTGGTGAAGGTGGGCGGATCGATCATGGATGATCCGAAGCGGCTGGGGTCTTTGATGAAAGATATCTGTTTTCTGGATACGGTGGGGATTCGACCGGTGTTGGTGCATGGGGGTGGGAAGCGGATTAGTGAGGCGATGGCAGCGGAGGGACTGGAGGCGCAGTTTGTGCAGGGAAGAAGGTATACGGATGAGCGCACGCTGACGATTGCAGAGCATGTGCTGGTCAATGAGATCAATAAGTTTATCGTGGGCCGGATTGATGATCATGATCATTATGGGATGGGATTGCACAGCCTAGGGAGTTGTGTACTGTTTGGAAAGCGATTGTATTTGAAGGGGGAAGAGGGGCGTCAGGTTGACATTGGGCTGGTGGGTGAGGTGGAGCGGGTGAATGCGAAGTTGCTGGAGGCGTTGGTGGATGCGGGGACCGTGCCGGTGATTGCGCCGATTGCGCGGGATGGGGCGGGTGGCAAGTTGAACGTGAACGCGGATTCGGCGGCGGGGATGGTGGCGGCGGAGATGAAGGCCGAGAAGCTGGTACTGGTGTCGGATACGCATGGGATTCGAACGGGTGAGGGTGATGAGACGCTGGCGAGCCATTTGACGAAGGGGGAGATTGAGGCGTTGGTGGATCAAGGGGTGGTGGGGTCGGGGATGCTGCCGAAGGTGGAATCGTGTTTTTGCGCTTTGGAGGGTGGGGTGAAGAAGACGCATATTATTGATGGTCGTATTCCTCATGCGCTGCTGCTCGAGATCTTTTCGCGTGAGGGTGTCGGCACTGAAATTGTGTTGAAGTAAATGGACGAGGCCAGTGATGCGGCAGGCATCGATTGGCTGTGGTGTTTGTATTGGTTGACGGAAGGACAGGCCCGGCATGGAACATTTCCTTGATATCAAGAACCATTCATCGGCGTGGTTGAAGCAGGTGTTGGGGATAGGTCATGAGCTGCGTCGTTTGCGAAAGGTGAATGGAGAGAACGAGGCGATCCTTCGGGGGAGGAGCCTGGCGATGATTTTTGAAAAGCCTAGCTTGCGGACGCGGGTGAGTTTTGAGCAGGCGATGGTGGAGCTTGGGGGGCATGCGATTGTGTTGCGGCATTCGGGGGTTGGGCTGGGGGTGCGGGAAAGTGCGGCGGATGTGGGGCGAGTATTGGGCGGGATGGTGGACGGGATCATGGCGCGGGTGTTTGAGCATAATAAGCTGTATGAATTGGCGGAGCATGCGGGTGTGCCGGTGATTAATGCGCTATCGGATGAGTCGCATCCGTGCCAGGCATTGGCGGATGCAATGACGATCCAGGATGAATTCGGGATGGATGTCGAGGGCAGGAAGCTGGCCTACGTGGGAGATGGGAACAATGTGGCGGTGAGTCTTGCGAGGTTGTGCGGGAAGCTGGGGATGGAATTTTGTGCGGCGAGCCCGGAGGGATACGGTCTGGATGAAGGTACTGCGAGGGAGATTGAGGTAGAAGGGGGTGTGGTGCGGGTGGTTTCTGATCCGGGTGAGGCGGTGAAGGGGGCCGATGTGGTATATACGGATACGTTTGTTTCGATGGGGCAGGAGGAGGAGAAAGCGAGGCGGTTGAAAGATTTTGAGGGATATCAGGTGGATGAGGGATTGATGAAGCGGGCGAAGGCGGACGCGATTGTGTTGCATTGCCTGCCGGCGTATCGGGGGATTGAGATTAGCGAGGGGGTCATCGAGGGTGGACAGTCAAGGGTGTTTGGGCAAGCACATAATCGGTTGCATGCGCAGAAGGGGTTGCTGGCGTTATTGATGGGTGGCATGTGAAAGGGAGTCCAGGGTGTCTTGTTACAATGAGATGACGGAGGTTTGGGGAAGATTTGTATAATAATAGTTGATGCGAGAAGAGGGGCAGGTCACGGAGAATTCGTTATGGGATTCGGGATTGGCAATTGGAGAGTTCTTTCAGGACTGATTGGGGCGTGGGTGGTGGTTGGATTGGTATGGCTGGGTGATGCGCGAGGGGAAGGTCAAGAAGAAGCGGAGAAGCTATTTGCGGAATTGTTTGGGGTGAAGATGAAGGAGGTGGCGCGGACGCGGGGGTTTGATGATGATCTGGCGTTGATGAAGCAGATGATGGGGGCGACGAAAACGGTGGGTGACCAGAAGGCCCTGGTGTTGTTGATTTATGAGAAGGTGTATGAACTGGGACGGAAGCATCCGGATGGGTTTGAGATGGCGATCCAGGCCATGGATTTGATGGGAACGTTGGAACTGACGCGAGCCGGGGAGGCGATGAAGAACATTGTCGACGTGTGTCAAAGACGATATTCGATGTCACGCGGGAAGGAGAAGAGGGAACACGGGAAGGCATTGGCGGAAGCCATTGTGACCATGGCGGATGATAAGGCTGGTGATATGAAGACGTTGGGTGAGGCGATTGCGTTGTATCGGCGGGCGGTGGCGGTGGCGGGAGCGGCCAGGTATGAGAAGCGGGATGCGGTGAAGGTGAAGCTGGATGATGCGGTGCGGAGACAGGCGGCGGGGAAACGACTTGAGCGGGTGAAGGGGAGGTTGAAGGCGGACCCGAAGAATGCGAACCTGATTGAGGAGTTTTTTGAGATTTGTGTGGTGCAGATGCATGATCTGAAGCAGGCGGGGTTGTATTCGTTTTTGTTTGACGCGAAACGGAAGGAGCGGATTGGTTGGGCAAGTAAGGGTGAGAAGGAGTTGACGGCGGAGCAGGTTTTTGAGTTGGGGTACTGGTATGAAGGATTGGCGGGTAAGGGTAAGGGGGCGGTGAAGGCGGGGCATTTGGCGCGATGTGCGGATTATCTGGAACGGTTCCTGGATATGTATGACAGTAAGGATATCAAGCGAACGAAGGCACAGATTACTCACGCTACGGTGATGAAGGATTTGGCGATCCTGGCGAAACGCGGGGCGGATGCGAAAGTAAGCGGTCGGTCTTGGAGTAAGCGTGCAGCGGAGATTGAGGTGAAGGGGCTTGAGGGGATACCGTTGGTTGCGGGAAAGGAGAAGGGGGATTGGAAGGATTTGCCGAAGCTTTTCCGGAAGGGTGCGGTGATATTCGGGAAGGCGGCGAAGGATGGAACGCCGACGAGGGGGGTCGCGGATATTACGGTAAAGCGGAGCGGTGTGATGTATGTGGTGTGTGATTATCACTATCAGGGGAATTCGGGTGGGGGTTGGATGGAGACACGTTGGACGAAGGATCAGTTTGTGAAGAACGGCTGGAAGTTTGTGGGGGATCTGGAGAAGAACAGTGGGAATAAGTTTCCGGTGTTTATGAAGAAGGTTAAGGCTGGTGAGAAATATAGTTTGAGGTGTAATAAGTATTCTCCGCCTTATCCGATTGTGGTGAAGTGACGGGAGAAGGGGAATGGGGTGACGTGGGACGGTGAGGTTGTTAGTATGTGTGGCGAAACGCGTTGGCGAAGGATCGCTGTGCTGTTGTTTGAATGGAATCGAAGTTTTGCGAGTGCTTCATGTCTGCGAAAGTCGAAGTTGATACCGAACGGTTGTTGTTGATTGTGGTGGGGGCGCATCTGGCGGCGGAGGTTGCGGATCGGCCGATCGCGCATGGGTTGAGGGATCGGATTGAAGCGTGGGTGAAAGGCGATATTGAGGGAGCAGGATTAGACCAACAGCCATCTGATGGGGAATCGGTGATGATGCCGTTGGTGTGTACGGATGTATGGTATTTGAACCATAAGGAGTTGCATCGTCAGCCAACGGTGAGTCTTGGCGGGCCGGAGGTGAATGCGGTGAGTGCTTTTTTGTATCCACGTGTTCCGGTGGCGTTGTCCATTGAGAAGAAGCTGACGATTCATCTGGAGGTGGAGATGTTGGATTTGCGCGCGGCGATCTGGGGGATGGACGCGGGGCATACAGCGGCGGGGGTGCAATTGTTTGAGGAGAAGTATTTGGGGGATTTTCTGGGGGCGAGTGCGGATGAGATTGGGATGGGAGAATAGATATTTTTCGTCGATCACATCCTGGAAAAAGGAATGCTGATTTGGCTGGCCGGTTTTTATGATAGAACGGAACGGGCATTGAGAAGGTTTGTGTGGACGCGTTTCCATTGCGAATACGGCGGCTGAAAGGAGCAATTGATAAGGTTCGGAGGAAGTACAATTGGAACGGTTGCAAGCGGTTGAGTCGTAGTGGGTGATAATGTATGGTTTGGCGTTATGAATGACGGCAAGGATGCTGATGGGTTTGTGGAGTTCTGGTGGGATTTGCCTCGTGAGGTGAGGAATGTTTGTGTTAAGGAGGTGAAGGATGAGGAGACGACGGATAAAAATGAACGGATTGCGCTGGGGTGTGAGAAGCAGGTTGTAGCCAAAGCTTTGAAGGAGAGTAAGAAGGATGTTTATGTACGGCTGGTTGGTGAGATGAAGGCGAGGTGGGGGATTCGGATTAACAAATGGCGAAAGGGGGCGACGGGGTGTGCGTGGGAGGTGGTTTATGAGGGGGATGATCGAGTGAGACGATTGATTGAGGCGCCGAACCCGAAGGGGCCGGTTAGCGCGGCGATCTTTTTGCATGAGGTGGGTCATCATGCGATTGGGTTTCATCGGTATAAGCCGCGTTGCCTGGAGGAATTTAAGGCGTGGGAGTGGGCGTTGGATACGATGCGGGAATATGGGCTGGAGGTGACGGAGCGCGTGGAAAAGCATGTGGAGGATGCGATGAAATATTCGGTGAGTAAGGCAACGCGGCGAGGGATAAAAAATCTCCCCCCGGAAGTTAAGCGATGGGCCCCCGCCCCCCGGAAGCTCCCGAAAGCCCCCGGAAATGACCCCCGAAGGAATCTCCCGAAGTAAACCCGGAAATAAATGAATCTGAGTGATGAGAAAATTGGGGTTTGATGGAGCTTATCGGAGGTCTACAGGCGATACGAATGTATACTTGATGCAAGAAAAAACGGACGCGTGGGGCGTCAGTTCTGAGTGTGTGGCTGTATTGTAAGGCAAGAATTCCGGGGGGGGCTTGCCGGAGGACTGGCGGAATTCCTGAGGGGGTTATTTTTCGACCATGGCGGCGCGTTGTCCGGCAGCGCGTTGCCGGAGTGTGTCGAGCATGCCACGTACTTCCGTGGCAAACATGGAGTTGGGGAATTCCTTGATGATTTGTTCGCCTGTTTTTATGGCTTCGATCCAGTCGCGGTCCTGTACGGAGATTTTGAATTTGACGCCGAGGTTTCCTTTTTGTTTTCCGATGACGCCGCGCGCCATTTCGGTGTAGGCTTCGGCTTCGGCGGGAGAGAGATACATATCGAGTTCCTTGAGGAGTTCGACGGCACGATCGACGTCATCGCGTTCGGCGGCCTGGGAAAATTCGATTTCGAGTTCGCGTTTGTGTTCCGCCCGGGCATCCTTGATTCTGCCGGGGAGTTCCTGGACTTCGAAGGAGTCGGGGTGGATGCGAGCGAGGCGCTGGGTTTCAGCGGAGGCCAGGTCCCACTGGTATTTGTCGATGAGCATGTTGATTTTTTCGACGGCGGAACTGATCTGGACCTCGCGGTTGTGGGCCTGGGCCTCGAGAATTTTGGTGCGGTAGACCTCGGCTTCCTCGCGGTAGCCGAAGGTCTCGGCCATTTCGTTGACGAGGACCATGGCGCCTTCGTAGTCCTCAGTGCGAAGGTCTTCGACGATGGCTTCGCGTAGGGCTTCGCGGTCTTTCTGTCGGAAAGCGATTTGTTTTGCCTGGTCGGAGACCAGGACGTGTTCGTTGATCTGGTGAAGTAATTCGGCCTGGTCGCGAAGGATGCCGACGACGGAGGCGTCCTGATCCCTGCCGGCAACGGCGAGGGCGGAGGCGGGGACGGAAACGCAGAGGAGGCCGAGCGCCATGACAATGTATTCCTGCTGGTTGACGGCGAGATAAACACCAAAGACCAGAAGGGCTAAGCCTGCGATGAGCAGGAGGCCCAAAAGCATGGATTTCCATTGGTCCTTTGGCGGGTTATTTTTGGTTGATGGGGTAGGTTGACTCATTGCTTAACTCCTCGGCATGCAGTTTTGACGCGATGGGGATACTGCGATGCGGTCCTGAAGGGAACTGATTTCCCTATCCTCATAGATATTGTATCGGAATAAGTGGGAGGCGGTCCACAATGGAACCGGTTGCGTGCAGATTGGTTGGGGAAGGGGTGGATTGATTGACAGGCGGATTGTGTAATGATGTGTGATAGGAAGGGATGGACGTTATTGATTGAGGGTTGCGTTGAGCCAGATTGCGGAACAATCGAATCGAGCGTTGGAATTGTCGGCGGAAACGTATCGGCAGGCGCAGTTGTGTGTGCATTGCGGGTTGTGTATGCCGGTTTGTCCGACGTATTTGCTAGAGGGATTGGAGCCGGACTCGCCGCGGGGGAGGATTCACTTGATGAAGGGATTGGCAGATGGTCGAATTGAGGCCACTGAGACGGTGCGGGGTCATTTGGATATGTGTCTGGATTGTCGGGCTTGTGAGACGGCGTGTCCATCGGGTGTGGTTTATCATGAATTGATTGAGGAGACACGGGCGAAACTGGGAGACGGTGGGACTGGGAAGAGAAGAACGTTTGGAAGGTGGTTGGTGGATTTTGTATGTTTTCGGATTATGCCTTATCCATGGAGGTTGAAATTGGCTTTGGCGCCAGCGCGGGTATTGCAGAAAGTGGGGTTGTGGGGGATTGTGTCAGGTTTGGCGAGGAGGGTATTGGGGGAACAGATTGGGAAGATGCAACAGATGTTACCGCGTAAGGGGGGGTTTTGGCCGACGCATGGGGCGGAGCGTTATGAGGCGGAAGGCCCCCGGAAGATGACGGTGGGGATGATGGCGGGGTGTGTGGGGAGTGTGATGTTTGGTGAAACGAATCGAAAGGCGATTCGGTTGTTGCAACGGATGGGGTGTGAGGTGGTCGTGCCGCGTGAGCAGGTGTGTTGTGGGGCGATTCATCATCATGGAGGGAAGGTGGAGAAGGCGAAGGCGTTTGCGCGACACAATGTGGAGGTATTTGAGAATGTAGATGTGGTGGTGTCAACGATTGCGGGGTGTGGGGCGATGTTGAAGGAGTATGGTCATTTGCTGGGGGAGGATGAGGAGTGGGCTGAGCGTGCGGAGCGTGTGGGGGGAATGGTGATGGATGTAAGTGAGCTGATGGCGACGCTGGAGCCGGAGGAGCCGGAATATGGGGTGGAAATGAAGGCGACGTATCATGATGCGTGTCATTTGGCGCATGGTCAGGGAGTAAGGAGTGAGCCGCGTGCGTTGCTGGGGATGGTGAAGGGGTTGGAGATGGTCGGGTTAAGGGAGAGTGATACGTGTTGCGGGGCGGCTGGTACTTATAACCTGACGCAGGTGGAGACGGCGAAGCGATTGGCGAATCGGAAGATCGGAAATATTGAGAAGACGGGGTGTGAGGTGTGCATTACGGGGAACGTGGGGTGTGCGATGCAGATTCAGAGTGAGGCGGAGGGCATGGGGAAGAAGATCAAGGTATTGCATCCTGTTGATGTGTTGTATGCGGCGTATTTTGGTGAGGAGGTGTGTTGAGATGAGCAGGTATGATGGAGGGAAGTATGTGGATCGGGAGATCACGATTACACACCTGCAGATGGATCGTCGGGACCAGTTGAAGGGTAACAAGGTTGATCGGGAGGATGTGCGTGTGGAGAAGTGCGGGGTGGCGTTGCCGGAGTACAACCGTTTTTTTTACACGACGATCGGGGGAGAGTATCACTGGGTGGATCGGAGGCAATGGACGTATGAGCAATGGCGGGCGTATCTGGATCGGCCTTGTCTGACGACGTGGGTGATGTATGTGAAGGGGACACCTGCGGGGTATTTTGAACTGGAGGCGCAGGCGGATGGGATTTCGAAGGTTGTTTATTTCGGGTTGTTGAAGGAGTTTAGAGGGGAAGGGCTTGGGGGGCATTTGTTGACTGTAGCAGTTGAAGAGGGGTGGGCGTTGTATGGGGCGAAGGGTGTGTATTTGAATACATGTACTGCGGACGGGCCACACGCGTTGGCGAATTATCTTGCGCGGGGGTTTGAGGTGACAGGGGAGGAGACGCGCATATTACAAGTGCCAGAGGATGGGTTGGGTCCGTGGGATGGAGCGTGAAGGCGACGGCGGTGTGGGCTTAGGGCTTATGCTTTGCCTGGGACGCCTGAGACGAAATAAAAACCGTTTCGGTGTGTCGCATCGGTGATGGCGTTGGCGGCGGCGGAGGTGACGTTTCTGGAAATGGTCTTTCCCTTTTTGGTGGTGGAGGTCTGCCCTTCCATGGAACGATCGTAATGGCAGGCGGTGAAGTAGTAGGTATCCTTGCCATCTTCCTTGACGATTCGTCTCATGCCTGCGCCTGCGACGCCGGGGGTGAGGACGGTGTATTCTTTGTATGCGCTGGCGGGGAGATCGCCGAAGTAATTGCCAAACGTACGGCCGTCACCAGAGCGTACTTGTGAGTCACCCGTGGTTTGGAGCGATTTGATGACGGCCTGGGCTTCGGCGGGGAGTTTGTCGTAAGGGAAGCAGTAGATGGCGTTGCCGTTTTTTCCGGTGCCTACGGATTTGGTTCTGTCGGCGTGTCTTTCGACGGTGACATCGTAAGAGGACATCTGTACACCATCGCCTAGTTTGGGAGGGCCTGCCATGGGGAATTCCTTTGGTATGGGTCAACTGGAACTATGACGCGATGATAATTTACCTGAGGAGGGCGGAAGATACAAGTGGCGTGTTATAAGGGAGTTATGAATTGCAGATTTCTGAAATGACGGATGCGAGGGTCTGTGCGCCGTCTTTGGGGGCGAGGGCGGTGAGGGCATCGCGCATGTTTTGGAGAACGGTGGGATCGGCGGCGAGGCGGAGGAGGTGGGGACGGGTTTGGGTGAGGTTTTGGTCGGGTTCCTTGAGGTCGTCGAGAAGGATAGCGGCGGAGGCGTCTGCGAGGGGTTGGGCGTT
>JANQQT010000010.1 GCA_028284925.1 Phycisphaeraceae bacterium | reverse complement strand
TACGGCCTCGGCGCCGAAAACAACGACATGCCCGCATTCATCGTCATGCCCGATCCCTCCGGCGGACTCAAAGGTGGACCATCCGCATGGGGAAGCGGTTATCTCCCCGCAACATTCCAGGGCACAACCATGCGACCCGGAAAATCTCCCATCCTCAACCTCAAACCCGACCCCCGCATCTCACCCGCACAACAACGTAACATCGTCAACCTCGTCGGCAAACTCAATCAGCAACACCTCGAGCAACGCCAACACGATGATCAACTCGCTGCCAAAATCCAAGCCTATGAACTTGCCTTCCGAATGCAGTCCGCTGCCCCCAAACTCGTCGATATCCAAAACGAATCGTCCGCCACCCTCCAAATGTACGGCATCGACCAAAAGGAAACCTCCGAATTCGGCACACGCTGCCTCCTCGCACGTCGCATGATTGAGCGCGGCGTCCGCTTCGTCCAACTCTACTCTGGAAACACCACCGGCTGGGATGCCCATTCAAACGTCCTCAAGAACCACACCACCTATTGCCGCCGCACCGACAAACCCGTAGCCGGCTTAATCCGCGATCTCAAACAACGCGGCCTCCTTGATGATACCCTCGTCATCTGGGGTGGCGAGTTCGGTCGTATGCCCATGAGCGAACAGGGCAAAGGCCGTGATCACAACCCCTGGGGCTATTCCATCGTACTCGCAGGCGGCGGCGTCAAAGGCGGAATGGCATACGGCGCCACAGACCCCATCGGCCTCCGTGCCGCACACAACAAGGTCCACGTTCACGATCTTCACGCAACCATCCTCCACCTCCTCGGCCTTAACCACGAAAGACTAACCTACTTCCACAACGGTCGCGAAGACCGCCTCACCGATGTCGCCGGAAACGTAATCCGCGATATCATCGCCTGACCAACATGCACAACCACCCCAAACAACCTTTCCCCATACTCCTCGTCGCGTGTCTGGTAATCCCCGCTCTAATATCCCAACCAACCTTCTCCGCCGAACCAACACCAGGCAAATTTTCCTCCACCTACACCGAGTCCCCCATCCGCAATAAGGAACGCCGACACTGGTCGTTCCTCCCCATCGCCAACCCCAAACCTCCCACCGTAAGAATGAACAACTGGCCCAAAAACTCCATCGACCGCTTCATCCTCGCCCGCCTTGAAGACGCCAATCTCACGCCCACCCGGCCCGCCGACAAACTCACCCTCCTCCGCCGTGTTACCTTCGACCTCACAGGCCTTCCACCAACCCCCGCACAACAAAAAACCTTCCTCGCCGACACCTCTCCAAAAGCCTACGAAAAAGTCATCGATCGCCTCCTTAAGTCCCCCGCATACGGCCAACGCTGGGCACAACACTGGCTTGATGTCGCCCGCTTCGCCGAAACCGATGGCTTCGAGCACGACAAGACTCGCCCCAACGCATGGAAGTTCCGCGATTGGGTTATCAACGCACTCAACAACGACCTTCCCCTCGACCAGTTCATCCGCCTCCAAATCGCAGCTGATGAACTCAAACCCAACGACCCCTCAGCGGCGCCCGCAACCGGCTTCCTCATGGCCGGTCCCGATATGCCCGACATCAACTCCCAGATCGAACGACGCCACACCAAACTCAACGAAATCACCTCCGCCGTCGGCCAGGCATTCATGGGCCTGACCCTCCAATGCGCTGCCTGCCATGATCACAAATTCGACCCCGTCTCACAAGCAGACTTCTACCGTCTCCGAGCCGTCTTCGCCAACATCCTCCATCCCAGAAACAGCCGTCCCTTCCCCACTATCGTCAAGGAAAAATCAGGCAAATCCCCCGCAACGCACCTCATGCTACGCGGCGATTTCCGCCGAAAAGGTCAACCCCTAACCCCCGCTTTCCTCCGTATCACCAACCCCAACAACCAAACCCTCAAACCCCTCACTCTCAAATCTTCTTCAGGCCGCCGCGCCGCTTTCGCCAACTGGCTCACCAGCCCAAACCACCCCCTCACTGCACGTGTCATCGTAAACCGCATCTGGATGCATCACTTCGTCAACCCCCTCGTCGCTACCCCCAACGACTTCGGCACAATGGGTGATCCACCAACCCACCCCAAACTCCTCGACTATCTCGCCAACCATCTCATCAAATCCAAATGGAAACTCAAAGCCTTCCACAAGTTTCTCCTCACATCCGCAACATACCAACAGGCCTCCCGTCGTTCCGACAACACCCGCGCCGCCACCGTCGACTCCAAAAACAAACTCCTCTGGCGCATGAACCGCCGCCGACTCTCCGGCGAGGAAATCCGCGACACGCTCCTCGCCATTACATCCCATCTCTCCAAACGCACAGGTGGAATCGGCGTAAAGCCACCGCTCCCGCGCGAAATCGCATCCACACTACTCAAAGGCCAATGGAAACCCTCTCTTGACAAAGCCGACCACACCAGACGCTCCATCTACATCTTCGCCCGTCGAAATCTACGCTATCCCATCTTCGACACCTTCGACCGTCCCGCCGCCGACACATCCTGCGCCCGCCGCGCCCGCTCCGTTACTGCCCCCCAATCCCTCATCCTTCTTAACTCCAGTCTTTCCCTCGATTCCGCCCGCCGCCTCGCTGGTCGCATCTTTACAACTCCTAACGCTTCCACGCCAATAATGCGAATAACTATTGCCTACGAGTTCGCCCTTTCCCGCAAACCCACCTCATCCGAAATCACCCTCGCTACCGCCTTTCTCATCCAACAGGCAAAGACACTGGCATCATCTAATCGCAAACCTGCCGACCTCGCTCTCCCCATCCCAATCCCCAAATCCATCCCCACCTCCCAGGCCGCCGCCTTTACCGACCTCTGCCTTGCTCTTTTCAACCTCAACGAATTCATCTACGTCGATTGACCCCTCTTCATTTGCTGATCATTGCAAAAACGGCCCGACAAATTTTCCGGGCCGTCATCAAACTTACCTATCGCAAAAACTTTCCCATCAGATCGAATGGATCGCCTCAGCCACGCCCAACACATTCAACCCGCCTCCCGACGATCCCCCACTTCCAGCCCTCGCACCGTCATCCATGCCACCCACCTCCGCTTCACTCAGTAAATCAACACTACCACCACCGCCACCTCCACCACCCATCTCACTCCGTGCATCCACCGGGATCACCAATGTCTCCCCAAACGACTTACCAAATGCCCCCAACAACAAATCACGATCAGCCGTATCCACGATATCGTCATTGTTGAAGTCCGCCCACGTTGCATAAGGCGGTTCAGAACCACCCGGTGTATCACCCATCGCCGGCAGGAAGTAACCCAGGTCCGCAAAATTCACAATTCCATTATTGTCAAAATCATAAATCACCGACCGCACGTTCAGCGCCGGTGACGCTCCCGTCACCTCCGCTTCAACCGTACCCGAATCCGCAACCTCAAAACTACTCCCATTCCCATCCACCATCACACCCGATGCAAACGGCCCAAACTCCTTAGCCAGCGGATCAATCGGCCCGTTCGCATCCATCAATACACGCGCCAGCAAGACAAACTCATCGTCACCCGCATTATCCCCAACCGCTGTCGATCCTGTGATCGTCAACGTACCCGCCACATTATCCAGTATCGAACTCTCAGATTCATCAAAGATCGACCCATGATCCACGCCCGTCACCTGCACATACAGCGGATTAAACCTAAACTCCACCGTCCCCGATTCAATCACCTCAGCATTCTGATCACTCTTCACCCAGATCTCCGCCACAAACGAATTCCCCTCACGTTGCCAGAAATCAATCCCGCCTCCACCTGTCACCGGGTCATTATCACTCACCGGCAACACGTCCGCCAGATCACTTCCGGTTGGCAAAATCCGAGGCACAACAAAAACATCCACTTCCGTATCAGGCCCAACCACCTGCTGAAAGAACGCCAGATAACCCGCATCGGCACGAGTCCCATCCGGATCCAACGGACTGCCCGGATCACCCGCATCCACCGCAGGCGAACTGGCCGTCAAACTGAAGTCATTTCCCCCCTCATTCGTAAACAAAGGATCACCGACCACATTGTTCGCCGACCCCCCAAACGTCCAGTCCTGCGATAGTACCGAATACTGAATTGTCGTGTTATTCGGATCATAAATCGGATCAACCGTTACCGCCGTCCCGCCCGGATTCACAGCAATGATTGAGTTCGTCACGTCATACGTAATCACCACATCCGGGTCGGGCCCATCTTTGTCCTGTGAAACGATTCCCTCATTGACCCTCGCAATGGTCGTATGGAGAATCGTCACATCCGGCGTGTCATTGCCATTGCCCTTTGCGTTGATTCCTATATCCGCGTTGGTAATCAGACTTCGCTCAATCACCATTCCGCCGGCCAGTATCGAAATACCCTTGTCAAGAATATCACGCACAATCACATCACGCGTCTCGACAAACGATCCCAGCGTATCAATTCCGTCATCCTGCGTATTCGCAAACACCGATCCCGTCAGGATAATGTCCTGACCCGCCTGCTGGTCATGCAGATAAATCGCATCATTATCATCCACCGTCCCGTTCGGATGATAAACCCCCGCCATCTCCAATATCCAGCTGTCCGTAAACTCAAGCGATGTACTCGAAATCTCCGGCCCCATCACCGCCCGCGAAAACAGCGTATCTCGAATAATGGCATCGCCTCCCGATGACCACATGATCTTCCCACGAAGGTCCGTGACCGATGAATCCTCCAAAGTTACATCTCCTCCACCTTCAAGCCTTATCGCCGGTCCAGTCCCTGTATGGCCCCCACCAGGTGAATTCCCCGCACGCGTGATCACCGCATAGTCAGCGTCTAGGTTACCCCCATCGACATGCAAACGACCCCACGGATTCTCCGGATCACTCGCCGTAAACGTCGCCGGTGACTCTTCCGTCCCATTCACAATCAGCGTGCCCTCCACCGTGATCTCCGTCGCACTGCTTGACCCTACCGGATCTCCATCCAACAAGATCAACGTCCCGGGATCAATCGTCAACGTATCACCCGCCGACACAGTCACATCCCCCGTCACATTCACGACCCCGGACCACGTCGCCGAACCCGGTAACACACCGGAAACCGTCGACACCGCCGTCCCAGTCAAATCATCTATAACCTTACTCGTCCCAAACCCGTTCACATCTGCCGACAACGTAAAGGGCCCCGTTACACCCGAAAACTCAACAAGCAACGAACCCATCCCGTTATACAGCGTAACTTCATCAATCACCGCACCCGTAACCGGATCCAAAATCTCAACGCCCGGGTCACTCACTTCCAAAGTACCCACCGCGTCCCACAAACCCCGATCCACATCCCCCATCGCATCCAGCATCTCAAGCCGCACAAGCATCCCCGTCCCCGGCAGATAAGAATCACGCGCAACCATCCTCAACTGCACCGGTGCCGGAATCAATTCATGATCCACCGAATCACTCAACGCCCCCTCAATCCCTTGCCCGTTGACCGCCGACACTTCATACGTATAAACCGTGTTCGCTTCAACTGTCCCATCCACGAAACTTGTCCCGCTGGAACGACCCACTTCCACTGAATCACGATAAATCACATATTCGCCAATCCCCGATTCATCATCCACCGCCGCCGTCCACGACAATGTAATTTGATTTGACCCGTTATCATTCACGAGCAAATTCGTCGGCGTGCTCGGTTCCGTCCCATCCACCGCAATCGTATGCAATACCGGCGGAGCGCTTCGATCACTCTCCAACCCCAGAACATTCACCGCAGATACCTCAAACCCATACTCAACCCCGGGCGTCAATCCCGTCACATCCAACGACAACCCGCTTGTCGAACCAACAAACACATCATCCTGAAATACCCGATACGCCTGCACGCTCGATTCTGGCTCAATCGACGCGTCCCAACTCACCGTCACCACACTCGCCCCGTTATCAATCGTACTCACATTCCCCGGTATACTTGGTGGCGTCGTATCGTTCGGCGTATCCGTATAACTCACCGCAAATCGCGGCGGATTCCCACTCTCCGACGAATCAAACTGTATGCCGTCACTGTTATCCGAATCGGAAATAATGAACCCGTAATTCTCATCTGTTCCGTCCACCCACCTCTGCACCTGTGCCAACCCTTCCGCATTCAGATGCATCACATACACGCCCGTCGATCCCGCATCCAACCTTCCCAGAATTGTAGTGCCTCGGTCGGCCGTCCCCCGGGCGCCCGGTGTTTCCCAATCCTCCGTACTCGTTGCTGCATTCCATGTCGCTGCCCCCTCATCCCAGTCGCGCAGCGCCGCATACAACTCGTACCTTTGTACCGATCGGTTCGAAACATCCAGCGTAAGCGTCACATCATGAATCGTCGCCGTCACCGGTATCGCAGACACATCCCACTTGATCAACGCCAGATCCTCCAGAGGATCCTCACCGTCAATCTCAATGTCGTTATCCTCCCCATTATTCGCCCCCGGGCTATTCTCCGATATCCACGTATCATCCGTCCCCGCATACGTGTTGTCCGGAAATGCTCGTTCCTCAAAGTGAATCACATGCAACCGCAAACTCCGCGCCGATTCAACATCATCATCATTCCGCGCCGAAACCTCATAAAAAACAGGCTCGCCCGCCGATGCCCCTGAATCACTGAAATCCGTCGTCGTACTCACCCCTATTTCAACACCGTTGCGATAAATGACATAATCCTTCACACCCGAATCCGGATCAACGGACGCCGTCCATGTCAAATCAACCTGACCTGTTCCCACCAATACACCTGTCAGATCCGTCGGGTTCGTTGGTGGCGTAAAGTCCGCCCCGGTTGACAACGCCGCACTCTGCGCCGATTCTAACCCAACACCGTTAATCGCAGACACCGAGTATTCATAGATCACATTCGGCTGAACGCTCGTATCCGAGAAGCTCGGCCCTACACTCGTCCCGACCTCCAACCCGTCACGGAAAATTCGATATCCCGAAACACCCGTCTGCGGATCAATCGACGCATCCCAGCTTAAGTCAATCTGATTATCAGAGACTAAGTCAAACCTCAAATCGGACGGAATACTCGGTGGCGAAGCATCTTGAGCAGGCGTCGGAATATCGAAAAATACAATCGTGTCACTTCCCTCCGGCGATCGTCCCTCCGATCCTCCCGCTTCATGCCCTTTGTAATAAATCAAATCCAATTCAGTCAACGATGCACCATAAAGACCGATCCACCCATACTCATGATTCAAGTTAAAATTCAAATGGTCCGGGCCCGCCCCCTCATTGTCATCCGCCCTGAACAGGGTAAAACTCTCCGCACCGATAAAACTCAACGGCTCAATCTGATTCCGATCAGGACGCTGATCCGGATCATCCGTCAAATACAACCCCGACAACTCAACCGGCAAGTCATCCGCGTTATAAATCTCTATAAAATCATCTGTAAACGTATCCCCATTATCATCAAACGAACCCAGCGTAAACCACTCATTGATCGACAACTGCCCCACATCCCCTGTCTGCTGCGCCACATTCGCCGAACCCAACGTCGGCAAAGTCAATCCCCACGATGCATCCTGCCCCGTCCGGCCAATCGACATATTCGTAATCTGAATCCCGAACCCGATCGAATCAATAATCCCGCCCCCATTCGCGACCGAATCAAACAGATGGACCCCCTCTCCATTGATCGACAGATTAAACCCTACATGAAACTCGCCATTCTGCGACGGCAGGCTGTTTCCATGTAAAACCATATACTCACCCGCCTCAAGCATCGTCCCTTCAGGGAACACAAATTTCAACGGACTACTCACATTGTCCGTAATCGACATCCCCGACATATCAATGGCCGCATCACCATCGTTATATAACTCAATCAGATCAGGTGTATCCTGCCCAAACACCACCGCTCCGTTATTCGAGGCCAAAACCTCATTAATCCGAACGCGTCCCTCGCCCGTCACAACCGTCCACGTCTTCGATACCGTAGGCGTCTCCTGCAATTCCCCCGCAAAGTTACGCCCGCGCACCTCGACCGTATGATCTCCCTCCGACAATCCCGTCAACTCAAGTGTCGCCGTCCTCACCGTACCCGCCGAATCAAAACCCGAACCAATCGGCACATCCGCCGACCACGCCCCGCCATCCAATCGCCATTGGTATGCAAACATCCCCGCGCCGCCAATCGTCAACGTTGCATCCGTCTCACCCGTCACCTCTGCCGGCTCGCCACTTATTCTCGCCCCACGCGGCGAATGCGCCCCATAATCATCACCAAAAACATTCGCACCAATGGCGGGCGAACCACCCAGCAATCCAAAATCATCAAATCCGCCAAACGCCCCATTCATAAATCGCGCGGAATCAAAAAGATTATTCGTCCCCAATTCCTCCACTGAAATCCCACGCGTCCCCACCTCATTACTTTGTACCGCCGGATCAATCAGGTTGTTTACCAGTTGCAGCGCGCTCGTCGTTCCATCCCGATCCGGATTACCAAACACCCTCGGAATATCCATCAGAATATTCCCCTCGAGATACGCCCCATCACCCGCCGTCGCTCCCGGCTCATCAACATACAAATTGATTACCGACCCCACATTCGGATTACCAAACCGGTCGATAAAGTCCGGATGAATCGTCACCACCGTATTCTGCTCAAAGATCGTCGCCGTATCTCGCTTCAGGTTCACCGCGTGATCCACATCAAAAAACACGTTGTGATGCACCACGATCGTCGTCCCGGTCCCCGCGTCCCCTGTCGATATCACGTTCGCATATCCACGATCCGACGTCTCATCATCCTTAAATACATTCGCAAAGTAATTTCCCGCCACATAAACATCACCGCCCAGATCAAGCAACTCATCACCCGCACCGGCAAACACATTATTCAACACCTGAAGAATCGGCTCCCCATTCGCCACCCGCCCGCTATCCGCATCAATCACATCATTATGACCCTTGTTCGTCCCGAACAGGTTATTCTCAATGATCAAATGGCCACCAGCCGGAGGCACACCCACAACCTTGATCTGCTCTGAAATATTGTCCAGATTCAACGCATCCGCCATCTCGTCTGCCGCAAATACGTCCGCGAACACTGAATGGCTCACCCGCATCGACGTGTCGTCCCCATACACCCCTCTCAGGTGCGTCCCCCTGAACGTCGAATTGTCAATCCACACATCCGAGTTGATCGCCCCGATCGAACCCAGGTTATTCACGCGATCCTGCGCATATTCCACGTCCACAAACCGAAACACGTTCTCCGTCGACCGCGTATCCTGCAAATGCACTCCCGCCCAACGCGGTTGGCTCAGCCCCAACGAAACCGTCGTAGGAATATCCTCCACCAACGGCGCATTAGGCACCGATGTCAGACGAATACGATTGTACTTATCACCCACTGCCTCAATCTCGCCCAACACCTCAATCTCAATCCCCTCATCCACGTATACACTCGTTCCCGCCTCAATCACCAGCTTCGTACCTGCCAACACCGTCACATCACTCGTCACATGGTAAGGTCCTGACGCCGCATCCCACGTCACAACCCCGCCGTTTCCCGACCCGTCCACATCGCCACCCACCACCGTCTCCACCCCCGTATCGTTCCAAACATCAATAAACTGCGCATCAATCACCTCTCCCGTCCCCCCGGCGCCGTCCCACGCCTCCACCAGCAACCGATTCACACCCGGATGCAACCCTAACGAATCGAGCGACCACCGCGCATCTTTCGCGTCATAATTCGCAATCACCCCATTCACCGTCACACTTCGCGTTCGCCCCGCATGAAACCGCCCGGACAAATCCACCGTCGATCCGTCTGTCGTCCTCGGAAACTCTCCCAACACATTCAACCCGCTGCTCACCGTCAACGCCTGCGGAATCTGCGCCAACACACCTGCCGTTCGGTCCACCACCCACTGCTTCGTATTTGCGATCGTGCCCGGCCCAACAACTCCCTCCAACACATAATCAATCAACGGATTCAACGTCGCCGGATTGAAATATGTATCAATCGCGTCCAGGAATGCCTGGTAGTACATCGGGACCGTCTCAGGATGCGATAACAAATTATCCAGCCCCTGGACATCGTCATACACAAAAATATCTCGGTTCGGATTCGCAAAGGAACGCATCACCGTATCAAGATCATACGGAATCAACTCAAATCGCGTATCAATCTCACCTCGATAAAACGCAAAGTCATCACCACGCCCGCTCTGTAGTCCGCCTTCACGATTCCCAAGCAATGAATCCGTCGCAATAAATCGCATCCACTGCTCAACATTAATCACATCACTCACCGCCGCGAAAAAAGTCTCGTTCGGTTCGTTATTCAAAACATCCACAAGATTGATCAGATCAGACCAGTCATCCGCTGCCGAATTCGTTTGCTTGAAATAAGTGTCTCGATACGCATCCGGGTCACTACCCTCCCATCCCAGGTCACTATCCGATCCTGTATCATTCTCATCCTTCGCGCGATAAAGGTTCCCCGATGAATCCTCCGGAAAATGCTCCTCCGCAAATTCACTGTCCAACGGCTCAAGATACGCATACACCGCTTGGCTGGCCGCCACCTCCGCGTTTACATACAACCCCACCCCGATCGTATTGGCTGTTGCGATTCCCGCCCGCTGAAACATCAACGCGCCTACGATCTGCGAATCCACCGTCCGGTTGTTAATGTTCAACGCCTCCCGACCACGCCAACGATCATCCGATGGCATATTGATCCGAACATTATTCGGTGGCCCAATACGCGAACCATTCCCACGATTCCTCAATCCCACCTGGTATCGCACCGACACCCCGTCACCATCCACATACACAAACGTACCGTTCATTTGCGCATTCGACAGTTCCTCGTCGTTCCCGCCGCCATCCCAAATATCCTCAAGCTCATCCCGCTCATCCTCCGTCATAATCAGATAAATACGCGGATGATCCCCGCCGTCAAACACCTCCGAAAATCCGTCATCAACCTGGTACAACAGGTTCGCTCCCTGTCCTCCCAATTCATCCGTCGGCGCAGGATACGTCCGCGTGTTCGCTCCCACATCCGTCGCCTCAACGTAATATTCAATAACAGCACCGTCCGCCTGCGCCGGGATCGTCGCTCCAAACGTCCTATCCCCCGCAATCCCGTCCCCACTTAGCCCGTCATCCAACATCACCACCGCCGTAAACGGATTCGCATTATTCGCCTCATCCAATCGCCAATACAGCGTCGCCCCAAGACCCGCCGAGCTCTCATCACGCAACTCCGCCGTAATCGTCACCGCCGTCGATGAGTCTGGAACAATCACATCTTGATCTACATCCACAATCAACGGCGCAACATCACTCGACGCATTCGTATTCACCGCGCCCGGCGTCTCGCCATCCACAGGACTCGCATCCCAGTTCTGCCCCGATCGATTCGACAAATCAGGATTCGCCAGCTCCAGCGATGCCCCGCCCCCGTCATGCGTCGCATTCCAGACCCAGCCCGTATGCCCTCGATCATTTTCCCCGGCCCGTCGCTCCGCCCAATCTCCTTCGTCCGCGTACGTCACACGATCAATCCTATCCCCACTCGCATCCACCAGCCGAATCTCTTCCGTCTTGTTCGACAGCTGCCCATTCCAACCACCAACCACCTGCACGCCGCCCGCCGACACCGTCGGATACTTCGCATTAAACGCAGCCACATCCGCCGCCACCACCAGATACTCTCCCGGATCCATCGTCACACCCAAATCAAACGTATAACTCACCCCACGATCAAACGACCACCCGCCCAGGTCAACCGCCAGACTTCCGTTGTTAAATAACTCAATGTACTCTTCACTCACCGCGTCCGTCGACGGCCGATACATAATCTCATTGATCACAATCCGCTGCGATGGATCATCCGTCGTCGCCCCCGCATTCGCCGCCCCGGGCGTCGGCTCAAGAAAATACGTCTCATCCAACACCCCATTCTCCAACCCATAACTGATATCACTGAATTGATTCGGGTACTCACCATTGTTCGAAATAAACTCATGCGCCACCGTCGTCCCATCCGCCTCAACCAGCGCCAAATACTCACCACCCGCATCCAGCGCAAACGTCGTATGGAGATTCCCGCCCCCATCCACATAATCTTCCGTCGCCTGACTCGATGCAAAAACCACCACATGATCCCCCACACCCAGATTCACGCTCGTATGAAATTGCCACCGCGTCAAATCATCCGGATCATCCGTCAGATACCATCCATTCAAATCCAACGCGCCAGGCCCACGATTCTCAATCTCAATCCAATCCGAAAACTGGTTATCCCCATCCTGCAACGTCGTATCGTTATTCGCCATGAACTCACTGATCACCGCCGACAACAACAACCGCTGATCCAGCGACTCCAGACCCACCCATCCCTCATCCTCGCGCACGCCACAACCACCACCCAACCCCCGCCTCAAACGCCCAGGGTCATGCCGAAAACGCTCATTCAACATACCAATACGGCGCCGTCTCCTGCCTGCGCGATCCTTCATGTTGTACTTCCTCAGGGTAAAGCCCGGCCGAACACCGAACCTGCGTGCCTTCCACTGAATGCGCAATCTGATTACACCGCCGAAAGCAGCGTCTCTCACGCGATACAGCCTCCAAGTGACCCCTTAATTTTACTGCAACAGCAGGGGGCCAACAATCAATTTCTTCATCAAATACTTGCTCAAATCTAACCAAACGTAACGCCCGAAGTGCCCTTTTTTCATCCCTGCCCCCCTTCTTTGACCCCAAATTTCACCACAGGTTCACATATTTACCCAAATTCCTCCAAAACCCGCTACATTCTTACCCATAGATTCTCGTTTAACCTGCAATCCCGAGGAAAACCCCATGTCACAGTCTCAAAATACAACTCAATTATTCGCCTCCATTCGCCTCCTTATCTTACTTGTTGCGATTTCCTTAACTCCTACCCATGCAGCTACCCCCATCACCAAAACCGCCGCCAACAAACCCGCCGAAGCCAAACTCGCCCCATTCCTCGGCCAACCCAAATTCGACATGCAGCAGGTCTTCAAAAACGAACGATTCCCCAACATCACCACCGCCGTCGATGGCACAATCCTTGCCTCATGGGGACAACGCCACGTCCGCCTCCGACGCTCCACCGATGGCGGCAAAACCTACGGCCCTGAAATCATTATCAAAAAACCTGGCTTCCAATCCGGCGGAATGACCGTCAATGAAAAAAATGGCCACATCTTCGCCTTCGTCGAGGAACGACACCCACCCGCCCCAATCCACCTCTTCGTCAGCACCGACAACGGCAAAACATGGAAATCCCAAAAGACCACCATCCACAAGGATGTCAACGGCAAATCCCCCTCCATGCATATGAACGAATCCGGCATCACCCTCCGACGCGGCCCACACGCCGGCCGACTCATACGCCCGTCCCGCAACTACAACGGCAAAAACGCACGCGAACAATGGCCAAACCACTACACCAACGCAATCTACAGTGATGACAACGGCAAAACCTGGCACACCTCCAAACCATTCCCCGAAAATGGAACTGGCGAAGCCGCACTCGTCGAACTCTCCAACGGCGACATCTACTACAACTCCCGCATCCACTGGCCCGCAAGACCCATACCCACGCGTCGCCGCTCCGCCATCTCCAAAGACGGCGGCGTAACATGGATCAACCACAAAATCGTTCACGCCCTTCCCGATGGCCAGCAGAACCGCGCCTACGGCTGCATGGGTGGCCTCACCCGCCTCCCCGTTCTCAACAAAGACATCCTCATCTTCTCCAATCTCGACACCAAAAATCCCCGACGCGAACGCGGAACTGTCTGGGCCAGCTTCGATGGCGGAAAAACATGGCCCGTCAAACGCCTCGTCTACAAAGGCACATTTGGCTACTCATCCCTAACCTCAGGACGCCCCCAAACACCCTCCGAAGGCTACATCTACCTCCACTTCGAATACGGCCCCAAAGGCGGCTCAACCATCGCCCGTTTCAACCTCGCATGGCTTCTCAAAGGAACACCCACCGGCAATGGCAAAATCCCCGATTGGGCAAGCAAATAAACAAACTCCTACCATCTTCCATCAACCAAACACCAACTATCGATATTCGATACTTCCCAATTTAACACGCTCAAGCCCGACTGCACCCGATAACATCCCTGCCCCCGCATAATAGCCTGTCAACTTCTTTACATTGCAACCCAAAACCCACCAACACACTACCTTTCGTGTATAATTGACTACACCACTTCATCTCATTTCGTTGCTTAAATCACGATCATCTGGGAGAATTCAAGATCTGGCATCGAATCAAACATCTCATCTTCTCACGCCTTATTCCCAGGCGACCACTTCGCCGCGCTCAAACCATGCGCACCAATATCGAGCCTCCCATTAGTTTCCACCCACTCGAACCCCTCGAATCTCGCCTCCTCCTCTCAACCGATCCCTTTCCCAATAACTTCTCCTTCCAAACCGCCGCCGATCTCGGCTCAGGCGATCAAATACATGTCGACCTACCTCTCGACAAAACACGTGACGAGTTCTATCAGCTCGCCGCCGCACAATCCGGCCAAATTGCCGTTGAAATCGTGTTCTCCACTGCCCTGTCAAACCTCGGTCTCGAAATTTACGATTCTGCCCAAAATCTCGTCTCCATTTCCAATGGGGCCTCGAGCACCGAGTCCGTTCAGTTTAATGTCGCCGCAGGCCAATCATTCTTCATCAAAATTGTCCACGCCTCGCTAGGCTCCAACACATACGCCCTCCTGATTGACGAGATTCCTGATGATAACTCAAATAATCCCCCACGCGACCCACCACGCCCTGATCCACTCCCCGTCAACGGCTTTTTTGATGCCGGCCTCTCAAACGGAATTGCCGTCGATGCAAACGGTATCACCCACGTCGCCTATCACGATATTGCCGATGGCACGCTACGCTACACCACCAGCGAAAACGGAACCAACTGGTCACGCGCCAGACTCATCGACCATGCCAGTCCCGAAGTCGGTCTCTACGCCGACCTCAAACTCGATCAGAACCAAAACCCGGCAGTAGCCTACTACGATGCACACAATGGCGACCTCAAGTTCGCTCGCTTCAATGGCTCCACTTGGGACATCGAAACCGTCCAGTCCCGTAACACCGTAGGCCTCTACCCCTCACTCCAGTTCAACGCCAAAAACAACCCCACCATCGCCTACTACCAGAAGTCAGGCGGCAACCTCGTATTCGCACAAAAGTCCGGCTCTAGTTGGTCCATCGAAACCGTCGCAAGTGAACAGGACGTCGGTCGATACCCCGATCTCCAATACAACCCCAACATCGACTCATGGTCCATCGCATTTGAAAACACAACCGATGGCCGATTCCTCTACGCCGAACAACCCTCCGCCAATACCTGGATCACCCGGACCGTCGACAACACCCTCGGCGGCGGCGGATTCATCTCACAAGCCTTCGACCCCGCCAACCGCCCCGCAATCTCCTACTACGATGCCCACAATGCCGACCTCAAATACGCCGTCCTCATAAACGGCCAATGGCAAAACCAAATCGTCGCCGCCAAACGTTCACAGGGACTCTACACCAACCTCTTCTTCGACGCCGCCGGCATCCCCAACATCATCTATTTCAACAAAACCAACAACTCCCTCGTCAACGCGCGCGGCGAACACGCCGGGTGGACCTTCGAAACACTCGCACAAGGCGGTGGACGATGGGCCAACATTGCCCGCCGACCCGATGGAGCATTCGACTTTACATGGTTCAACTCCAGCACTCAGGGCGTTCAGTTCGCTAAAGGCGCCGCCGGCAATATGGCCTCCGGAAAGACCGACTCCAACGGAAACATCACCCTCTTGGTCGATGGCAAAGCCCTGACATTCCAATTCACCGATGACCAATCCAACGCCCCCATTTCAGGTCTCAAAGTCGCACTCGCTCTCGACCCATCCTCCCGCGCTTTCGGTATCCTCACCGCGGCACACCCCTCCGGCTCCCACCCCATCCAACACATTTTCCTGGAAGGAACCGGCAACCCGCCGCTCCAATCCGATCCTCCACCCAGCAACGACCCGCGTCCCGATCCCATTCTGCAACCCGCTCCGATCCCACGCGACCGTCCCTTCCAACCCGCCGCATCCACCAATACCTCCGCCCCCGAGTCCTCACCCATCTCCGCCCGTGTCTCAAAATTCGCCACAGGCATCCTTAAATCCATCACCATTGATCGCCTCAAAAAAGCCGATCCCGAAACCGGTGAAACCGTCGGCATCATCGACAAAGCCATTTCCCTCGCCGGCGGTGCAATCCAACTCCTCGGAAAGGATGAACCCAACTTCTTCCAGTCTCCCGTAAAAACTGAAGTCTTACGCTCAGCCCGCGACGCCCGCGACCGCGCAAACAAAGACCTCATCGACAACCTCACCGATCAACTCTTCGTCTTCTCCGGCGCCCGTGCACTCGGCGCAGCCGCTGGCAAGGCCACCGGTATCGGCGACCTTCTCGGCTACGGAATCTCCGCCACAACATGGGGACAGAACCAATTCGAAATCGCCCAATGCGGTGACGACCCCCACTTCCCCGTCATACGAACCGAATACCAAACCGTACTCTTCGGCACAACCGTCCACTACTCTTGTGGCGGATTCATCTCACCACCACCTGACCCCCTGCACAACTTCTTCGAGTTCCAGGGAACCATAAACGGTCAACCCGCCCCACCCGGCGCCTCACTGGAACTCATAAGCTCTGACAACCTATTCGAGTCCTTCCTTCTCGATGCAAACGATCCCGTCAACCTCCCACCCGGCTCTTTCAACGCCACCCTCCGTATCCCCAACCAGTCCGCCAGAAATATCAACCTCAACGTTCCCTCCTCCGGCGGAACCGTCTCACTCGACGCAAACCCCAACATCCCGCCACCACCCGTCACACCACCCGACAACCCCGATCCCCCTGACCCTCCAGACCCGCCCGGCCCAACACCATCCAATCCCGCCATATTCGAATGGACTGGCATTGCGCGCCAAACCGCCTCACCACCAATTCTCCCCGAATGCAATTACTCACACAACATCTCCGGTACGGTCCAGGTCACACTCACCGATGGAGATGGCGGCTTACTCGATCCATTCACCGGCATGGCCTCATACATCGGAGTGGATACCGCCCCCAACGTCGGCGGGCCCTCCTATTGCGATGATCAACTCTCAGGATCATTCAATCTCTCAAATTCACCCGTAAGCCAAACCGGTCTCCGACAGATTTTCTCTACCTTCTCTGGCACCGCTTCCACCAGCGCTGGCCCCTCACCTGTCAACGGCAATGTCATTGGAACCGTCAGCACGGGCATGTCCCACATCATCGGCAACCTGGTATTCTCAATCCCCGAAGCCGGTGTATTCATCTCAAACTTCCCCATCACACTCACACGCGTCAACTGATCCCTACCCCCTCAAAAATCCCCCACCCTCCCCACCAACCCCGGCCGATCGACAAATAGATTCCGATTCCCCTGAACACCCTCAACCCTCCCCACCCGCGCCCGCTCCGCATCATCTACCGGGTCCTCCTCATGCCACGCCCGCAACCGCTTCTCCATCACATCCTCCACCGGCATCCCATACCGCACACTCATATAAAAGATCGCCCGTGCCGCATTCCCCCGATGCTCCTTCCTCGGCTCAAATACAGTCTCACCATCCCCACGCTTCCCCCTCCGACACCCCCACGCCACCGTCGC
>JANQQT010000266.1 GCA_028284925.1 Phycisphaeraceae bacterium | reverse complement strand
ATGTCGGCGTCGATGCCGGAGAAAAGGCAGTCATGATCTGCGACCGCATCCTCCGACATCTACCCGTACTTCTCGCCGCCACCTGCAACAGCCCTTTCTGGGAGGGACGAAACACCGGCCTCGATTCCTGGCGATCCAAAGTCATGGATGGCCTTCCCACTGCCGGACTCCCACCGCTCATGCGCAACTGGAGTGAGTATGTCTGGCTCGTCAATCACCTTATCGAAACCGGCTTCATCGAAACCATTCGCGAAATTTGGTGGGACGTTCGACCTCACCATAACTTTGGGACCGTCGAAGTCCGCATTTGCGATGTCCCTGGCAATCTCACCGACAGCCTTCGCATCGCCGCCCTCATCCAATGCCTCGTCACCGCACTCAGCGATCAGATCGACCACGGCACTTATCAGCACGATTGCCACCCCATGATGGTCCGCCAAAACAAGTGGCGTGCCGCTCGGTATGGCTTGGACGCGCAACTCGTCGATTCCGATACCTACGAACTCAAACCTGCACGCCGGGTCGTCTGCGACTTTGTTGAATACCTCATGCCCATCGCCCACCGACTGGATTGCGCTGACTACCTCGCAGGCCTGGCCGAATCCGTGGAGGGCCCAACCTGGGCACAGCGCCAACTCGAAATGCTTAGCAAAACCAACGATCCCGTCCAGATAGTTCGAACGATGACCGCCGCCTCGCGTATATAAAGTCATGCTTATCACGCGAAATCCGATGTCATCCCTTATTTACACTCGCCAAACCCAAACCAAAAAATCGCATGCAGAATACCCCTACGACCGATAACTGAAATAGCACAATTAACACAACCCACCGACTTCAACCTTAGGAAATTGCATACCTTTGCAGTTTCGACCGCCAAGGCCCACCTAAAACGTGGGCTTTTTTTTTGTCGATTGCCCCCTGATCTCACATACAGCCTCGGTGATTTTCTTACTCTTTGCTGCCATTTGGCTGCTCTCCCATTGTAAAATATTCCTGTTCTTGGCAATTTTCCGCAACAAAATAGCCGATTTGAACGTCTTATCAACGGTTACGATACGTACCCCTTGATTCCACACGGTCCTAACGCCAAGAATACCCCACCCCCTCAATCCGGAGACGGCACGGCTTCCGGATTACAGGAATCAACCTGATAAGCACTACAGCACACCTTGAGGTAAATCATGCGAAGTTCAGTAGGTTCAGCCAAATGGTTCTCCAGTGTCGTTGCGACCGCCGTTCTCGTCCAGATGCAGGCCGCATCAGGCCAGATCAAACTCCCGCCGGAGCTTGAACGCAAAAAGGCCATCGAAAACCATAAGAAGATCTTCGACCCCAATTTCAAGGGCAACAAGATTCAGGAAATGCGCGGCAAGCACCTTCTCGGTGAATACCGCAAATACCACAACAACCCCACCAAACGCTTCCTCCTCGCCCGCCAGCTCAAATCCCTCGGCCAGCCGTCTTACGGCCGAATTCTCAAGATCGTCGAACGCGACCTCAACAAGCAAATCGCAGCCTACACCCAAACTTTCCAGCAGGCCGCCAAACAGGTCACCGCTGATCGCATCCGCGAAGCAGGCGATGGCGTCATCGATAAACTTCGGAACGATGTCGCCAAAACCCTCAAAAAAACCACCAAGGAAAACATCAAAAAATGGGCCACACCCGCCCTCAATAAACTCAAGACCCACCTCCTCTTTGATCGCCAGGAAGTCATCAAACGCTCCAAAGCCGTTCGCGATCAACGCGCCGCCCTCGAACTCGAAGCAAAAACATGGAAGATGCTCACCGATAAGAAGCTGGAGGATCTTATTCTTCCGGCCGAAACCAGCGCCACTTCCGCCGCCATTATCGGCAGCGCAGACGCCATCGCCATTCTCAATGCCAACCGACTCCTTCTTGCCAAGCTCGATCCTCAGGAAGCCGAAGGCATTCGCTACCTCAACCAAATCCGTATCCTGGTCGGCATGAAACCCCTCGCGATCGACATGAAGCTCGTCAAAGCCTCGCGCGGCCACAGCTCGGACATGAAACAACACAAGTTCTTCTCCCATACCTCGCCGCTCTCCGGCAAAAAAACCCCTTGGGATCGTGCCAAACTCGCCGGAACTCGCGCCAGTGGCGAAAACATCGCGGCCGGCACAAACTCCGGTCGTGGTGCAATCCACATGTGGTGGAACAGCCCCGGCCACTTCAAGAACATGCTTGGCAAACACAGGCGAATCGGGCTGGGTAAGAACGGAAGACTCTGGACTCAGATGTTCGGATAATCCCGACCAAAACACACCCAGTTAGCCTGTTACCACAGTTTCCATCACGCCCAATACGCATACGATCTCCCCCCCTTTCCAATTAAGTTCAGCCTCCAAACGAACCGACCCTATCTATACAAAGTAATCTATGGGTACCCTCAGGGGAGAAGATTATGGGACTGGCCCTATCGGTTGGACAGCGATTGAAACAACCCAGATACATCGTGATGATCGCCGTGGTATTGGTCGCCTCCGGTATCGCTTTTGCCGCTCAGGTCGTCGCCAATGCAAACCCGGCTGACTCTGCCGAAACCCAGATGTCCGTCCCCCAAGCCGTCATTCTCGGCATTGTCGAAGGCCTCACCGAATACCTCCCCGTCAGTTCAACCGGCCATATCCTCGTCACCCAAAAAGCAATGGGCATCGGCAATGGTGATGGAGCAGAAGCCGCAAACGCCTTCGCCATCTGCATCCAACTCGGCGCCATCCTCGCCGTCTTCAGCCTCTACATCGGTC
>JANQQT010000250.1 GCA_028284925.1 Phycisphaeraceae bacterium | reverse complement strand
TTGTCGGTGAATTGGGGCGGGAGGGCGATGGAGGGTGCAAAGAAGGGGGATGAGAATACGGATTGGGGGGCGGTTGATCCGACGCAGAAGAACGTGCCGGGTTATTTTAATTTGAAGCCGGGTGAAAAATATGTTGACGGATTTGAATCGGCGCGGAATAACAACTGGTATTTGTTGACGTTGGGGGCGAGGCGGGGGTTGACGTTTTTGGAGAGGCAAAAGGAGGTGGATGGGAAGAGGCTTGGGGTGTACGGGCATTCGATGGGCGGGAATCTGACGGTTTATGTGGCGGGGAGTGATAGGAGGGTGAACGCGGCGGCTCCGAGTGTGGGGGGATCGGGGTTTCGGACTTACCCGTGGAAGTATTTGCCGCAGCAGAGGAAGGAGAGGATCCATGGGAATGTGGGGTTGTTTCGGAAGACTTTGTCGTTTCAGGCGTATGCGAAGAAGGTGAAGGCGCCGTTGTTCTGGCTGGGTTCGACGAATGATTTTCATGGGATCATGGATGATACGTATCGGACGGGATCGTTGATTCCGCATGGGAAGGTGAAGTATGCGTTTACGCCGCATATGAATCATCGGTTTACGCCGGAGTTTGAGGTGGCGCGCTCGCTGTGGCTGGATTCACATTTGAAGGGTGGGTTGGTGATGCCGGAGACGCCGGGGACGAAGGTGGTGATGGAGGATGGGGAGGTGAAGTTGGAAGTCGATGTGAGAAATATTGGCTTGGAGACTTTGCCTGTCGAAAAAGTGGAGGTGTTTTATTCACTTGATCCTGACCCGCAGGCGAGATTCTGGAGGTCTGCAGATGTGCGGTTGGTGGGCGGTGGATTGAAAGGCGGTAGTAGAGAAGACGCGTTTAGTATCGAGCAGTGGAGTACTTATCGAGCGAAGTTGGAGGTGATGCGGGTGGATGAGCCTTTGTTTGTGTTTGCGAATGTACATTTCGGGTTGAAAAAGGAGGTGGGGTTAAAGTATGGGAGGAAGACGAAGCGGGTGGCGATCAGTTCCATGATGCATACGGTTGGGCCTGAGGTTTTGAAGAAGGCGGGGATTAAGGTGAAGGGTGGGCGGGAGGAATTGATTGAGGATTTTAAGGCGGATTGGCGGGACTGGTATGTGATATCAGGGGAGAATCCGCGTCACTGGCAATATTGGACTAGAAAGCTGAGTGACCGGAAGTGGCGCGGGGGGAAGGGAGATGTGTTGCGAATTGATGTGAAAGCGGAAAAGGGCAATGAGCTGGTGGTGGTGATGAGGGAGAACTTTTTCAGGAGTTATCGGGGGAGGATGCGGGATTATGTGGCGGTGGTGAAGTTGGAGGGAGGTGGGGCGTGGGTGACGGTGAAGTTGAAGGCGGAGGATTTTGCGGCGGTGGATGGTGGGGAGAAGTTGAGGGGATGGGAGGAAGTGGATGAGTTGGGGTTGAGAGGGTATTACGTAGAGAGGAGTGCGAAGAGGAAGTGGGGGTCGGTGGATTGGAAGGGGGGTAGGCCTGTGTTCAGGGAGATGAGGTGGGAGAGGTAGGTGGGGTTATGAGTATAGGCAGAAGTGGATGGCGTATGCGGTAGCGAGGAAGAGGAGGGAGAGGATCGTGAGTCGGAATGCCTTGAGGGAGGAGAAGTTTTGGGCGAAGGGGTGGTAGAAGGCGCGGACGCATTTGGGTCTGATGGCCAGGGAGATAGAGAGGAGGAGCCACCATGCGCCGAGGGAGGCGGTGACGGTGAAGACGATAAGGGCAGTGTCGAGAACGTCATAGGTGCGAAGGCCAAGGCTTTCTGCGACGTGTTCGCAAGATTGCATGTAATGACTGAGGTATGGGATTATGTCGCGGTAGAATTCGTCGACAATGGCGATGGCGGGGACAAGGATCCAGAAGAGTGCGATGAACGTAACGATGGTTTGGATGATAATGAGGCAGGGGTAGTAGAGCCATTTCTGCGGTTGGGTCTGGAAGGGGGAATCATTGTTTCGGGCGAGGAGAGAGCGGGAGATGATGTAGCCGGCGATCCAGAGCGGTGGGAAGATGAAGCCCAGGGTGAAACATACAACTGACATGTACGCGAGTCGCCAGTCTTCGGGACCCGTGCGGAAGCGGTTGATGATTTTGTCCCACCATGAGACTTCGCCTGGTGGGAGCCATTGTTCGGGTTTGCCGAGCTTGTCGAGGACGGTGTTGAGGTGGGAGACGGAGATCTGGTGAGGTGTGTCCTGGGTTTCTGCTTCGATGTGGTCGAGGATGTCGCGTTCGATCTCAACGGCATCGACGGTCTTGCATCGCGCGAGTGTGGCGCGGAGGTTGGCGAGGTAGGCATCGAGTCGTGTTTGTGCATCGTGTGTGAGATTCATACTGATGCTCCTGCAAGGTTGGTGAGTCCGGCGTTGATGGTGGCGAAGTAGGTGTTCATTTCGGTAAGGAGTGATCGGCCGAGTTTGGTAAGGTAGTAGTATTTTCTGGCCGGGCCTTCGGAGGATTCTTCGAGTGTGGTGGTGACGAGCCGGTCGCGTTTGAGCCTTGAGAGGATGGGGTAGATGGTCCCTTCGGTGACGACGAGGCCTTGGATTTCGGAGAGTTTTCGTGTAATCTGGTAGCCGTAGAGTTGGGATTGGGAAAGGGCGTTGAGGATGGCAAGTTCGAGCATTCCCTTGCGTAGCTGGGTGGTCCAGTTGTCAAAGAGTGAATTTGTCATATGCCAAGTATATGGTTATGCAAGGTACTTGTCAATGAAGCTTGTGAAAAATGTAGGAATTGGGGTTTTGGTGGTGTACGGGCGGTTTTGGAGAAGGGTTTAGGGGCGAGTTGGAACTTGGGGGAGTTGGAGGAGGGTGTTGAGCTGGGAGGTGGCAGTGGGGATGAGGCGAAGATTGGGGACGTTATTGGCCGTGTGGAAGAAGGTGGGAATGAAGCGGGTGGGGTCGATGGTTTTGGAGGTGAGTTGCGCGTATTTGGGAGCGATATCGGTTCAAGTGATAGGCTTAGTATGAAAGGAAAGGTCATGCTTGGTGTGTGTCAAGTGAACGGGGTGGACCTGTGTAAAGGAGATTGGAGAATAGCGACACAAGGGATGAGATGGGAGGGAAAATTCGGGGGTTTGGCTTTGGTGTGCCGATCATGGTATCATGAGCCTTGTTCCGGGCGGGATATCGCCTGTTTCTGGACGGATGGATCGACTTACTGTGCATAGGAGGCACGGATATGAAGGCTGTTGAAACGCTGGCGTGGGCCTGTGGTATAGGTTTAGTTGCTCTTGTCGCCGCTTGGATTTATTTTGATGATGATGTTGATAGTCCTTTGACGCCGGAGACGGCTCTTGCGGTTGGTGCGGGTACGCGGCAGGGGAATGGCGATGGTGCGGGATCGGGCGGGAAGGGCTCTGAAAGCACCTCTGATTCGCCATCTGATAACCAAACGCAGCCGGCTTCTGATGGTAGAAAAAAGGCTGGCGGTGGTGACGCTTCGAAGAAGAGTGATGCGGGGTCTAAATCAGGCAAGCCTGATGGTTCTCAAGGGTCGGATGGGAAGGCCGGTGGGGGGAAATCTGAATCCAAGCTGGCGGATCGGGTGATTGAGATCATGCGTCGGGCGCGGGAGAACCAGAAATCGGCGCCCGGGATCAAGGCGGACGGGAATGGACCGAATGGGGCGAAAAAGACTATTGCGACGAGTGACAAGTCAACAGGAAATTCCAAGAGTACGCCTCCGAAGTCTGGGAAAACGACACTGAAGCCTGCTCCGGTGAAGCCGGGGACGCCCGGGGTTGATGTGAAGACGCCTAAGGTTGATCGAAATACGGGGGTAGCGGTTGGGCCTTCTGTGGGCGATGCGGGATCGAAGGGGGGTGGTCTGGCGCCACCGCCTGTTGTCGCCGGGCCTGCGAAGAAATCCGATTTGAAGGCGAAGGTGGCAGATCAGCCGAAAATTACGTTGCCCAAGACTGAGGCCAAAGGATCGCCGCCGCCGGTTGTCAAAAAACCAGGGCCTCCCGTTCCGAATAAGGCGGAACGTAGGTACAAGATAAAGTCGGGGGATACGTTGAGTTCGATCGCCGAAGATTTTTATGGTGAGGAGCGCAAGTGGACGGTGATTGCTAAAGCGAACCCGAAGTTGAATCCTAATCGATTGCGCGTGGGTGAAGAGATTGTTCTACCGGATGTTGCGGCTATTGCGAAGAAAAAGGCGGAGGAAGCGAAGAAGGCGAAGGATGCGATTGAGAAGGCGGTTGGGCCGGCGGGTGAACGGACGGTGATTGTGGAATCGGGGGATACGTTGAGTGGTATTTCCAAGAAGGTTTACGGCAAGGCGAGCAAGTGGCGTGTGATTTTCAACGCCAATAAGAAGCTCCTGCCGCGGCCGGATGATTTGAAGGTGGGGATGAAACTGACGATTCCGAAACTGATTGAAGAGAAGAAGACGGGTTGAGCGTGGGATTTGAGGTGGTGTGGTGAGGTTGATGGCCATGATGTATCGATTTGTTGGGTGGAATTATTTTGAGCAAAAAAGAGGCGCGCGTTGTTGCGATTGAGAGTAGAAAGTGACGCCGGATAACGCCATCATGTAGCCCCGCCCCTGATTGGGTGGGGCTATTTTGCAGGCCATTTGTTTCCGGTTGAGTCATTCGCTGACCCTACTGTGAAGCTGGGACGTGTTGAAGTCACTCGAAGGATGTAGAGGTCAATCTGATGCGAACGTGTGTAATCGATATGCCGGGTCTTTCCAGTCGGTTGTTGAACCAGCTTGCGGATTCGGCGACTCCGGGTTGGTTTCTGGATCTTGTCGGCAAGGGGAAATCTGTGATTCGACCGGTTCTGCCGGCGGTGACAATGCCCGTGCAGGCAACTTATACGACCGGTGTGGATGCATCGGCGCATGGGATGATTGCCAATGGATTGCCGGCGTGGCGTCTGCCTGAGATTCATGGGAATCTTGATCTTGCGAATTACGCGGATTATCGCGCGAATGTGAGTTTCTGGGAGCAATCGACGAAGCTGTTGACGGCTTCGCGATCGTGGGGGGCGCAGGGGCGTTCATCGGCGATGCTTTTTGTGCAATCGTCGATGGGTGGTGCTGCGGATGTTGTGGTGACGCCCAAGCCTGAGCATATGCCTGACGGGAAGGTGATACCGTCCTGCTGGACGAATCCATCGGATTTACATGAGCGGTTGTTGGAACAGTTGGGGCCTTTTCCGTTGCATCATTACTGGGGGCCTATGGCGGGGATGAAGTCGAGCGAGTGGATTGCGGCTTGTGCGCGGTTGGTGTGGGAATGGCATCCGGTGGATCTGCAATGGACGTACATTCCGCAGTTGGATTACGATTTGCAGCGTCATGGGCCTGATGCTCAGGTGTGTGTGGACGCGTTGGCGGAGGTGTTGGGTGTGTTATCGCCACTGGTGGAGAGAATATCGGCGGATGGCGGTCGGCTGGTGGTTCTGAGTGAGTATGGGATGACGGGTGTCAGTCGTAGTGCTGCGCCGAATGTGTTGTTGCGTGAAGCGGGGCTGATTGAGCTGAATGAGAAGCGTGAGGTGGATTATGAGAAATCTGGGGCGTTTGCGATGTGTGATCATCAGGTGGCGCATGTGTATTGTCGAGACGAGGCGGCGGTAGGGCGGGCGGAGGAGGCGCTGAGCGGAATCGATGTTGTTGCGGGGATGTATCGTGGTAAGGATCGAGCGGCGGTTGGGCTGGATTGTGATCGGGCGGGTGAGCTGGTTTTGTTTTCGCATGAGGATGGGTGGTTTGAGTATCGCTGGTGGGAGGACTTTGACGAGGCTCCTGAGTTCGCCTGGGTGGTGGACATTCATCGGAAGCCGGGTTATGACCCGCTGGAGATGTTTGCGGATATGAAGACGCGTCGAATTCTGGCGGACCAGTCGGGTTTGATCAAGGGGTCGCATGGCGCACTTCCGTCAAACCGGGATGACTGGCCGGTTCTTATCGGGCTTGAAGGTGTAGGTGATGAGGTGCCGGCGACGGATATTGCATCGCTGGTCTGAGTCAGAGTGTTGCCGGTGTGAGAAATGATGGAAAACATCGGGAAAAAACGCACAAAATCCGATACATAACGTATGAGTGGTGAGCGTACAGGCAAGAAGGGGTTGTTAATCGCTTTGCTGATTGTTCTCGTCCTTGCTGTGGTGTTGTACATCATCGTGACGATGGATATTCGCAATGCCGAGCGGGCGGCGAGTGAATCGGACGGAGGGGGTGGGGGGAATCAGGGACAGGCAAAGTAGCGAAGGCTAACGAATCAAGATTATTGGGAGGTACGGATTTTGTTTAGGACTGTGGTTGTCATACTGGTCGTTGCTGTGTTGGCGGGAGCGGCGTATTTTGCGCGATCGTGGGTTGTGCCAATCGAGCCGAAGCAGTCGGACCCGGTTAGGCATGTGGTTGCGATTGCGCCTTCGATTGAGCGCGTACGTGAGATGGCGGAACTGGTGACGATGGAGGCGCCGATCAGTGATGTGCAGGTCAGTAAGCTTGAAGGTTATACGGGGACGATCGAGCTGGTGATGGCGGTGCATGGTGATGTGGTTGTGGGGACGGATCTGGGGGAGGCGAAGTATGCTGCTGTGGATGGTGCGAAGCGGAAGGTTGTATTGGAGATACCGATGCCTAAGTCGGGCCGACCGCGTCTGGATCATGAAATGACGCGCACGGTATCGGTGACGCGATCGGGGTTGTGGAAGTATTATCCGGGTGAGACGGGGTTGAAGACATTGCAGAATCGGGCGTTGAAGCGGGCGCAGCGTTATGTGGCGGGTGTGGCGATTGGTCAGGATCTGCTGGATAGGGCACGGGAGAAAGCGGAGAAAGTCATTGGGGACTTTTACAAGACTGTTCAGTGGGAGGTTGAGTTTAAGTGGGTGGATGGATCAAGCGGGGCGCGCACGGCAAGCGTGTTGGACAAAGGGTAAGCAATGCTCGGGGTGTTTGAAATGTCAGATGCCGACGACTTTTCGCCAGTGTTTGGCCATGAGGGCGTGACCTGCGAGTGAGGGGTGGACGCCATCACCGGCCCAATATTGGGGTTTGGTTGATTTTACGGCTTGGTCAAACATGGTCTGGAAAGGGGCGAAATCAAGTTTGAATTCGTTTGCGAGTTTTTTGGCGACGGCACGACGATGGTCAAACTCGGGGAACCACTTGGCGTTGACGGCTCCACAACGGAGGACGAACGGTTCGCAGATGACGATTCTGACGCCGGGGATTTCCTTTTGGGTTCGCTTGAGGAGGGCGCGGAAACCTGTTTCATAGGTTTCGACGGTTCCTTTGTATCTGCCGTTGAGTTTGTGCCAGATGTCGTTGACGCCAATGAGGATGCTGAGGATGTTGGGCTTGATATCGACGGCGTCCTGTTTCCAGCGTTTGTCGAGGTCGGGAACTTTGTTGCCTGAGATGCCTTTGTTGTAGATTTTGAGATTGGCGGTGGGGTGGTCGGCGAGGAGTGCGCCAGCGACAAGGTTGGGGTAGCCGCGGCCCAGGGCACCGGAGTTGTTGTAGGATTTGGTTCTGCGGTTTCGACCGGCGTCGGTGATGGAGTCGCCCTGAAAGAGGATGGTGGCGTTGGCTGTGACTTTCTTCTCGGCGTGATGGTCTGCGTGTGTAGAGGATGCGGTGAAATTGGTGGCGGCGACGGCAGCGGTGGCGGCAAGAGAGGATTGGATGAGCGTGCGACGGGTGGTTTGGGCGGGGGGTTTGGGCATGGTGGTGATCTCTTTCTATGGGATGGATGTAGCGTTTTTTTGTTTGAATTACCAGGTGGCGATTACCGCGGCGCCGACGACGAGCAGGCCGATAGCGATGGCCATCAGTAAGTATACCAGAAGCGGGTTTTGCTTGAATACGGCGACGATGAAAGGGATTTTTTTCATAGTGTTCTGGTGCGGTTCAGGCGGGTGGGGTTACGGACTGCGGGGGTTAGAGAAGATTATTGTTTGTCTACGGTCAGTGAGGTGAGTGAGTCGACGTTTCCTGCGGCGATTTTGTCGAATCCGGAGCCGAGCTCACCGATGGGGTCGGGAGGGAGGATTTCTACGTTTTTCTGGCCGAGAGAGGCTTCGCCGGCGTTGACGCGTTGTTCAAATGCTTGGCATTCAGCGAGGAGGCTATCGAGGATTGCCTCCTCGGGGACGTTGGCGACGCGTTCGCCCTGGACGTAGATGATGCCGCGGCGGTCTCCGGCGAAAATGGCGACATCGGCGCCTTCGGCTTCGCCGGGGCCGTTGACAATGCAGCCCATAACGGCGACCTTGATGGGGAGTTTGATTTCCTCGGCGAGTTTCTTCCGAACATCCTGAACGAGTGTGTAAAGGTCGACTTGAATGCGTCCGCACGTGGGGCATGCGATGAGGTCGACGCCTTTGCGTTCGCGAAGCTCCAGGCAATAGAGCATTTCTAAGGCGTCTTCGACTTCATAGACGGGGTTGGAGGCGTAGGAGATGCGGACGGTGTCGCCGATGCCTGCGGCGAGGAGGTGGCCGAGTGGCACGCAGGAGCGAATCATGGCCGTTTCGCGCGGGCCGGCGTGGGTGACGCCGAGGTGGAGGGGGTGGTCGAATCGCTTGGAGATTTCGGTGTAGGCTTCGATGACGAGGGTGGGGTCCGGGCTTTTGGCGGAAATGGCAATGTCGTAGAAATCTCTTTCGTAGAAGATATCGAGATATTCTTCGAGTTTGGCGATCATGATGGCGAGGAGGTGGCCGTGGCTGTTGTTGGAGAACACGCCGCCAAGTTCTTTCATGCGTTGTTGCTTGTCTTTGCGTTCGATAATGGACCCTTCGTTGACGCCGATTCGGATGGGGATGGATCGTTCCTTGCAGGCATCGATGACTTGGGCGACCTGATTCTTGTTGCTGATGTTGCCGGGGTTGAGTCTGATTTTATGGATGCCGGCTTCGATGGCTTCCAGGGCGCGCTTGAAATGAAAATGGACATCGGCAACGATGGGGATATTGACCTGCCTGAGGATTTCGGGGAGGGCTTCGGTATCTTTTCTTTCCGGGACGGCGATGCGTACGACGTCGGCTCCGGCGGCGGCGAGTTTGTTGATTTCAGCGACGCACGAATCGATTTCGTAGGTATATCCGCTGGTCATGGACTGGACGGCTACGGGTGCATCCCCGCCGATGCTGACGCGTGTGTGCCGGTCATCTCCGAGCGTGATCTTTCGGGTTTTTCGTCGTGGCAACATATGGTTGGAATCCGATATTCGTGCGTGTGCGTTGCGTGTTTATTATAGGAAGGCTGAAACAGGTAATTGGACGGTTTCCCGGTTCCGAGCATCGGGCGAATGGTAGGGGGGTCGTATAGTTGTTGCCAGTGTGCTAAATGGTGGATGGGAGGGGATTTATAGGTCGGGAGATGAAGGGTGTGGCTCGACTATCCGATAGCATAAATATGTATTTTCTATAGGTAAGGTTGTCACGATCATGAAGTCGCCTGGTACACAAAAAGGATTTGTTGACACGCTTCGGTTGTCCGAGACGGAGTTGCACACGTTGTTAAAGGACATGGACGAGCGTGACCGCGAATCGGATGTGGGGCTGGCGGATTTACGATCGTCGCAGCGATTGCATTACTCGGTGTCCACTCCGATTGTTCTGCACATTGTGCAGGAGGATTTATCGGACACCCATTTTCTTGCGCATCCCCGTAATATCAGTTCCGGAGGAATGGCGTTTCTTCACGGAAGTTATCTCCATGCGGGGACGCGATGTCGGTTTGCGATGAAAGCACTGGACGGCGGGATCAATGCGATTCAGGGTGAGGTGGTGCATTGTCGTCACGTTAAGGATCGGGTCCACGAGGTGGGTTTTCGATTTGATTCGGAGATCGATCCCAATGCGTTTGTCGATCATGCCGCGATGGTGGCGAATGAAGCGGATGCGGCGGGTGCGCCCGCGACGGTGATATTCGGTCATGCGATTGTCATTGAGATGTCCGTTGATCAACGGCCGTTGTTGAGTTTTGAACTTGGAAGATATGGGTTGTGGGTGGAAACCTATGAGGAGGTTGCGCAGGGGATGGATGCGCTGGGACCGGGGGTGAGCATCCTGTTGATTTGTAAACGGTCTGTTGATGCGATGGGTGGGATGGTCATTAGCGGTTTACGCCGGAAGGGCTATGAAGGGCCCGTTGTCCTGATTGGCGATGACGAGGGTGTGATTGATATTGATGACTTCGCCGGGACGCTTAAACGTCCCATTGGAAATGACGCGATTCAGTCCATGCTCAAGGAGCATCTGGTTACGCCCTCTGTTGATTCGGAGGCGTTGTTGAGCGATCGATGGACGGAAAGCAATTTCCGCGGACATATCTGGCGATATCTGGAGAGCCTTTCGAGTCGGGTGGATCAATTGAACGGCTTGATGGAAGCGGGGGATTTATCGGAATTCGAGCTGGTCTGCAACGAGGTTGCCGCCAGTGCGGTTGGCTATGGATATCGGAAAATCAGCAAGACGGCCACCGAACTGGCACAATCCTTACAATCGGAACAACAGGATCAGTTAGAGGACCAATTTAAGGAGCTGGAAGAACTGACTCGTCAAGCATGCCGATTAAGAAAAGACTTGTGCGATTAATACCTACGCCTGGGGATGGAGCCTGGACGGCAGAGGAAACGCGGCCCAAATTATGTTATCCAATTCGACATCCGGGATTGAGAAGCAAACTTCGCAGCAAGCAATTGCCGAAGGTGGTCCCGGCGATATCCCTGATTTAGCCAAAGCCAATCCAATATACATCGGGCGCCAGCCGATCTTTGATCGCCAGCGGAACGTCTATGGATACGAACTGCTGTTTCGCAGCAGCAAAGCGAATTTCTATTCGCATGAGGATCCTGCTCAGGCGACGCGTGAGGCGGTGAATAGTGGCTTGAATGTCGTGGGTTTGGACCGCCTGGTGGGCGGGGGGCTGGGGTTCGTGAATATCCCCCGTACCTTATTGCTGGACGGGTTTTGTGAGTTGCTGCCGGCGAATCGGATTGTATTGGAGCTGCTGGAGTCGATTGAGCCTGACCAGGAGGTTGTCGAGGCGTGCCGCGTACTGAAGGATCTGGGTTATCAACTCGCATTGGATGATTTTGTGTTTGACAAGTCGTACTATTCCCTTCTGGAAATTGCGGATTACGTCAAAGTCGATTTCAAGATTACGAATAAAGCTGAACGTCATCGTCTGGTTAAGACTTATGCGCGGCCGGGGTTGAAATTCCTGGCCGAAAAAGTTGAGTCACCAAAGGAGTGCGAAGAGGCGTACAGGATTGGGTACGACTATTTCCAGGGCTATTTCTTCCAGGTCCCGGAAGTGGTGGAGGGGCGAACTCTTGGCGAGAACGAACAGAACTGCATGCTGCTCCTTGCGGAGGTCAATCAGCCGAAGTTGGATTTTGGTCGAATTGAGATGGTCGTCAAGCGTGACCCAAGCCTTTCCATGAAATTGCTAAGGTATCTGAATTCCGCTGTGTTCAGCCTGCGCAATGAGCTTCATTCGATTCGTCAGGCGTTGACCATGCTCGGTGAACGTCCTCTGCGTAAATGGGCGTCCATGATTGCCCTTACGAGCATGGGGTCCAATAAGCCTCGTGAGTTATTGAGAGTATCGTTAACGCGAGCGACGTTCTTTGAAATGTTGGCAATGGATATCGGGATGGGTGATCGTCAATTTGATTTGTTTATGATGGGGATGCTATCGGTTCTGGATGCGCTTCTGGATTCACCAATGGAGTCGGTGATCGGTGATCTGCCGTTGGCAGGCGACGTGAAGCTGACGTTGCTTGGTGTGGAGACTGAACTGAACAGGCTACAAGAACTTTTACAGCATTGCGAACAGGGAAGTTGGGGCGAGGCGGTCGGGATCGCGACACAATTGGAGGTTCATGAATCCCGACTGATTGAGGTTTATTACAAGTCAATGAAATTGGCTGACGAGATGCTTAAGGTGTGATGTTCGATCAGTTGGCGGGGTTGTGTTTAATTGAGTACATGTTGATTTAGCGCATGGGCGACGCCGTCTGAATCGTTGGTGCGTGTGATGGCATCGGCGCGTTGGATCACGTTGGGCCATGCGTTTTCCATGGCGATGCCGAGGCCGGCCCATTGGATCATGGCGGCATCGTTGGGCGCGTCGCCGATGGCCACGACCTCCGATTGTTGAATGTCGTAGATTCGGGCGACCTGTTGAAGAGCGGTGGATTTGCATGACTCGGGATGCATGATTTGAAGCAGGTGGTCATCTGAAATGGCAATGGCGAATTCCCGTTTGAACCTGCGTCTGACTGCCGCGAGTATCAGCTGCATGTGTTGAGGTTCGGCTAGGAGCATGAGTTTGGTTACGGGGACGGTGAGGAAGGCGTCGAGCGGCCCGATAAAGTCGGGCTGGAAATCACGACCGGTTTCGGTGATCAAATCCGGGTTGAACTGATCGGTGTACCACTTGTCGAGGATTTCAACGCTGACGGTGCAATCGGGATAAGCGTTTCTGGCGACCTGTATGACGCGTTTGGCGATGGCGGCGTCCAAAGGCTGGTGATGGATAGTCTTGTTGCTGGTGAGGTCGTAAATCAGGGCGCCGTTGTAGTGAATGGAAAGGGTATCCAGTTGCAACAAATGGTGTATTTTTCGGACGGAACGCGGAGGGCGTGCGGATGCGAGTACGACTTTTGCGCCGCGTTGACGGCACGCGTGAATGGATTGGATGACGCGCGATCTGAGGCGCTTTTTGGAGTCGAGTATCGTGCCATCGATATCCAGGGCGATTAGTTTGTAGGTGTTGGCGTTCATCGGGGGCTTTGAAGGGGAGGATAGCCTCCGTGTGAATGAAGGCAAGGGTGTGTACGCGTGTTGATTTAGTTCCGGTTCGTTTCAAGTGAAGGTCTAAAAGAAACGATATAGCGACAAATAGAACGCATGGTCTGATGGAAAGAACGTCCGAAAATCCAATTCGGCGAGTTCAGAAAAGTTCGAAGGAGCACATTTCCGGTGGGCGCGATGATGCTGGAGCTTGGAGCGTGGGGTGTGGTTCTGGCGTGCATTGCGGTGAGCCTTGATGCAGGGATCGGTGCATTCCTTCTGGGTTGGTCGCGAGGTCATTCGGCCTGCGAGGGCCGACGGGAGGAGCGGATAGGACTTTCGACAATGGTCTCGATTGGCCATGGACTAATGGTTGTAGTGGGATGGGGACTTGTGGATAAGGGGGGATACGGGAGTACCGACTTGTTGTTGATTCTGGTTGTACTGATGTTCATTGTGATGGGGGTGGAGGTGACGTGGGCATTTGGCGGGGGACGTTCGCGTGATATGGAGAAACGAGGGCGACGGGCGTTCACGAGACTTATCGCGCTTGTTCTCAGTGTGGATGCCGTGCTGGTCGGGGCTATGGCGAGTATGGTTGGCGTGGGGTTATGGTGGGCCGTGGCGTGTGTGATGGTGACAGGGCTGATCGTAGCATGGGGCAGTTATGCGGCGGGTTACAGCATCGGCCATCGATGGTCTGCTTGTCATGAGGTAGGTGGGTAGAAAGGAAGTATGCGTGGGTAGTTCGCAATCTGTATCAGGCGGAAATCTGGGGATCTTTGAATCGGTGTATAACTCCGTCCAGATCCGGAACCGTCTTTGTGCGCTGGTGTTGGTTCTGGTGGGATTGCTGATGTTCTATCCGCTTCTGGCGGGAGGTGAGTACAGAAGCAGTAGCGATTTTCATGCGGCGGTTGAGATGGTGGGATCGCTAATCGGGTTGGCGGCGGGTGTGCTTTTGATCATGCGATTTTGTGTAATGGGTGACCGGTTCCAGTTGTATATTGGCTTGGCGTTTTTTGTGAATGGCGCGGAGGATCTGGCGCATGGTGTGCTTGCGTTTCGGTATACGCATGCCTGGTTGGGACTTGATCCGGGAGCGGTGCAGCAATTCATACCCGGGACATACGTGACCGGTCGAATCCTGTTTGGCGTAATTCTCCTGTTGGCGCCGTTCATGCCGGTTTGGATGGGGCGAAGCGGAAATCCACGAAAAGAGGCGAAGCTGATTGGCTTGATTGTCGGGTTGTTGACGATTGCGGTGACTGTTCTTGCCTTTATGCTTCCCTTGCCGAAATTCGTGTTTCCGGATCGCTTCATCTCGCGACCTGTGGATCTGATTTCTGCGATGATCATGGCCGTTGCCCTGAGTTTGTTTATTTTGCGGTTTCGGAAACAGCGTGAACTTCTGGTGTGGTGGGTGACGCTTTCGATTGGCATCCATATGGTGGGGCAGATCCATATGTCGTTTTCGAAGGATCTGTTTGATCCGTTTTTTGATTTTGCTCATCTTTGCAAGGTTGCGGGATACGTCATTCCGCTCGTGGGCTTTGGGCTTTACCAGATTGATGTCGCCAAGTCGCTGGGTGAAGCTAGGGACGCGATGCGGAATTACGCGCACAGTGTGGGGATTGCCAAGGATCATGCGGAACAGGCGATCGTGGACTCGAATGCGAAAGGTGAATTGCTTGCTCAAATGAGTGAGATGGCACACGTGGGTGGCTGGGAGATTGATCTGCAAACCATGAACATTCGTTGGTCAGAAGAAGTATTTCGCATTCATGAAGTGGAACTCGATCGGCAGCCGGGCATTGAGGAAGCGATCAACTACTATACCGAAGAAGTAAGGCCGACCATTCGACAGGCGGTGGAACACGCCATCGCGACAGGTGAGGGATTCGATCTTCAGCTTCCGATGGTCACGGCGAAGGGACGCGATATCTGGGTCCGTGTACTGGGACGTGCGGAGAAGATGGGAGAACGCGTAATTCGGCTATGGGGCGCGTTTCAGGATGTGACCCAACTCAAGCTTGCGACGCTTAAGCATGAAGAGATGCTTGGAGACCTTAAAGAAGCCAAGGGTATGGCGGAAGAAAAGGCCGTGGAGCTGGCAAACCAGGCGAACCTTCTTGCCGAAGCGCAGGCGATGGCGGAGGCGGCGAGTGCATCGAAAAGTGAATTCCTGGCAAATATGAGCCACGAGATACGCACACCCATGACGGCAATTCTGGGGTATGCCGATCTTTTGCTGGATCCGAATACGAGTCCGGAGGATCAGCGGAATTACATCCAGACGGTCAAGAGAAACGGTGACCACCTGTTGACGATCATCAATGACATCCTGGACTTGTCGAAAATCGAAAGCGGTAAGCTGACCGTTGAATCGATCGATACGCCGTTGATTCCGGTTGTTATGGACGTCGAGTCGATGATGCGCGTTCGCGCGACGGAGAGGAATATCGATCTGAAAATTGATTTTGAGATGCCTCTGCCTCAGACCATTCAATCTGATCCGGTGCGATTGCGTCAGATCCTGATGAATCTGGTGGGGAACGCCGTCAAGTTTACAAAGAAAGGTGGCGTATGTGTTCGAGTAAAACTGGACGGCGAGGAAAGTAACTTCTTACGCATTGATGTGATCGATTCGGGAATTGGTTTGAGTCAGGACCAGTTGATGCGACTCTTCAAGCCGTTTCAGCAAGCGGATTCTTCCACCACGCGCAGGTTTGGGGGTACTGGGTTGGGGCTGATCATATCGCAAAGACTCGCCCATATGTTGGGCGGTGAGATTCAGGTGACGTCGAAGGAGGGGGTAGGGAGTACGTTTAGTGTGATTATCAAGGTCGGAGCAATTGATGAATCTGAATTGATGCATGATCTTCTGGACAATTCGACTCGGGTGGCCGAAGCGCCGGATGATGGGGGTGTGAATGCTGAGGAAGTCCTCCTGAATGGTCGCGTTCTTCTGGCGGAAGATAATCCGGTGAATCAGAAGCTTGCGACGCGAATTCTGGAGAAGGCGGGGCTTACGGTGGAGACGGTGGAAAATGGAAAGTTGGCGTATGAAATGGCGATGACGTCGATCTCCGGTGGGCAGGCATTTGACGTGATCCTGATGGATATGCAGATGCCAGTGATGGATGGGTATACGGCGACGCGCAAGCTGCGTCATTCGGGATATGAAGGCGCCGTCATTGCCTTGACGGCACATGCGATGGAGGGTGACCGGGAAAAGTGTATTGACGCCGGATGTGATGATTACGCCACCAAGCCTTTTGACAAGCAGAAGCTGTTGTCGATCATTGCCGAGCGACTTGTTTCGGTGGAAGCATGATGTCGGGGTCAGGCTGGGAGATTGGTGAAGTTGCGAAGGTAGTGAAGGACCGTTCGGGCAAGGATGTCGGTTTCGACATTGACGGTATCACCGGGTTGCCAGCGTTCCAGCGTGGTGACTTCCAGCGTGGTGGGAATCAGGGCGACTGAGAAGGTGGATTCTTCAACATTGACCGATGCGATGGTCAAACTAACGCCATCGAGTGTAACTGAGCCTTTGGGGGTGAGGTAGGGAAGCGTCTGGGAGTCGGTTCGAAAATGCACCTCGTATCGGCCTTCCGTCTGGTCGACACGGGTTACTTCGGCTAGAGCATCGATATGACCCTGAACGAAATGACCGTCGAAGGTAGAGGTGGGTGTGACTGCTGATTCAAGATTGACCAGATCGCCCGGGTTCAGCGTTCCGAGTTTGGTTTTTCGGAGCGTTTCGTGCACGACGTCGAAATAGAGGTGGTGATCGATGGCATCTGAGCCTGGCGCGTGCGTCAGGCAACAGCCGGCCACAGCGATGCTGTCGCCCGGGTTGGGCGTTCGATCTAGATGGGGTGCGGCGATGACCAGTCTTGCACCTGAAGATTGAGGCGAAATCTCAGTGATCGTACCGGTCGTTTGAATGATACCCGTAAACATGTCGCCAGTTTATGCCGCAGCAATTAGCGATGCGCGGCCCATGCTCATCGCAGTCGGCTTGACTGCATCCCTCACTATGATTCCGGTGATTCAACAATGACGGTAACCGGTCCGTTTGCCACGGCCTCTATGAGCATATGAGCGCCGAATAACCCGGTTTGTGTCGTGACATTCTGGCCGCATTTCTCGGTCAACCGATCGAAGAGTCGGGTCGCCAGTTCTGGTGGAGCTGAATCGGTAAAACTCGGTCGCGTCCCTTTTCGCGTCCGACCGGGGACAGTAAAGTTAGGGATTAACAGTAATCCGCCATCCACATCGACGACCGAGCGGTTGAGTTTGCCATCTTCATCATTGAAAAGACGAATGGCGCACAGCTTATCAGCGGTCCAGTTGACCTGTGCCTCTTGGTCGCCCGTGACGATTCCCACGTAGGCCAACAGGCCATGATTAATTTCGCCAATGACCTTGCCGTCGACGCGGACCGATGCGCGATCTACGCGTGAAATGACGCACTTCATTTCCTGCGATCCTTTTTGTCGGGTTTGGTCTTTTTGATTGGAGCCTTGTCTTCGTACCGATCCAGTGCGGCTTGATAGAATTCACATACGCGCCTCTTCAAGGCGACGGGTTTGCGGACCACCACCTGGTCGCCGTATCCCAACACCCACCAACTGATCTCGTTGATTCCATCTACATCAAATGTCATGATGCATCTGCCATCCGGGAGAATGCGATGTGACTGGCTGTGGTGCCAGCGAACTTCACTCACGTTGTGGGCAACCTTAGCAGTGAATTCGAGTTCTACTCGATACCGCCTTTTCTCCGGAATCAGACGCCATGCATTGCCGAGGTATTGGTCCAGCTTGAAGGATCGGTCGCGTCTGAAGTGGCGTGTGGTCAATTCGATGCTCTTGACGCGCGAGAGTTTGAAGGTCCGCACCTCGCGATGGCGTTCGCTGTATCCGATGACGTACCAGGCACGCGATTCAAAATGGAGATGGTAGGGTCGAAGGATCACGGTGATTACATCGCCGTCAAACAGACTGTGGTACCTTAGGTTGACCTGACAGCATTGATCGATCGCCTGCTGGAGGTCGGCATGGGTTGCCACATCGTCGTTGGCGAGCGCGGCGGAGGGGGGGCGAACCGTCATGTGCTGCATGAGACTTCCGCAAAAGTCACGAATGGCGGTGGGCATCATGGCAATCAGCTTTTTGATCGCGTCGGCGGCGGGCAGGGCAAAGGGTTGATCGGGCTGGGCCACAGCGGCTTCGCCCAGGAGCATCAGGCCAAGCGCTTCGCCTACTTTGAGATTGACGGGCGGGAGAAACAGGGCGGAGTCGATCTGATATCCCTTGCCGGATCTGTTTTTACAGGGAAACCCAGCGGCCTCGAGTGTCTTGAGGTCACGAAATAGCGTGCGACGGCTGATACCCAGTCGTTCAGCCAATTGCGTCGCGGTTTGTTCCGTACCCGCCTGCAGGATCGTCAGCAATCGGAGTACGCGGTGGAGACGTGTGATATCCATTGTCCAGATGATAACCCCCGGAATCCGGAATTTGTAAACTTATGGGCCAAAACGTCTAGTGTGATTCCCGGCCGAGAACATCATGCAATTAAGTGGATACGGTAGATTGCGTGTCATCGATGATGCGCTGGGTGACATCCCACAGATTGTCTGAACTGAATGTGGAGGCGGCGCCGGGTGAGGTGAACCTTTGGGAATGATTCATCCATCGGTTCTGGCATCGCTGGAGATCGGCGATCGCGGTTTGTGCCTGTTTCGGGTCGCGCTTTCGGAGGTATCTTCGGTAGGCGATCATGCCGCTGAGAAGGTAATGGAGTGTGGTGGTTAGGGATTCCGCGTAATCGAGGCTGGCGGGCATAAATTTTGCAGCGGGATGAGGCAGATAGCGCGCCATCTCGTTCAGCCTTTTGCGGCAAGCGGCAATACGCTGCTCGGCGGCCTGTTTTTCCGCAACGACATCGTCAAGCATATTCTCAGGAAGACGTTGGATGATAGTCCACGCGGCTTCGGCATCGATCTGATCGTCCTGAATGAGATTCGATGAGGGATACCAGGGAAGGTTTTCCCGCAACCGAGCGTAGGGACCGATGTAAAAACTCTCCAGAACGGTTTGCGTGGACGCTTCGAGTGTTTCGAGGATGGCCTCGGCCGCTTGAGAGTTGTCGACCTCCAGTTCGTCCACAATCCAGTGTCGTGCAAGCTCGACAGGGTCGATACCCGGATTGTTTGCAAGGCGTGGGACCGCCACAACGTTGGCGCCGACCCAGCATTCGGTTTCTTCGGTGATGTACGGACCACGCCATCCTCCGCCTCGAACCCATGCCCAGAGTCCGACCACGTTGGTCTTTTGCATGGCGCTTTGGAGGGACTCGACGTCGGCCATTTCCGTCATGCCTCTGGACCACAGGTTTGGCTGGTAATTCGGAACGGCGCCCTTGGCTTCGAATTCGCGCTGACACTGCAGTTCGTAGATGATGGGCCTATTGCCGCATACCAAGCTCGAAGGATTCCATTTCTGGAATCGCCAGAAGTCCGTCTGGGTGAATTTGAAGGAAAGGATCAGGTCGTCGTCTTCAGGAATCTCACTGACAACGCGCTGGCACAACTCAGCATCATCGTGCATGCCGCCGGGTTTGATGTTCCACGCCCTTACGATCAACTTCTTACCGAGTTGTTTGACCACCAGGTCGTGGTAGAAACGGATGAACTTGATCAACCGATCGGCCCGCCCGAAGTTCGCGCAGCGGCTGCAGTGGGGACTATATAATTCGTTGCCGATAAGGTAGGGAATCTTCTGCGCATCATTATCGCCAAGACGTAGAACGATCCCTTCGGTCCGATCGAAGCGGGAAAGAAGCGTCTCCAGACACTGGCCGGACATTTCCAGCAATTCATCCGGAACGGGACAAAGGATGTGGGACTGATTCACACAGGTCATCGCGTGACCCACCAGTGCCCTGGCAAGCGTTGGTGCGTCGTAAGTAAGCCATGTACCGAGACCCGCAGCCTTGGCTTCTTCAAGAGTGCCTTCGATATGATCGAATTGATCGGCGACCCATTGTCGTTCATCCGCAATCTCAATGGTGTCGGGGCCGAACAGGCCGGAAAGTCCCGTCGTTGGATACACGATCAGATCGGTATACCCCAACTCCGCCAATCGTTTTGGATCACGGTATCGGGATCGATGAGGTTGCTCACCGGGATTATCAAGAATCATTGCAAAGGTATGCATGCTTAAATTTTTAGCAGGTTCAACATGGAATTGCTAGCTCAAGTGACAAACGCAAATTCCATGCCAACTCCCCTAATGGTTTGGGTTGGGTTATTCGATCTCCTCCTCCGTGGGAGAGGGGATATCGTTTCGAATGATCAATTCCTCACGGACGATGATGGCTCCTTCATCGTCGATTTCCACTACCTCCAACGACTTGAGAGCCAAAAGTGCCGCCTTTTGTTCGGCTTCCTTCTTATTCTGCCCCCAGGCCGGTTCAAATTTATGCCCGCCGATATCGGCGCAAACTTGAAAGCATTTATCGTGATCCGGACCTTTCTCGTCCAGAAGTCTATAAGCCGGCAGGGCATCCAAATGCTTTTGGGCATGCTGCTGGAGGACGGATTTGAAATTCTGCTGGTGGGTCGATGCCGCGGCTTCTTCGATTAGCACGACCATGTGATCATGAATGAAGCGTCGGGCCTCCTCCAGGCCACCGTCAAGGTAGAGCGCGGCGATGAGGGATTCAAGCACGGCCGCGGCAAGGCTCATCGGGAGCTTACCCCGACCGGTCATGCCTTTGCCAAGGCTCAGGAGGTCGGGTAATCCCAGTTTTATGCTGATTTCCGCACAGATTTTGCGTGAAACCACCGTACTTTTGATTTTCGTCAGTTCTCCCTCCAGATAATCTGGATAATGGTGGAAAAGATACTCACAGACGACCGATCCGAGGATCGCATCGCCTAGGAATTCCATGCGTTCGTTGGATCGCAGCCGGTGGTCCGCGACGGACGCATGGGTCAGGGCCTCATGCAGCAGGCTCGTGTCGCTGAACCGATAACCCAATGCCTCCTGAGCTTTATCGAATATATCAGTGGAAATATCAGTCATGAATCAAACACCATGCCATTTGGACGCCACCAGGGTGCATTTACGTGGCGGGATAACCGATAAGCGTAACATGCGTGGATTTGAATCCAAGATGGCCCCAGAGTGCAAAGTTAGTTACACGCATAGTTCTTGTCAATCACAATACGTCGGAATAGGCTTTATTCGCATGTCTGAGATAAAGATGACGATTGTCGGGGCATTAACCGTGATACTGGGATTGATGATCTCAGCCGGTTCTGCCATGGCTGAGAAATTGCCCAAGGGCTTTAACCCCAAGCGACACATGACCTTTGAACAGGTCAGACCCGGAATGAAGGGTTACGGCATCACCGTATTTCACGGGACCGAGCCTGAACCGTTCCCCGTTGAGGTGGTATCCGTCGAACGTGGCTTTGCTGCCGGAAAGGCCGTGGTCTGGGTCCGCTGTCCTTCCCCTCGAATGCAGAAGACGGGTCCGGTGCAGGGGATGAGCGGTTCGCCCATCTTTCTCTGGGACAAAGCCACCGAAAAAGGACCGGATGGTCTGGAAAAGAAGCGTAAGATCGGTACGGGAGGCCGGATGATCGGTGCTTTTGCATTCGGCTTTCGCATGGGCAAGGATTGCTACGTTGGGATTCAGCCGATTCAGTTCATGCTCGCCGCTCGGAACAGGGTCAAAGACAATCCCAGGAGTATTCAGATATTGACCGGTACGCGAAGTCGCGATGCGACATTTGCCGGGGCGTATGAGCTTGCCCGTTCGATTAAGCTTAAAGACGAAGACATGTGGCGCCTGAATGCGTTCGCCGCAATTGCAGGCTATAAGCCGCCGAAGCCTTCAGTCACCATCAAGCCCCAGGCGAGTACCAAGTCCGTTTTCAACGCTCGCACGCCGTTGTCGATCCCGGTCACCGTGGGGTCCAACGAGCAGGCGCGAATGCTTCAGCCGTTTCTTCGCCCGTTCGGAATGAGTCCTACCGTCATGCAGGGCGGCGGCGGTAGACTTAGGCCTACCTGGATTGATCCCAAGAAAGTGAAGTACAAGCCCGGTGGTGTCCTGGCGATCCCGCTGGTCTCTGGTGATCTTGATATGTCGGGCGTAGGGACGACGACCGAAGTCCTGCCGGACGGAACGGTTCTCGCATTTGGCCACTCCATGTTTGCACAAGGCGATATTCAGGTGCCGATGGCTCCGGGTTACGTCCACTTCATTCAGCCCAACCTCAGCGCCAGTTTCAAACTCGGCGGCGCTCTGGATATTCGTGGTGCGATTCTTCGCGATGAAGCGGTCGCCGTCGTCGGCAAGCCCAAGGCCAAATACAAATCAGTTCCTGTGACGGTTTCCGTCGACTGGGGTGATAAGACGCGCAACAAGACCTTCAAATACCAGGTTGCTCATCACACGCGCATGCTGCCATCCCTGATCGGCAGCGCCATTACCGGGTCGTTGTCGACAGATACCGAGTTTCCATTGCTCAACACCCTTCATATCGAAGGATTGATCACCTTTGACAACGGTAAAAAGTTAAAGGTTAAACGCATCATCCCCTCGGCGCGTCCGACACAGGTGATGATCGCGGTCGCCACGCCGATCAATACCATCGTCGAAACCGAATTCGGCGTCATGGGTGTCAAGTCCATTGATGCCAAGGTCAAGGTCATCCCGCGCTTGGATGCCGCCATCATTCTCGGCGCCACTCTCAAGTCGCCCACGGTCAAACCCGGCGAGACCGCCACCATCGTTCTGCGTGTGCAGCCGTATCGCAAGAAGGTCGAGCTTCGTGAATTCAAGATCACGATTCCCAAAGATACCAGGGAAGGGAATTACCTGTTGACCATCGGCGGCGGGTCGATGTATCAACAAATGAACCGGCTGGTGAAACCGCACCTGTCGACGGCCAGCAATAGCGAAGAGCTTTTTGAAGCGGTTAAATTCCTCGTGGATATCAAGGACGATTCTCTTTACGGTGTGATCCGATTGAGAACCGGCAATAACCTGACGATTGGCCGAAGCGAATTGCCGAAGCTGCCCACGTCGCGGGCGGCGCTCATTCGGTCGGTCACCTCCACGCGGACCGGGACTTATCTGGACACCATTGAAAAGAGAATGGATTTACCGTACGTCGTGCAGGGCGGGACGACGATGCCGATTGTCGTTACGGATGATCCGGCGGCGCCGAAATAACAAGCTTCACCGCCTTCGAATAATGAACGAAGACACGGTGGGAAGGAGCAGGCATTGAATAAGCGATTCATTGCGACCATAACGTTGACGCTGGCCCTTGGTACGTCCGTCTGGGGCGTACGCCCCGGCACTTGGAAGCATGCGACCGAGGCCGACTGGAACAAGACCGAGCGTAAGAACACGATCGTCACCAACCTTGGCGATGTGCGTCTCGCACGCGCCGCTGAGAAACTGGCAGACCTGGAAGGTGACGATTCGATCGTTTACGACCTTGTACAGTCGGGCGATAAGCGCACTTTTGCTGCGGTCGGGCCGCAGGGCAAGTTGGTGGCGTTTGACGGGAAGAAAGTGAAAACCGTCGCGGAATACAAAGGGGCACAGATTTTCAGCTTGGCTTCCACGAAAGAAGGGCTTTGGGTTGCCGTCAGCGGCGCCAAGAGTTTCCTGGAGTTGCGCACTGGCAGGGATATGAAGGTATCCAAAAAAATTGAACTACCCAAAGTGCGGTACGTCTGGCAGATTCTATCGGTCGGTAACAAGCTGTATTTGGCGACCGGGACGAAAGGTCGCGTGCTTGTTGTCGAGCCGGCTAATCCTAAGAAGAAACCCGTCGTGGCGTTGGAAACCAAGCAGGACAATGTGCTTTGCCTTGGCGCCGATGCCAGGGGACGCGTTTATGCCGGGACGGATAGCCAGGGATTGATCATTCGCATTTCGCCGACCGCGACCGGATATAAGTCGTTCGTCGTATATGACGCACCGGAGCCGGAAATTGGTGCTTTGCTGGTTCTCAAAGATGGTACGGTTTACGCCGGTACCGCCGATGCCAACCACGCCCGACCGGGAAGAATGACCGCAGCCTCGACGCGCTCCAGCGGTCGACCCGTCAAGACCAAGGACACCGCCAAGGAACCCAAAGTTCCCAACGTGCCCCCCAAGCCGCAACCCAAACCTGGAACGACGAAGCCTAAGACGCCGGCTGTCAAACCGCCTGCCGAGCCCAAACCTGTTGAAACCAAGCCTGCACTTACGAAGCCGGTCACACCCAAACCGGAGCCGAAAAAGCCGCCCGCGAAGCCTCCGGCTAAGCCCGCGGCCTCTAAAACGCCCACAAAGGAACAGTATGATGCGCTCCGCGCGGCCATTGCCAAAAAACTGGCGGAGGCCAAGGAGTCCGGAAGCGTGACGTTGCAGGCTTCCCCCAGGCCTTCCATGAGCCGTCCATCCTTGCCCACCCGAACGTCATCAACCTCCAGAAGGTCATCCGCCGGTGGCCGAAAGAAGTCCGGCAATGCCATTTATCGAATTTCATCCGACGGTTTTGTACATGAAGTCTTTCGTGAGTCCGTGATGATCCTTCGCATGGCCCGTCAGGGAAATGCCCTCGTCGTCGCCACAGGTAACGAAGGCCAGGTCTATCGTGTCAATCCCGATACCGAGGAAGTCACGACCATTGCCAACCTCAGCCCCAAGCAGGTCCCGGCCCTATTGGATCTCGGGCGCGGAAACGTGCTGGTCGGTACTGCCAATCCCGGGCGACTGATGCGTCTGAGCGATACCTTTGAAAAGGAAGGCGTCGTCACCAGCCAGACACTCGATGCCAGCCAGATCAGTCTCTGGGGCAAGTTGCAGGTTTCCGCCTTCACTTCAGGTGGAACGTCCGTGCAGGTTCAGACGCGGTCCGGCAATGTGGCGGATTCCGAATCAGGCTCATGGTCCGACTGGTCCAAGCCTCAGACCGTTCGACTCAGGGATGGTCTTAGTGACTATCTTGATGTCCTGGCGCCCACAGCCCGATTCCTTCAGTACCGAATTACCCTCAAATCCAGCGGAAAGGCATCGCCCACCCTCAGTGCCGTAAGCCTGAAGTACCTGATGCCCAACCTCAAGCCCAAGATTACTTCCATCAAGGCCACACCCTCTTTCGGTCGTGTCTCCAGTTCCAGCTCGCGGTCGACTGCGCCCCGACCTTATATCGCCTTGAAAATCGACTGGTCCGCCACCGATGCCAACCGAGATTCCCTCTCGCATAAGTTGGAATACCGACGACACGGCTCAAACGACCCGTTCGTTACTATCGTCAAGAACTTGTCCACGTCCACCTATACGTGGGATACGCGAACCACGCCTGATGGTCGCTACGAAGTCCGCCTGACCACGGATGACTCAAAGAACAACGTGCCGGATCAGGTGCTCAAGTCCTCCCGCGTCAGTGACCCGGTGGTGGTAGACAACACGCCGCCCTCCGTATCGGGTTTTGGCCTCAAATCCGAAGGAAAGGGGCAGGCCACGCTTACCGCAAAGGTTACCGATCGACTGTCTCCAATCATTGATGTTCGCTATAAGGCCGATAGTGAGACCACCTGGCGATACGCCCTCCCACTGGATTTAATTTACGATTCGACTTCCGAGTCGATCAGGGTTAAAATCACCGACTTGTCGGCTGGTTCCCACGTGATTACCGTGCGGGCCGTCGATGCTCAGGGCAATTCCCAGTACGTCTCAGGACGCGTCACCGTAAAATAACGCGCCTTGGGTTGCCCGATTGGAAGGTAATTTTGACGATCCGATTTTTCGGAGGTGACCCATGGCGGTACATTATCCCAGACGACTGTCCAATCGTAAACGCAAGCGAAAGTTTGGTTTTCGCGCCAAGATGAAAACCAGCAACGGACGCAAGATTATTAATCGCAAGCGTCGGGTAGGACGCGCGGTTCTTTCAGCTTAACGATCAGGATGAGAAGTATGATTGATGAGGCGTACCTCGGTACGCCTCTTTTTTCATGCGCTTTGGCGGTCGCCGACCCTCTTTCGCTAGACGCTCCACCCCCCTCAAGCTAACATGCCCGCTCCCACGATTGGGTCTTGGCGACCCGACACACGAATGGAGTCACATGTCTCACCTGCCCCACAATGAAGTTATCCCCGTATTGGATTTCGGTTCCCAATACACCCAGCTAATTGCCCGTCGCGTGCGTGAAGCCGGTGCTTTTTCCATCCTGGTGGCTCCGGATCTTCCACTCGAACAAATTGCTGCCCTCAATCCAAAAGGCGTCATCCTCAGTGGCGGTCCGTCCAGCGTCTATGAAGAAGGCGCGCCCCGCTGTGACCCGCGTCTCTTTGAACTCGGCGTACCGGTTCTCGGTATCTGCTACGGAATGCATATTGGATGCCAGCTTCTTGGCACGGATGTCGCAGGTGTGGATTCACGAGAGTTCGGCCGGGCACAACTTGCCGTCGGCGATGATGCCAATCTCTTTTCCGGTGTACCGACCAATACCTCCGTATGGATGAGCCACGGTGACCAGGTCACCGGGTTGAGCGAAGACTTCATTACGCTCGCCTCTACTGCAACCTGCCCCTTCGCCGCAATTCAACACAAGACCCAGCCCTTCTTCGGCGTACAGTTCCACCCTGAAGTCACCCATACGCCCCACGGTATTGATATCCTCCATAACTTTCTCTACAACATTTGCGGCTGTTCCAATACTTGGCGCATGTCCGATTTCATGGAAGCGCAGGTTGCCGCAGTGCGTGAAGAGGTGGGTAGTGACCGTGTAATCTGCGGTTTGAGCGGAGGTGTGGATTCCTCCGTCGTCGCGGCCCTGCTCGCCCGAGCCATCGGCCCGCAGTTGACCTGCATTTTCGTTGACAACGGCCTCCTCCGAAAGAACGAAAGACAGTTTGTTGAAAACACCTTCCGCGATCACTTCGATATCGACCTTCGCGTGATTGATGCCGAGCAGCAATTTCTCGATGACCTCGCCGGTGTCACCGATCCACAGGAAAAACGACGCCTCATCGGGCATCGCTTTATCGACGTGTTTAAGCACGCGTCAGCCGACATCCCCGGCGTCAAGTATCTCGCTCAAGGAACACTCTACCCCGATGTCATCGAATCCGGTCAGTCGCTCGCCGGGACCGCGGCCAACATTAAACTTCACCACAACGTCGGGGGTCTCCCCGCAGAGCTTGGATTCGACCTGATCGAGCCTTTACGCGATCTTTTCAAGGATGAGGTGCGCAGGCTCGGTGAAGTTCTCGGCCTCCCCGAACAAATGGTCTGGCGCCATCCATTCCCCGGCCCGGGTCTCGCCGTCCGCGTGATGGGTGATATCACACGCCGGCGACTTGACCTTCTGCGTGATTGCGATGAAATCGTTCTCGAGGAAATTGTCGCCAACAACCTTTATCGATCGACGTCGCAGGTCTTCGCCGTGCTGCTGGCTAATACCCAGGCCGTAGGCGTGATGGGGGATGGTCGCACGTACGCGAATGTTGTGGCGGTCCGGGCCGTCGAAAGCCAGGATTTCATGACCGCCGATTGGGCACGCCTTCCTTACGAAGTACTGGCCACCATCTCCAATCGCATGATTAATGAAGTGCAGGGGGTCAATCGCGTGGTCTACGACATCTCCTCCAAACCACCCGCTACAATCGAGTGGGAGTAACGACGGCAGGGGGGTGACGGGCGGGCGGTTAGATCGCCTTTTCAGATTCGCGTTTGGTGGTGTTCTTTCTCGGCTCCGGATCATCTTTGGGGCGGCACGCACATCCCTGATAACCATTCAGCCACGATGACAATCCCCGCCATATTTGGGCGAATATCCCGCTCTTTTCCTTCTTCACCTTCCGGAGCTGCATGTTATCGTTTCGGGTCTCCATGACTAAATCATAGACGTTTCCATCCCCGGTGGTCATGGCCAACCGACCGAATACAATACCGCCTTATGCCAAACCCCGGAAAAACCTTCTACGTCACGACCCCCATTTACTACGTCAACGACCGTCCTCACATCGGGCACGTATACACCACCACGCTCGGTGATGTGTTGGCGCGATACCACCGATTACGCGGCGATGAGGTCTTTTTTCTCACCGGGACGGATGAGCATGCCGCCAAGGTTGTCGATGCGGCCGAGGAACGCGGTCTCACCGCCCAGGCGTGGGCCGACCAGAACGCCGCGGAGTTTGAGCAGACTTTTGCCAAACTGTCCATGACCCACGATGATTTCATCCGGACCAGTCAGGATCGCCATAAATCCCGTGTCACCCAATACGTCAAGGCGCTCCTGGACTCCGGCGATGTCTACCTCGGCGATTATGAAGGCTGGTACGATGCAGGCCAGGAGGAGTACATTCCGGACAACAAGGCCCAGGAATACGATTTCAAGTCACCCTTCAATGGCAAACCCCTCATCCGCAAGACCGAAAAGAACTACTTCTTCCGTCTCAAGGAATATCGACAGGCTCTCCTTGATTACATTGAGGCCAACCCCGGATTCGTCCAGCCGGATTCGCGTCGCAATGAAATCATCGCTCGCATCGCCGACGCCGAAGACACGCCCATCTCCCGAACCGGCGCTAACGACTGGTGCATCAGAGTCCCCGGCGATGAAGACCACGGCATCTACGTCTGGATCGACGCCCTATTCAATTACCTCACCACGGTCGATACCGATGATCGTCGCAAGTTCTGGCCCTGCAATGTCCACCTGATCGCCAAGGACATTCTCTGGTTCCACGGCTGCATCTGGCCCGCCATGCTCATGGCCCTCAAGAAGCAACCGGGATATGACTGGGTTGAATTACCCACGCAGGTTTACACCCACAGCTTCTGGATCAGCGAAGGCCGAAAGATGAGCAAGACGCTCGGTAACTTCATCGACCTGGAAACCATTGACCAATACGTCGATCAGTTCTCCCTGGATGCGCTGCGTTGGTACCTCTCCACCCAGGGTCCGCTTGGTTCGACGGACTCGGACTTTGCCAAAAGTAAGTTTATCGAGGTTTACAATTCCGACCTCGCCAACACTGTCGGCAACTGCGCCTCACGCGTGACCAACATGATCGTTCGTTATTTTGATGGCGTCCTACCTTCTCCCGGTCGGGAGGACCAGTTGGCCAAGTCCTTACGCGCATCCGCCGAGGGAATGTACAACAACGTCAATGCCATGTATGAAAAAACCGCCATTGGCGCTGCCAACGAAGCCGCTCTGGAAGTCGTTCGCGCCATAGACAACTACATTGAGCAGACCCAGCCGTTCAAGCTTGCCAAGGACGATGGCCAGCGCGAAAAACTCGGTGCGATTCTCTATCAGTGCGCCGAGGCCCTTCGCATCGCGTCGCTCGGGCTATACCCCACCATGCCGCTCAAGATTCAAGAGCTGTGGAAGATGATCGATTGCCAGTACGATGTCGAAAACGGTGATCTCCAGGCGTGGACGAAATGGGGCGGCCTGAAACCCGGCGCGACCATCACCAAAGGCGCCGTTCTTTTCCCAAGAGTGCAAAAAGATTAGGGATAATCCGCCCGGACCTTGATCCGTGTCTTACTCAGTGGCGTCCATTTGCGAAATTACAAATCGGTCAATCAATTGAACGTACTTCCCGCTCTCTTTCGCACGCGACAAATCATGTGAAAAGTCGTCCTCAATGATGTGCAACTCCACCGGTCTCGCCGAATCCCTCGGCCCCATCGCCTCATCCCGAAACTGAACCGCCCCGCGCGTATCCACAATTCGATCATCCTTCGCCGCAACAATACAAACCGGCGCCGGATACATCGCCGCCGTTCGGTGCACCTCCACCATCAATTCCTCAATCCTCAACAGGTAAGGCGTCACCGTGCAATCCAGGATCAGCGGATCATCCGCGTGCAGCTTCACCTCCCGTTCATCACTGCTTACATGCCGACTCGTCCACGTTGCAGAATACGGGATACTGAATGACCTGAGTGGAAAACGAATCAAACTTCCCAATGGGCTCAACCATGTCGAGTGATGCGATGCCCACGAAAAGTTCAGCATCGGTCGCTCAAGTGGCTTCCCGTTGGGGCGAAGCGCAGGCGAAAACACCGCAACCCCGCGCGGCTTAAGCCGATCCCTGATCGCCATTTCGTAGCCGGCCCGTAATGTGATCAACCCGCCCAAACTGTGCCCCGCCATGAGAAAAGGAACCCGTTGCGATTCCGAATCGCCCCGCTCATCGCCGTTCAGCCATTCCGCAATTTGTCTCAATTGCCCTACATGTTCCGACATAGTCGTTGACTTCATCCGTATCCGATTGCGTCGCGCCTGTGACATGAACTCCATTGAAAATGTGTTCCCCGCGTCCATGACCCGTTCCAATTGCTCATCAATCCTCGTCGCCGAGGCATACGCCCGCCCCATGGCCAAATATGCCGTCAACTCCTCCTCATCCGACGCGTGACCATGCCCCGCCAGATGAGGCAAAATCGTCTGAATCCCATGCGCCTCCGCCCAATGCTTCGCCAGACCAAACCAGCGATAAGCATGTTCCGTAATCCCATGGGTAAACAGAATCACCCCGCGAATTTCAACCTCGGCGGGCGTCACCAGATAAAACGACCTTGCATCGGCCCCGTCCATTTTCACATATCGAAATGAAACCTTTCGTTCCTCATCAAAATATAACTCCTCCCCACGGTTTCGTTCGACAGGGCGGCAGTGGTCACGCTGATCGGATGGCGGGGTGGGTAACGGCATCGGCAGGGGGGTGGGGGTGAGCGAGGCACAGCCGGTCATCAACACGAAAATGCAGACCATAATGCAGGTCCGCCCGCATTCAGATCGGGAAACATGCTTCTGTCTTATCCATTGACGAAAAACTTGCATTGTCACACATGATCCAATTCGATACAATTATATCGCTCCCGGAAGTTGCCCGCATCCCTGACGGAGGATCTCTTCTTGGCGTGTACTGATTGCCCTTTAAGATTTTGTCCCATGATCCTATTTCAGCTGTTCCGGGCTTAAGCTATGAACGGAGGTTTGGCAATGGACCCACTTACCCGACGTGATTTCGCAGCAGTCGCAGCCGGCAGTGCCCTGTTGATTCCCTTTACCGTGGAAGAGGCGGACGGCGCGCCCCTGGATAAGCCCAATACCAAATGGTCATTCGACAAAAAGGTGTCCATGCGCGTCACAGGCACGCTCAAAAAGTCTATCAAAGGCGCCACCGTGTCCGTAACCATTTATCGCTGGAAGACGGCGTCCCCCGTGCCCCACTGGGTACGCGCCAAACACATCCTCAGCACACGCCTCAGTATTCGCTTGAAACCCAAGATTTACGGCAACATTCCGCCCGGTAAATATGGCATGGTCGTCGCCGGCCAGAATTACCACTACGATCTTAAGGTCGCCAAACGCGTCAAGGAAAATGGCAAACGAACATGGAGTGAGGTCGCCTCCATGGTGGGCAGCATCTGAAATCACGACCGATGCCGATCACCATTATTCCACCGAGACGATCGATGTCGTCGCCGCAGGCAGGATCGTCACTGGTCCACGCTCCACCTCGAGCAACAAACCCTGAGCCGGGTCAATATCGATCACTCGTCCTTCAAGTCTCCGCCCGTCACACTCCACACCTATTCGATGCTGCAACAGGCACGATCGAGCCTTCCATGCCTCGTGAAGAGATTCAGCTGACTCCTCGCCCAACGTTCTGTCCAACTGACTCAACAAATCATCCAATAAACGCAATCGGTCCATCGATACCCCCTCTGCCCTCAAAGATGTCGCCTCAAACCCGAACCCCTCGCGTACGCCTTCCGTCATCTTTCCAAGCGTTTCGTTCGCCTGATGCACATTGATCCCAAACCCGATCAAACCCACATCACCCCTCGCCTCCACCAGAATCCCCGCAATCTTCTTGCCATCCACCAGCACGTCATTTGGCCACTTGATCTCCGGTTGCACCCCCGGAACTCCCGTCTCCCCCAAAACGCTTGTCAACGCTTCAATCGTTCGTGCCAATGCAATACAAGATCCCAGCACCAATCGATCTACCGAAACTTCCTTCACCGAGACTATTACCGTAAAGAGCAGCGATTCGCCCACCGTCCCCACCCACCTTCGCCCCAATCGACCCCGCCCGGCCGTCTGATGATCCGCCACCACAACACTTTCCACCGCCCCCTCACCTTTCGATTCCGCCAACTCACGCGCCACATCCTGCGTACTCGTCGTCTCCCGATACACCAGCACACGCTTCCCGATCCCATTGACATGCCTTGCCTCAAGGAACTCCGACCAGCAATGAATCGACGTCTGCCTTAGCCTCACCGCGTGTGCTGTCTCATCAATCACGCATCGCGAGGATCGCAATGCCTCCAATTCCCCATCAATCCGGTCCAGTCCAATACCCGTCATCTCGCACAATCGCTCGATACCTATCGCTTCCTCTGCCTCGAGCAATACCTCCAGCAATCGCAACCCGTACGTTTCCGACCGCGCGTTCATGGACGTTTCCCATCCCACCATGTGTCAAGCTTCTTACGTAACTCTTTCACGCGATCCGCCCGATTCTTCGCCAGATTCTTCGTTTCATGCGCATCCTTCGCCAGGTCATATAGCTCCACATAACCTGCCTGGTTATTTTTCGGAAGAACATTCCGGGGGTTCGCCACGATCAGTTTGTCGTTTCTCTCGATTACCCACCGATACTGCAGCGATGATGCCGGCGAATGAATATCCACCGAGTTATGCAAAAACACCTCGCCAAAGATTCGCTTGCGACCCTTCACGGCTTTCATGTCCAGTAAATCGATTCCCTCCATTTCCCTCGTAGACGACAGACCAGCCGCCTTCAGAATCGTCGGCGCCAGATCAATCGACATCGCAAATCCATCCGACTCACCCACCTTCACCTTCCCCGGCCACCTCACCATAATCGGCGTCCGCAAACCACCGTCATACTGCGACCGTTTCGACTTGGGCGCATACCTTTGGGCCTTCTTGCTCTGGATCCACCCGTTATCTGTCACGTACAACACCAGCGTATCCTTCGTCAGTCCCTTTTTGTCCAGATACCCCAGCAACTGACCGCACGTCTCATCAAACCACTCGCACATCGCGTAGTACCGCGCCACATGAATCGAATCCACCTTGTCCCGATACTTATCCAGCAACCGCTTGGGCGGGTTGTGAGGTGTATGCGGCAGGAACGGCGCATACCAGATAAAAAATGGCTTCTGTTCCTTCATCGCATGTTCAATAAACCCCGTAATCTCGCCTAACCCTTTCCTCCCGATCTTCAAACCCACATCTCCATGCCGACCGCCCCGTTTCGGGTCACCATGTGTCATCCCGTGTGTAAACCCGCCTCGCGAATAATGCCCCTCCCACCATTTCCCGGATTGATGCGACAAATATCCCTTAGCCTTCAACAGCTTAGGCAGCGTCGGAACCTTGTCAATGTAATTAATCATCTCCTGCCGCTGCGCCAAAAACTTCTTCTGCCCCGGACCTCGCCTCCCCCCTTTGGGCAACGGCGGGTCATTCCCCGTGATCTTATGTTGATGCGGATACAATCCTGTCACCATCGTCACCAGCGAAGGCCGACACAAACTCGATGGCACATAACCCCGCCTGAATACCAGCGACTGCGTCGCCAACTTATCCAAATGCGGTGTCTTAATCACTTTGTGGCCCATAAACGAATAATCCGTCCACGACTGATCATCCGAAATAATCATCACCACATTAGGTGGCTTCGCCTCGGCTCCCTCCGCAACACCCGTTCCCAACAAGCCGCCCCAATACGGAAGCATGACCATCATCAACAGAAAGACATTCAACAGACGCATAAGCACCTTTTCCTTATCAAAAATAACCTTCCCGTCTTTTATCACATTTGCATCCCGCTGTGACCGACTATCTCCAACATCCCACTTTCTTCCGGTCATTTCTTATCGCTTGTGCTTTTCCTCGGCTGCCCGAAGACCACTACCCAGTAATAAATTTTCTTCTTACCCTTGGCAATTCCGATGCCAATGTGCTCATACACCTTGGTCAGGATCGCCTTGCGATGGCCTGGCGACTTCTTCCACCCGTTCATCACATCCAATGCGGTATGAAACCGTGTCTTGGCAATATTCTCACCGACGCGCCGAAACACATACCCCGCACGCTTCGCACGGTCCATCACACGGCCATCCAGGTTATGTCCATACTTCCCATGCTTGGCCATATAGTCCGCATAATCCTGCGCGCATTTCGTCAACTTCTCATCCACCTTAAAACCCGCCAGCTTGTTTTCCTTACGAAATGCATCATGCCATTTCAGCAAAGCGTAGTAAGCTGTAACATTCGCCGCACGTGGTCGCTTCTTCTTCGTCGCCGTGTTCCCCTCCTTCTTGGTTGCCGCTTTCCCCTCCTGCATCCCCGATGCCCATACCAACACCGCCATCATCGCTGCCGCAACAACACCTCTTAACCAGGTCACTCTCAACATATCAAGCTCCTCAAAACCCCGACTCCGCGCCACCCAATGATAGGAGCCACCCCATCCCTAACCGAAATATTGACGCATTCGCTCCATCCCCATTTGTAACACCTCATTCGGATCCTTTCCCCACAATCCTGGATTAAAAAGCTCCAGCGAAACCGTCCCCTCATACCCCAACTCCTTCAACACCGCCACCTCCGCTTCAAGGTCGATCGGCCCTTCACCCGGCATCACGCGATTCGGGTCCGTCTGCTCGCCGCGCGGTATCACAGGATCACCATCGTCAAAGTGATAATGTGCAATCAACTCCAGCGGTGTGTTCTTCACATCGTCTAGATCACCACCCGCATTCCAAGTGTGAAACGCGTCCAGAATAATCGCCGCATCCTTATCTTCCACAGCCTGGGCAATCTCCACCGCAAGCTTCAGCGTCGGTACACTCTTGAAGAATGAAATGTACTCAAACAGCGGCCGAACGCCCGCGCCTCGACCCAACTCCAGCAAATCCTTATACCGCTCGGTTATCTGCCCAACATCCTCCGGTTCACGTGGCGGTGTCGCAACAATATTCGGCGAACCGATCCGCGCAGCCAACTCCATCCGCCGCTTACACTCGTCCAACTGCAACGGGTACTCCAGGTTACTCGCCTCACCCCAACTCCGCATCGCGATGGTGCAGGGAACAAACAGCCCCTGATCTGAAAGCTCCTTTTCCACATCCCTCACCTCACCACCGCGACCGATGTATTCATAAATATCATTCAGCCAAAGCTCCACCCCCACGAACCCATGCTTCGCCGCCAGGCGAATTTTTTCAATAATCGGAACGGGTCGAATCGTGCTGGTATTCAGACATATTTGAAACGCCATATCGCCTCTTTTCATCAAAAAGAATCAGGGGCTGATAGTCTAGCGTCCTATCCCGATCCTGACATCACCCCATTCGCTCGCATTTCACAATCACCGCTTTCCCCATACACTACGCCCATGCCAAAAACAAAATCAGCCAAATCCAAACCTGTCGCCCCATCATCCCCCGATACCGATCTCGTCAAACGTGCCGGTACCATCTATCGCAAACTCGCCAAAGCCTACCCCGATGCCCACTGCGCCCTCATCCACAAAAACCCTTTCGAATTGCTCATCGCCACGATTCTCTCCGCCCAATGCACGGATGAACGCGTCAACAAAACCACGCCCGCCCTCTTCAGCAAGTATCCCACTCCCGCCGCCCTCGCCGACTCGAAGCAAACCGATGTCGAAAAACTCATCCACTCCTGCGGCTTCTATCGCAATAAAACGAAATCCATCCGCGCCGCCGCAAAGATGATCGCCGAGCGCCACGATAGCCAGGTCCCCAACGAAATGGATGCACTACTAAAACTTCCGGGGGTCGCCAGAAAGACCGCCAATGTCGTCCTCGGCAACGCTTACAACATCAACGAGGGCGTCGTCGTAGACACCCACGTCAAACGCCTGACCAATCGCATGGGCCTTACCACCCAGTCCACCCCGGAGAAGATCGAAAAGGATCTCACCCAACTCTTCCCCAGAAAAAACTGGTGTATGCTCTCACATCTGTTAATCTTTCACGGCAGAAGAACATGTCCGGCAAGAAAACCCGATTGCGAAAACTGCACAATCTCCCCCGACTGCCCCAAAGTCGGCGTCAATATCTGATCCAAAGGTCGCACGCCATGTCCGCCTACAACAGCCAAAAATCCAAATCACGCTCGACCAGGCCGCCGCTCGACCCGGTCACACTTCTCGGTCAATCCATCACCGCCGTCAAACTCCTCGCCGCCGACCTTTCCTCCTGCACCGTCAAAGTCGGCAAGCATAAACTCGGCTCACTCAACTACGACCACGCCCTCGAATTGGGTGTCACCGTCGGCGCCGTCTATGAAGGCGCCTTTGCCCAAAAACTCAATCATGCCATCGCCGCCGACGCCGCCCGCCGCGATGCCCTTCGCATCATCAATCGCAGACTCCTCAGCAGTGATGACCTGGCCGACCGCCTTCGAAAACGAAAACACGACCCCGATCACATCAACCCCGTCATTCAAAACCTCAAGGACGTCGGCCTCCTTGATGATGAAGCATGCGCCCGCTCCATCATCGCCTCCGTCAAGGCACGCCAACAGATTGGCGCCAGACTCCTCCAACAAAAGCTCTTCCAGAAACGCATCCCCCGCCCCATCATCGAAAAACTCCTTGCCGAATATCGCGAAGATGACCAAACCGATGAACTCGCCCGAGCCACCGATCTCCTCCGCAAGAAACTCGCCACCACCTCCATGCAACAGGCC
>JANQQT010000179.1 GCA_028284925.1 Phycisphaeraceae bacterium | reverse complement strand
TTTTGAATTTGGGGGGGAGTGTGGGGGCGGCGTGGGCGGTGATGGGTTGGGCGAGGAGGGAGATGGTGAGGATGAATGGGAGGTGTTTCATGCTGTGATTTTAACATGAAAAAACGCTCGCATGAGAGCGAGCGTTTGAGGGGTGTTTGGCTAAGTCGCGTATTGAATTTAATCGTCTCCGGACATTTGGATGAGGAGCATGATGACGTAGTAAAGGAGTGTAGCGAATGACGCGAAGAGGGCGAGGGCTGCTATGACGTGCTGCGTGGTGTGATAGTGATGCAGCACATTGCTGGTGTGATAGAGGATGGAAAGGCAGAGGAATCCGATAACGGCGACGGTAAAGACCATGCCGAGTGAGAATCCAAATATGATGCTGGAAACGATGAGTCCAAGGATGATGAACCCGCCCATCATCAGAGCGCCACGGAGGAATGAGAAATCCTTTCCGGTCATGAGAACGATAGCGGTGAGAGCAGAGAAGAGCAGGACAGTAATAAGGGCGGCGTTTAGTATGACATCATCGTAGAAAAAAGCGGCAATGAAAAGGAGTGGTATAAAGATTATGGCTTCAGCAATGATATATATTCCGAGGCCAGCGTATTGGGCACCCACAGAAGTCACGGACGTGGCCATTTTTGTGGCGAGCATACTAACGCCCATGAACAGCGCGAGGACAATGAGCCAGCCGTAGCCGGTCCCGATCATGGTTTCGACTAAACTCGCGAGTCTTTCCTTGCCCATCACAGCGAAGATGGCTGCTTCAACGGCCACGAATGTCAAGATTGCGCCGAATAGGTGCAGGTAGACTTTCTTGAGGAAGGCAGTTCGTTCGTTGACGGGCGCGTGGATGGCGAAATCGCCTGCGTCGTCGTACATTTGGTATTGGTTTGGCATTTGTGACATGGTGGTCTGCCCCAGTCTAAAAGGGAGAAATATGGAGGGTCCAGTTACCTACGCATACATGTTAAATCGTGAAAAGGTGCAGTCAAGATGCAATTTTGATGTTAGCGGTAAATAAATACGGGGTTTGACCGGGTGGTACGGAGGGTCTACATTGCGGCGCGATGAGCAGGGAAAGCCCGTTATTGGAATACTACGAATCTCTGGACGTAGAGTTCATGCCTTTTGGGGAGGGTGTGGGCGTAGCGGGGATGGTTTGGGGTGTGGAGGTGGAATATGCGGCGATTCGCAAGGGGGCGGGGGTATTGGATTGCGTGCATCGTGGATTGGTGAAAGTTACGGGAAAAGATCGGCTGGATTATCTTCATCGGATGTGTTCGAATGATTGTGCGGGGCTGAAGTCGGGGGAGGTGCGGCGGATGTTCCTGCTGAATCATAAGGGGCGGATTATGGCGGATGTGACGGCGGTTGAGACGGCCCCCCGGACGGGGGATTCCGGCGGGGTGACATTATTGGACGTGGATGTGCATACGGCGGCGATATTGGCTGAGGAATTGGAGAAGATGCTATTTGGGGAAGATGTGCAGGTGGAGAATCTGAGTGAGGTGTATCACCGGGTTTCGTTTCACGGACCGACGGCGAGGGAGGCGGTTGGGTACCTGAAGGAAGAGGGTGTGATCGGTGAGGATGCGTGGGTGTATGAGAAAGAGGAGGTGGGCGAGGTGGGCTTGCATGTGTGGGCGGAGGTTGGGGGGTGGGAGAAATTGGGGGAGGTGGCAGAAGTTATGGGTGAGAGGTTTCGGGCGAAGCATGTGGGGTGGCAGGCGTATAACATGGCGCGGGTGGAGGCAGGGCAGGCGATGTTTCATGTGGATTTTGGGGAGAACTCGTTGCCTCACGAATGCGGGGAAGCGGTGATGAAGGAAGCGGTGAGTTTTACGAAGGGTTGTTATCGTGGTCAGGAGATTGTGGCGCGTATGGAGAGTCTGGGGCATCCGGCGAAGATATTGGTGGGGTTTGAGATGGTGGATGGGAAGTTGCCGGTGGCGGGGGTTGGGGTGAGTGATGATGGGGAGAGTGAGGACGCGAAGGTGATCGGGGGTGTGACGAGTTCGACGTATGGGCCGCTGGCGGGTGGGCGGAGTGTGGGGTTGGCGGTGATGAAGTGGGGGCATCATGAGGAGGGAAGTGTGGGGTTTGTATCGACGGATGAGGGGAAGGGTGAGTTGCGAGTATGTGGGTTGCCATTTTATGAACGCGAGGGTCAGGCGGAATACGAGGCGAAGTCATGAAGATATCACTTGGGACGGATCATGCGGGTTTTTCTCATAAGGAAGCGATCAAGAGGTTGTTGGAGGAGGCGGGCCATGAGGTGGTGGATTTTGGGACGGATAGTGAGGCGAATGTGGACTATCCGAAGTTTATTCAACCGGCTGCCCGGGCGGTGGCGGAGGGGGCATGTGAGCGAGGGATTGTGTTGGGGGGATCGGGAAATGGCGAGGCAATTGCGGCGAATCGGTTTGCCGGTGTGAGGTGCGGGTTGTGCTGGAACACTGAGACGGCACGGCTAACGCGTCTGCACAATGATGCGAATATGATCAGCCTGGGGGCGCGGATGATTGATGAGGAGACGGCACTGGCAATCGTGAGAGTGTTTCTTGAAACGGGGTTCGAGGGCGGGAGACATGAAGCACGAATCAAACAAATCGACTCCCCCGCCCCCGCCCCCGGAAATATTCCCGCTTCTTAAAAATTTAGTGGGATGGTATTTGCAGGCACAGACTGAATTCAGACTTTGGATTTCAGAGGCCGGAATAAGGCGGGGGTTTGTCAGGCAAATATTTTGTCAATGGTTTTTTCTGCGGCGGCGATGCAGTCGGGGATGCCGACGCCGGTGTCGTAGCCTGAGCCGATGAGGTGGAGGTTGGGGTGCTGGTCGAGGTTTGATTTGATGTCAGCGATGAGGTCAAGGTGATTGACTTTGTATTGAGGCATGGAGTTTGGCCAGCGTTGCGGAATGGCAAAGAGCGGGTCGCCCCTGATGCTGAGGATGGAGGTGAGGTCATTGTGGGCAAGTTGGATGAGGTCTTTGTCATCGCGGTTGAGGCGATCTTCCTGCATTGATCCGCCCAAGAATGCGCGGAGGACGACTTTGCCGGAAGGTGCGCGGTGGACGTATTTGATGCTGGAGAATCCTGCGGCGATGATGTTGCGGTTTTCGATGGTAGGGACGACGAAGCCGAATGCGTTGAGGGGGTGGGCGATCTGGTCGCGGTTGTAGGCGAGGTTGATGACGGCGGCAGAGGAGTATTGGATCTGGCTGAGGAGGTCTGCGGCGGTGGAGTTAAAGGGGGCGAGGAATTTGGCGGTGATGAAGGTGGGTGTGGCGAGGATAAGGTGGTCGGCGGTGTGGGCGTTTCCGTCGTCGAAGGTCATGGTCCAGGATTGGTCGGGGTTTTGGGTTATGGAGGTGACGGTGGTGTTGAGGTGGAGATGGTTTGGGGTGATTTTCCGGATGAGCGTGTCGGTGAGGGTTTGCATGCCGTGGGTGAAGGTATTGAAGAGTGAGTATCGCGGGCCTGCGTCAGATTTGGATTGGTTTGTTTTTTTGGCTTGTTTGCGCATGGCGCGGATGACGGAACCGTGGTTTTGTTCCATTTCGAGAAAGCGGGGGAGCGTGGCGCGGAGGCTTAGCGTGGCAGGGTCGGCGGTGTAGATGCCTGCGATGAGTGGTTGGATGAGTCGATCGAGCGCCTGGCGACCGAAGCGTCGGGTGACGAAGGATTCGAGGGATTCATCAGGGTTGGGGCGTTTGGGTTTGATGAAGAGTTCGGCGGCCATGCGGAGTTTGGCGAGGGGGGAGAAGATTCGCGTGGTGATCATGGGTCGCCAACGGGATGGGCCCATGAGGAGGAAGCCATCGGGGACGGGGAGGAGATTATTTTTGCGCAGGACGAGGGCTTTGCGAAATTGGTCGTTGGTTTGGAGGAGTTGATCGGAGAGATTAAGTCGTTTGGCAAGTGCGAGGCAGGCGGGTTTGTTGGTGATGAAGTTGTCGGGACCGGCTTCGATGAGGAAGTCATCTTTTTGGATGGTTTTGATGGAGCCGCCGGCGCGGGAGGAGGATTCGAAGAGGTCGATTTGGGTGTTGCGTTTTCTGGATCGGGTGAGTTCGAGGGCGTGGTGAGCGGCGGCGAGGCCGGAGATGCCGGCTCCGATGATGGCGATGCGTGTTTGAGGGGGGGCGTCGGGCATATGGTTTGGAACATCAGGCGGGTCGGGCTGCGGGTCTTTGAGGCGGAAGGCAGCAATCCTGAGGGCAGTAATCGTGTGAGGCAGGGTATTGGCCAATTGCAGCGCGGGTGGGTGTGTCGTAGAGGCGTTCGGCGATGAGTTCGCGGATCATGGTGATGAATTTGGGGTGGGTTCCGGCGCTTAGGGCGCGTGCGAACGGAATGTTGAGCTTGGCGGCGGTGTCGGCTGCTTCGTGATCGAGGTCGTAGAGTACTTCGAGATGGTCGGAGAGGAAGCCGATGGGGATGACGATGACGGGCGGTGGGGAGTTTTCTTTTGCGAGGTTTTCGAGGTAGTCGCAGATGTCCGGTTCGAGCCAGGGGACGTGGGGTGGACCGGAACGACTTTGGTAGACGAGTTCGTGTGTGTGGCCGGGGAATCGTTCGGCGACGAGGCGGGAGGCTTCTGTGAGTTGCAACTCGTATTTGCAATTGGCGGCCATGGATGACGGGATGGAGTGAGCGGTGAAGATGAGGTGTGCGGATTCCTGGTGTTCGGGCGCCAGTTTGGCTATGGCTTCATTGACGCGGTCCTCCATCACATCCATGAATAGGGGGTGGTTGAAAAAGACGCGGATCTTGTCAACGGATGGGGCGGTGGCGCCGGCGGCCTTGCGAGCGGCCTGAACGTTTTCACGATATTGGCGGCAACTGGAGTATGAGCTGTAACCGGAGACGACAAAGGCAATGGCCTTTCGAATGCCATCGTCGGTCATCTGCCTGAGGGTATCGGTAAGATAGGGCGTCCAGTTGCGATTGCCCCAGTAGAGGGGAAGGTTGATGTCGGCGGCGTCGAGTTCGAGGCGGAGGGCGTCACGAAGATCGGTGATTTGCCGGTTGTGGGGTGAGACGCCATCGTAGAGGTAGTAGTGCTCGGCAACTTCTGCGAGACGGTCTTCGGGAATGTTCCTTCCGCGTGTGACATTTTGAAGAAAGGGAATCACATCGTCGCGGCCTTCGGGGCCACCAAAAGAGACGATGAGAATGGCATCGTAATTTGGTGTCATTGGCGAATCTCTTGAAATCGTATGCGCGTTATGAACGCAGGCTATCGTGCGGAGAGTTCATGTACAGCGTCGACGAGTTCGGCGACGTGTGTGGGATTCATGTCGGGAGAAAGACCGTGACCGAGGTTAAAGATGTGTCCGGATCTGTTCTGTGCCTTGTCGAGGATCTGTTGGATTTTGCGTCGCAGTTGTGTGGGTGAGGCATAAAGGGTGATGGGGTCGAGGTTGCCCATGACGGCTTTGTCGTAACCGATTGTTTTCCATGCATCGGCAAGGTCGCATCGCCAATCGAGGCCGACGACATCGGGATTGGCTTCGGCGAGCATGGGGATGAGGGCGGGGTTTCCGGTGGCGAAGTTGATTATGGGCGTGTTGGGATACCTGTCGCGGACGGCGGAGATCATGCGTTTGAGGTGGGGGAGGACAAACTCGCGGTAGTCATCGGGTGAGAGTGCTCCAGCCCATGAATCGAATAGTTGGATGGCATCGGCGCCGGCCTCGATCTGGGCGAGGAGGTAGTCGATGAGGACGGGCACGAGTTGATCCATGAAGCCGTGCCATGTGGCGTCATCGGCGTACATCATGGTTTTGCATCGTTGGTAGTTTGAGCTTTTGCCGCCTTCGATGCAGTAGGAAGCGACGGTGAAGGGGGATCCGGAGAAACCGATAAGTGCGACGTCGGGCTGGAGGGCGCGTCGTGTGATTCGGACGGCTTCGTAGATGTAATCGAGTTGTGCGACGTCGCCGGGTGTGAGGCGATTGAGGTCCCGGCGTTCGCGTATGGGGTTGTCGATGACGGGGCCGTCGCCGGCGATGTATTCGAGGTTGAGGCCGAGGCATTCGATGGGGAGGAGGATATCCTGGAAGATGATGGCGGCGTCTGCGCCGAGTCGGTCGACGGCCATGAGCGTGACCTCGGCGGCGGTCTGTGAGTCCTTACAGAACTCGACCATGGTTACCCCGCGTCTTCGGTCGCGGTATTCGCGCTGGTATCGTCCGGCTTGGCGCATGACCCAGACGGGTGTGTAAGGTGTGGGTTCGCAGCGACATGCCTTGAGGAAAACTGAGTCTTCGATGGTTTTGTTGGCGGGTGATGCGGGGTCGTCGGGCCAGCGCATGTCGACGCGCTGCCAGTTGTTGGTGTTGACGTTGTTGTGGGAGGCGGTTCGTTTTTTGGTCAGGAGATCGGGTCCGCGTCGGGCGAATTCGCGGATGAGGATGGACATGTGTGGCGCATCGGGTTCGTAGTCGGGAGTGAGGCCGTGATGTCGGATGGCATCGGAGGCGATGGGGCCGACGGAGCCGATGCAGGTTGTGGCGAAGGCGGATTTAAGCGCATCGGCGTGTCCATCCTCTTCGGCGATCTGGAAGAGGTGGTAAACCTGTGTTGCGGAGGTGAAGAGAGCGTAGTCTGCGCCACCCTTGATGAGGGATTGGATGGCGAAGCGGAGAGGGGCGAGGTCTTCGGGAAGTTCCCAGCGGTAGATGGGGACGCGAAGGATATGCGGCGTGTGTTGCTGGAGCGCTGTGATGAGTTGGTCGTTGGGGAGACCGTATTCCTGAACGGCAATGCGTTTGTCGGTGAGATCGAGGGATTGTGTGAGTGCGTTGAGAAGGTCCTGCCAAGTGTTGGGTTCGGGGGCGGTTATGTCGGGGGTGAGATTTATTTCGCGGAGGGCGGCGACGGGTTTTGGGCCGCGTGCGGCGAGCGTGATGTTGGAGAGTGCTGTGGTGAATTGATCTTTTGGAAACCGGGTGGTGACGGCATCGACGAGCATTCGCGTGCCGTTGCCGGTGAGGAGGATGAGGATGTCGATTTGGTTGTCGAAGAGTTTTTGGGCGAAGTCGATGGCTTTTTCGTGGTTTGTGAGTGGGGTCTCGCGCATGGTGGGGGCGGAGATCGGGGAGCCGTGGGCGCGGCGGATGAGATCAGCCATGTCGTCCGCCCGGCGAGATTCGAAGGAGATGACATTTGCGTTGTTGAAATTGATGGGCATGGGGTTGACTCAGCCCTGTAGGTTATGTCGTTGGAGGCGAGATGCCCAGTGGGGGGAGACTTTGGAAATGGATGCGGGCTGGCGAAGGGAAGGGGAGGGGATATGATGGGCGATATGAAGGTGAAACGCATGAGATTATTGGTCGGACTGGTTTTGGGATTGAGTTGTCTGATGGGCGGGAGTGTTTATGGCCAGGTTGAGGCGGGTAAGGATGGCGGTAAGACGCCGGCGAATCATGGGACGCCAACGCCGCCGCCTAAGCCTGTTGCGCCTCCGAAAGAGTTGGAATCGCCAAACGCGACCATCATGACGTTTCTGAAGGCGGCGAACGAGGCGATTGAGGCGCAGAAGAAGAACGATAAGGAAGGATTTGAAAAAGCAATCGCGGATGCGGTGGCGTGTATGGATACATCAGAGTTGAAGTCTGAGGACCGACAGAGAAACCTGGTGGCGAAGCTGTTTGAGGTGTTTAATAAGTTGGGGGAGTTTAAGCCGAAGGCAAGTTGGCATAAGGCGGCATTGGATCTGGAGGCAAAGAAGATTGCTTCGGTGCAGTATTTTCCGGATAAAGATAACGCCCAATTTGAGGAGGTGTTTGCGGGGCGTGATGAGGTGAAACCCAAGGGAAGCGTCGTTCTGGAACGGCAAAAAGATGGACGATGGCTGTTCTCCGCCAAGACGGTTGCTGAGATTGACGGTCTAGCCAGTAGCCTGGAGGCATTGGAGCGACAAGTGGATGTAGACGCGGCTGAGATTGCGGGGAGTTCGTTCTGGTTGCGTACGCGCATGCCTGCGGCGTGGAAGGGGCCGGATCATATGTTTATGGGTGTGGAGTATTGGCAGTGGATGTTTCTGCTGATCTTCATTTTTGTGGGTGTGGTGATTGATTACACGTTCAGGGCAATTGTGCGGAGTCTGATTACGCGGTGGGTGAAGCGGCGGGGCGGTGAGGTGGATAAGGAGAAGATGCGGCTGGCGGTGCGACCTATCGGGTTGCTGGTGATGTCGCTGTTCTGGTTGGGTGTGGTTCACCTGCTGGATTTGAACGACACGGCACATCTGATTGTGCAGGGAGCGGCGCGGGTATTTGCGGTCTTTGCAAGTGTTTGGGCGGCTTGGCGATTGACAGATTTGCTTTGTGACGCGTGGTTGAGCATGGCGTCGAAGACGGAGACGAAGTTTGATGACGTGCTGGTTCCGTTGGTTCGTAAGTCGCTGAAGATCTTTATTACGGTGTTTGGGGTGTTGTATATCGGGGTGACGTTGAAGTTGAATATCTGGCCGGCGTTGACGGCTTTGGGTATTGGCGGTGTGGGCTTTGCTTTTGCGGCGAAGGATACGCTGGAGAACTTTTTTGGATCCGCAACGGTGTTGATTGATCAGCCGTTTGGGATTGGCGACTGGGTGGTGATGAATGATGTGGAGGGGACGGTGGAGGAGATTGGGTTTCGTTCGACGCGTGTTCGAACGTTTTATAACTCGCTGGTAACGGTTCCGAATGCGAACCTTGTGCGGGCGGTGGTGGATAATTATGGGCATCGGAAGTATCGGCGGTGGAAGTGTCATATCGGGATTACGTATGACACGCCGGTGGAGAAGGTGGTGGCGTTTACGGAGGGGTTGCGGGAACTGGTGCGTGTGCACCCCTATACGCGAAAGGATTATTTTCAGGTTTATCTGAACCAGTTTGGGCCGAGCAGTCTGGACATCTTGATTTATCTGTTTTTTGAGACGCCGGACTGGTCGACGGAATTGCGTGAGCGTGAGCGGTTGATGTTGGACATGATGCGACTGGCGGATCAACTGGGTGTTGAGTTTGCGTTCCCGACACAAACGTTGCATATGTATCAGGAAGAGCATGGCGGTGTGCATGAACCGGGTGATACGCCGACGAGTATGACGGATCGACGTGCGATGGTGAAGGGAATTCGCGCGGTGAAGGAGATTACGAAGGATCAGCCGTGGGTGAAGGAGGCGCCGGGACCGGTGGAATTTCTGGATGGTCCGACGGAGTTGTCGGATGATGATGACACGCAGATTGAGAATCGGACTGCGGGGAGTTGATGGATGGGGTTGGGTCGAGGAACGGATTAATTGGATGGGGATTGGAGTAGGTTGAATTGGCCGCGGTGTTGTTTGGCGAGGGTTTGCATGAGGGGATCGGGATTGGGGGCGAGAAGTTGGATGGCGTTGACGATTGCTCCGGCGGATTGGTTGAGCTGGCTAAGGTGATTGATGATGTGAGGTGGGTAGTTTTTGAACTTGCCGGCGCCTGTGAGGTTGTTGGAAAGAATGGCGAGGTGTGTGGGTTTTTGACTGAAGGCTGCGTTGAGGGCCGGTGTGGGGTCGGAGGTACCTCTGGGGACGATGAGGCCTGTGGTATGGTCGATCCAGTTTTGGATTTCGGTGAGGTTTCGAGGTGTGGCGTTTTTCATGCCCATCCATCCGGCTTCGATGGCGCGGTCGCGCTGGAAGAAGATGATGGTGAATTGGTCATTTGGGGTGAGCGTCTTGAGTTGGTTGGCGGCGTGTTTGAGTGCGAAGGGCCAAGCTTCGGCCATGGAACCTGATGCATCGATGATGATGGCGAGACGTTTGTTGGCGGAGGGGGCTTTGGCGACGCCAAGCTTTGATGGGGGCGTTTTCTCGGCTTCGCCGGAGGTGTGGTTGGCGGTGAACGAGATAAAGAGTGCAATGGTGAAGGGGATGATGCGTGTGAACATGGTGGTCCCTCTTTTCGTTTGCCGACGATGAATATGAAGCGCAAACGGGATGATGCGTCTATTGGCATTCATCGGTCATGGAGGACGGGTATTTGAGATATGGCAAGAACGCAAGGGCAATCAGAAGTTATCGGCCCATGGTGGAGTGACGCCCTGAGCACGATGCATGAGTTCAGCCCAGCGGAGGTGGGACGCGAGGGATTCATATAGATGTTCAGGGATTTGAGTATCGAGAGGGAGTTGATTGAGTTGGTCGGCGAGTGTGGTGTCGCGTGTCGAGGGGATATCGTGTTGACGTGCGAGCTGATTGATTCGTTGGGCGATGAGGGCTGGGCCTTTGGCGATGAGGCGGGGCGCCGATTCACTTTCGGGATCGAATCGGAGGGCAAATGCGAGGGACGGAGCGGTGATGATGATGTGTGCGGAGGGAAGGTCGGCGAGCATGTTGCTGACGGCGAACTGTTCGTAGATGCGTTTGCGTTCGGCTTTGGCGAGGGGGTCGCCTTCGTGTTCCCTGTACTCGCGTTTGCGTTCTTCGGGAGACATGCGAAGGTCTTTTCGGTGTTTGTGGCGTTGATAGAAGAAGTCGATGAAGGCGAGGGCGAGGAAGAGGAGGGCGGTATGGAGGATGAAGGTGTAGATGATCCGGCCAACGGATTGGAGGATGAAGGGTGTGGGGTGTGTAATGAGGAGGACGGCGTTGGTGAGGTTGTCGCGCACGATGAAGAAGAGGATGGCGGCGAGGGCGATGATCTTGAGGAGCGTGACGAGGAGAGTGACCAGGGTATTTGAAGTGAAGAGATTTCGGATGAGGCCTGTGAAGGGGTTGATGCGTGAGAGTTTTGGTTTGAGAGGGGTTGCGGTGAAGATTGGGCCGACCTGGAGGAAGGGGATGAGGATGGCGAGGACGAAGATGATGGAGATGACGGGCAGGAGGAGGTCGAGAGCGGCGGCGGCGGCGGTGACGATTGACGTAAGGATGGAATCATTATTCAAGGATTGTGTGAGGGCGGTTTTGAATGTATCGAGGGTGATGGATTGGTAAGTTTGGCTGATGGTTTGGAGTTGGTATGTGAGGAGGATGAAAACGACGATGAGGAGGATGGCGGATGTGAGTTGAGAGGAAAGGGGGACGTTGCCTTGTTCGCGGGCTTGGCGAAGACGGCGTGTGGTTGGGGGTTCGGTTTTGTTTTGGGAGGTTGGCATGGGTGAAAAAGAAGATTGTGATTCGTGAGGGTAAGGGTGAAAGTGGGATAATCACTTAGGGGTTCGGGCGGGGGGTGTTGATCCATTTGAGGAGGTTATCGAAGGATTCGGTGAGGTAGGCTTCGTAGCCATAGCCCAGGGCGAGGAGGAGGATGAAGATGGCGAGTGAGGGTTTGATGGTTTTGCCGAGAAAGAAGGTTTCGATCTGGTGAGCTGAGCGTGTGAGGAGAGCGAGGGCAAGCTCGAGGATGATAAGCATGATGATGATGGGGACCGTAAGTTTGACGGCGATGAGAAAGGTATCGGTAAGGAGGTTGATGAAGAAGGCGGAGGCATCGGCGTTGATGTATTGAAGAGGGAGTGGATCGAAGAGGCGGACGGTGTTGTAGGACTGAGAGATGGCGAGGAGGAGAACGTGTGCGCCGCCGAGTGTGAAGAAAAGGGCGATGGTGAACTGGAGCAGGAATGCGGCGGTGATGGATTTTTGTTGCCGGGCGATGGGGTCGAAGATGTGAGCAATATGTGATTCACGGAGGTAATCGACGATGGCGCCGGAGGAGGCGATCATTTCGAAGAGGATTCGGATGAAGAGTGCCAGGGAGAGGCCTATGAGTGATTCCTTGGCGAGTAAGAGGGTGTATTGTTCGGGTGTGGGGAGTTGATTGATCTGGTTGATGAAAAGGGGTGTGAGTGCGGCGGCGAGGGCGAGTGAGAGACCGAGGCGAAAGCGTAGGGGCGTCAGATGTCCGCCGAAGAGAGGTGTGAAAGTGATGATGGGGAAGAATCTTGCGAGGATGAGACCGGTGGTCTGCGGGACGCCGGTTTCGGCGAGCTGTTGGATTGATTGAAGGATTGCGTTCATGGTGTGAGGGACGACAGGTCTTGACGCGCGGTTATTTGGCGACGTCGGCGATGGCCTGGAAGAGTTGGATGGCGAAGGTGGAGAGTTGTTTGAGGATCCAGACGCCGGCGATAGCGATGGCGGTGTAGGCTGCGAGGAGTTTGGGAATGACGGGAAGGGTATGTTCCTGGATTTGGGTGGCGGCCTGGAAGAGGCTGACGATGAGGCCGACGATGAAAGCGGCGAGAACGGCGGGCGCGCTGATGGCGAGGACGAGCATGAGTGCTTCTCTACCGATTCTGATGATTGTGTCTGCGTCCAATTGCCTGTCTCTTAATTTGGGGTGTTATGTGGTATTTCGCGAGGACGTCTTGGCGGGAGCGCTAGGTGTAGCCGAGGATGAGGCCCTGGACGACGAGTGTCCAGCCATCAATGAGCACGAAGAGGAGGAGTTTGAGTGGGAAGGAAATGGTCAGGGGGTTGAGCATGTGCATGCCCATGGCGAGGAGGATGTTGGAGACGACGAGATCGATTATGACGAAGGGGATGAAGAGGAGGAGGCCAATCTGGAAGGCTTCGATGAGTTCGGAGAGAACGAATGCCGGCGCGAGGATGGTGGAGATGTAGGTGATGTCGTTAGGATCTTCTGCGTTGAGTTCCACGGCATTGGGATCGATCTGGAGGCGGAGATCCTGAAAGAGTTGGCGATTGGTTGGTGTGGAGTGTTTGGTGAGGAATGCGTGGAGGGGTGGGGCGGCGGCACGGGCGATGGGGGTGATTTGGGATTGGACGTCTGCGGCGGGGGCGTTTTGGGTTTGCTGTTGGGTTTGATAGTTGGCGTAGGATTGGGTGATGACGGGCCACATGATGTGGATGGAGAGGATGAGGGCGAGGCCTGTGATGACGATGTTGGGAGGGACCTGTGGGAGGCCAAGCGCCTGGCGGAGGATACCACCGACGATGACGAGTTTGGCAAAGGAGGTGATCATGGCGAGGAGGAAAGGCAGAAGGGCGATGAGGGCGATGAGGGTGAGCCATGAGGTCAGGTCGGGGGTGTCGGCCTGGGCAAGTATCGGGATGTAGAAAGCAGGTGTCACGTCAAGCGGATTTCTTTTCTTCGTCCTGATTCAAGATCTGGGCGAATGATTTGTTTAGTGTGGGATCTTCGTTGAGGAGAAGATCAAGTTTGCGGGGGTCGATGGATTGGCCGGTGAGGTTTGTGAGGCGATCGCCGGTAGAGCCTATGAGGATGTACTGATCGGCGACTTTGACGAGGTAGAGGGTTTTGCGGGGTTCGAGTTGGTGGGTATCGACGACCTGGATGAGATTGGAACTGGGGTGGGATTTCTTGGGATTGAGGAAACGCGGCAGGAAGATGCGAAGAAGGAGTAGAACGGCGATGATTGAGCCGAGGACGAGGAGCATGCGAATGAAGGCTTCGGCGAAGCCGGAGGAGGGGAGGTTGGAATCACGAAGAATGTCGGGCTTTTTGTCGGATTGGTCTGAGGATTTGGAAGGCTCGGACTTGGTGGGCGTATTGGTTGGGTTCGGGGATTTGGAATCGTCAGCGCAAAGAGATTTGGTGAGGAGGGACAACAGGATCACGCAGCAGGTGATCGAAATGACGAAACCTTTGGCGGGACGAGCAAGATGATACTTATAAGAAACAGGGGTCATGGTGATGTCCCCTGTGGGGGTGGATGGATTTGGGTCAATCGCATGGCCAATTCCTTATCGACCCTTACGAGTTCGCCGCGTGCGAGGGGTTGGTCGTGGTGATTGAGTATGAGAGGATGGTATTCATCTTTGGTGAGATCGATGATCTCGCCGGGCTGCCACTGTTGCAATTGGGCAGGTGTGACATGGCGGGAGGCGAGAAGCGGCTGGAGTGTCATGCGTCCGCTAAAAGAGTCAGACGCCTGACCGTTGGGTGTGGGTAGAAGAGAGGGGTGTGCGCTTGGATTAAGGGCTTGGCAGCAAATGGTTAGAACCGTTGGGGAATCGTGAAGGATTTCGACGGGAGCAAGTGACCAGCCGGTACTGGTAACGAGGCGGCAATCGGATATCGCGGCGGCGAGTTCGCTGACGCCGAGCATCAGGACATCACCGGGTTGCATGGATTGGATTTCGGATGAGTCTATTGAAAGAGGCGGCAAGGCGAGGTGGAGTTGGATGGGGTTGGTTGGAGCAGGTGGAGAGGACGGGAGATTTCCGTACTGATTGAGGTGTTGCAGCAGATGTTGGGCGACGGCGCTATTGAGGTGGAGCTGGAGTCCACCCTGGGAAGCGGCGATGTTTAGGGTGAGTGAAATGGATTGGTAATCGTTAATTTCAAGGAAGTCCTTGATCTGTGTTTCGTCGAGGAAGGAAGAGATTCGTGCAAGAGGATGAGAGGTGGAAGTGAATTGGACGGCCTTATCCAGAGTCATCAGGGAAAGGAACTCGAGAAGGCCGAATTCGGCGTTGGTGATGCGACCCGTCCCCCGCAGGTTGACGAGATCTGTGGCGAGGGCATCGCTGAAAGCTCGGGCGGCGGGCTGATCCAGGGTGATGAGAATGGGGCTAGGGTGATCGGTCTGGATGAGGATGCCAAAGACGGATGTCGAGGATTCGGTATTCCAGAGGAGTTCGATGGGTCGTTTGATGATGTGAGACAGGATGGGCTGAATGTGATGCACGGCCCAGGAAGCAAAGGCGAGGGCATGGCGTGTAGCGGTTGGTCCGGGAGCCTCGGTAAGGGCGGGAAGGAGCCATTGGGCGAGGGAATAGGTGTTGCCTGACTGGGGAGGGGGCGCATCGGCAGCCGTGGATGCGGGAGGCGCATCCTTAGGCGTTGGAGGGTTAGTTGGATCGATATCGGTCAAAGCGACTGGCTCCGAGGTATTCGGGGTTCATCATGCGTGCGAACTATCGGCGCACACGTTTCCCCGATCATGAATGAGATTATCGTTGGACTATGGTATCTGTCAACGAAGGGCGGGTTCAGTCCGCATCTGAAACGGAAGGCGGGGTGATGGGATATAGGTCCATGCGACGAATGAAGATCTCGGATCCCTCACACTGAAGGAGGATCGGGCCTGAGGTGGGAAAGGCGTTGTAGGCGTGGTTCACGATGGAGCCGTTGACTTTGATGGTGATCCGGTCATGGATGCAGATGCATTCAACGGTTGTCCATTGGTTTGGAGGTGATTCGATGTCGTTTCGTGCGCGATAGCCGAATGTGTCGGTCCAATTCTTGGATTTGCCGTGCCAGTTGATGCGACCTTTTTGGTGCAGGGTTCGTGTACGGGCGGATTCCGTGGCCGTTGTATAGGTGAACCAGCCCTCGGAATCGGGGTTGGGGAGGGTCGTGGTGGTCAGACGAATGGGGATGGGTTTACCTTCGGCATCGTTGCCACGGATGAGGATGAAGTCTCCTACGGAGCCTTCCATAATCTGGCATTCGATGGCGGATTTGAAGGCTCCGTTGCCATCGAAACTGTTTCCATCGAGACCGATGCTGTGGAGGAAGATGCCTGAGTCTCGTGCTTTGCCGATGCGGTGTTGGAAGTTCTTACTGCCCCACTTAAATTCGACGAGGAGTCGGTAGTTTTGATAAGCGTTCCTGGTAGCGAGGTAGCCGAAGCCGTCACCTGAGATTCGGAGGATGCCGTTTCGGACGGTGAAGATTTTTTTGGGGTCTTTGTATTTGGTCCCGCCGAGCCAGGTTTTGAAACCGTTGAGGGATTTGCCATCGAAGAGTCGGATGGGGGTGGATTCGGCGTAGGCGGGGTTGGAAGAGCGGGTTGGGGATTGGTCGCAGGCGCAACCAAGGGGAAGGAGAAGGGTGATGAGGGTAAGGAGGTAAGGGCGCATAGGCGAATTAGCTGGTGGGGGGATTGTTTTTGAGTTTTTCCTGAGCTTCTTTGAGTTGTTTTTCGAGGGATTTGATGCGATCGTTGAGGGACTTGTTTTCCTTGACCGCTTCATCGCGTTGTTTGATGGCGTTGTCGCGTTCGGATTGGAGTTTTTTAAATCGATCATCGGAAGATTCGATGTGGCCGGCGGACTTGGCGGCAGATTCGCGGAGGCTCCGAATGGTTTTGGCCTGTTCCGCGATGGTCTTTCGGGCTTCGCGCAAGTTTGATTCAGTGGTGTCGAGTTTGGAACGGAGGTTGGCTGTATCTTTGCGTTCATCGATGAGTTGTTGGTTGACCGAATTGAATTGTTTGCGTGAAGTGGCGAGGGAGGCGTTGACGGTTTGCACTTCCTTGCGAGCGGCGTCGATGTCCTTTTCGAGGTTTTCGATGCGGGTTTTGTTTTGGCTGAGGATAAGTTCGAGGCGAGCGACTTCGCGTTCGTGGCGCTGTTGCTGGAGGGTGGATGCCTGGTTGAGTTGTTTGTTGAGTTCTGAGAGTTTTTGGGCGTTCTGTTCGGCGGTGGTGGCACGATTGAGAGCTTGGCGGAGTTGGGTGTTGAGATCTGCGACCGTGGCGTTGAGTTTGGTTATTTGTGCGCGGAGATCGGTGATGGTGAGGCCGCGGTCTGAGGATTGACCTTTGGCGGAATCGAGTTGATTCTTGACAAGATCGGTATCGGACTCGGCGCGGGTGGCCCAGATGGCGATGGTGACGCAGCCGGCGAGGAGAAGGACGACGCAGGACCATGCGAGGATACCGAGTTTTCGGGAACGGTGGAGTTCGTGGTCTGAGGTGTCGGCGAGGCGTTTCCATGCGGCAACCATGCCGCCAGCGAGCTGGAGTTCGCGTTGGTGGGTGACTTCGAGTGATCCGGCGCGGTCTTCGGGATCAGCATCGTCTGACGAGTCGGTTTCGGCCTCAAATTCCGCGTCTGAGACCCCAGGGTCGGATGCCTCAGAAGAGGCGGGTTCGGGAGATTGGGGAGAATCGGTGTCGGCGGTATCATCGTCATCGGGGAATTCGATGAGAACCTCGACAGAGCCGTTGCGTTCGCGCGATGGGGCGCGTTGTTCATTGATCCACTGCTGGAGCGTATCGGTGTTGACTTCCAGCGTTGCTGCAGCCTGATCCAGGGTTTGCCACTCGAATCCCATGGGGTTTCGCTTTCTAAATGGGGATGGCGATTGCCGATCAACTTTCATCCGTGTGGAACATCCACGATTTTTGGGTCCGGATGTGGGTTATCATATCACGGGAGGGGAAGTGAAGCATTAAGGGAATCGGATATGGGTTTTGATCGAATGAATGTTGTGGGAAAAATGACGGTATTTTGCGGATTGTTTGTGTGGTCATGTGGTGTGGCGTGGGGAGTGGTCATCGAGGTAGGGCCGGGCAAACGATTTGCGAAGATTGAAGAAGGGTATCGGGCTTCGAAGCCGGGTGATACTGTGTTGGTATATCCCAGAGCCGGGGGAAAGGCTTACGAGAAGGCCGCGATTTATGTGACGAAGAAGCGTGTGCATTTTCAAGGAGTGATCGAGAAACAAAAAGGCGGGAACGGGAAGCGAGTGGTGATATCGGGGAAGGGGTTTGTGTACAGCGGGAGGGGAAGGACACCGCGTGCTATCTTTCAATTTAACCGCGGGGCAGATGGGTGTATCGTGGAGGGATTTGAGCTTCGTGAGGCAACCAATCGATCATCGAACGGGGCGGGGGTAAGGATTAACCAGGCGAATGACGTGGTGGTTCGGAATTGTGAGATTCATCGTTGCGATATGGGAATTATGTCGAACGGAGATGGTTCGATGAAGTATGGCGTGAATCAGTTGATTGAAAAGTGCGTGATTCACCATAACGGGAACAAACGACATGCGGGGTATAACCATAATCTGTATCTGGGTGGGGCAAGTGTGACGATGCGGTTTTGCGAGGTTTATTCACCGACCACAGGACATAACTATAAGAGCCGGGCGCATTCGCAGTTGCTGGCATTCAATTACATTCATCATTCGACGAACCGAGAGTTGGATCTGGTGGATGCAGGTGAGACGAAACACGCGGGAAGCCACGCAACCCTGATCGGAAATGTGATTGTGAAAGATCCGAAGTGTCGTGGGAATAAGAGCCTGATGCACTTTGGGCAGGAGGGAAACGGTCGGCCCAGGGGTCGATTGGTTTTTATTCACAATACGATTGTGATGCCGTTCGTGACGGGGGTGACGGTGACATCGCCAGGCGCAGAAGTTGAATTCTGGGGGAACGTGATTTACTCACCGAGGCGAGGCGGGCCTCAGAGACTGGTGACGGTATCACGAGGGGCGAAATTTTCGAACATCAAGGGGCAGGGTAACTGGATATCGGATCGTTACAAAGATTCGGTCAAGAAAATGGCGTTTGGACCAACGGAGAATGTGATTGAGCGAAGTCCATCAAGGTTGTTTGCCAAGCCTGACGCGGCGGACTATCGACTGGCGCAGCCAACGGATGCGATGAAGAGGTTGAAGGTCAATTATGGCAAGATCGTGATGCCGCAGACGGCGGGCACTGGGAAGAGGATCTCACTTGATCCGGGTCATGCCTATAAGCACTCGTCGGAATCAAGACGGCGAACGGATGTCAAGGCGCCCACGATCGGCGCCATGGAAATAGTGCAATAACGTTGCAGGGTGTGTGATCAGAGTTAGCAGCCAACGAGGATGAAGACTATGACCAGGCAAATCGGAACGGGTACAAGTATGCGTTGTATGTTGGTGGCTTTGGGGTTGGCGGTGATGTTTGCGGCGCCCTGCGATGCGGTGAAGAAGGAAGTTAAGGATGCGCGGCCGAATATCGTATTAATCATGGCGGATGACATGGGGTTTTCGGATATCGGTTGTTATGGAGGAGAGATCAAGACGCCTCATATTGATTCGCTGGCAAGGGATGGGTTGCGGTTCAAGCAGTTTTATAACAATGCGAAGTGTACGACGACGCGTGCGTCGCTGGTGACGGGGTTATATCCGCGTAATGGTGGACGGGGAATTACGCTGTTGAATGATCGGATGGTGACGCTGGGAGAGGCGTTGAAGTTGGCGGGTTATCAGACAGCTTTGAGTGGAAAGTGGCATCTGGGCTCGCGTGCGCCGCATCGACCGTATGACCGAGGTTTTGATGAGTATTACGGGCTGATGGATGGATGCAGTAATTTTTTTAACCCGGTTCAGCCGGACCCGAAGTTCAAGGGTGGGCGTGTGCGGGTGTTTGGAGAGAATGACCGGTTGATCAAGCAATTTCCGAAAGGGTACTACACGACGGATGCGTTTACGGACCATGCGGTGAGTTGTATTCGGAAGTTTACGAGGACGGGGAAGCCGTTTTTTGTGCATGTGACGTATACAGCCCCGCACTATCCGCTTCATGCGAAAGATAAAGATGTCGCGAAGTACAAGGGGAAGTATGGGATGGGATGGGAGGAACTTCGGAGGCAGAGGCATGAGCGTCAGGTAAAAATGGGATTGATTGATTCAAAATGGAAGTTGCCGGGGCGGGAACGGGAAGTGGGGAAGTGGGAGGATGCGAAGCATAAGGCGTGGCAGGATCTTCGGATGGCGGCGTATGCTGCAATGATTGATTCGATGGATCAGAATATTGGGCGGATCCTGAAGGCGCTGAAAGATACGGGTGTCGAGAAAAACACGCTGGTCATGTTTTTGTCGGACAATGGCGGATGTGCGGAGACGCCTGGTGGGAATAATCCCGCTTACATTCCGGGGAAGCAGGAGTTTTATACGCATTGTGGGCCTGCGTGGGCGTGGGCACAGAATACACCGTTTCGGCGATATAAATCGTGGTCGCATGAGGGGGGAATTGCGACGCCTCTGGTGGCGCGGTGGCCAGCGGCGGTGAAGGGTGGGACGTGGACGAATGAGGTAGGCCACATCATCGACTTCATGCCGACGTTTCTGGAGATGGCGGGGACATCGTATCCGACGGAGTTTAAGGGGAAGAAAATTATTCCGATGGAGGGGAAGAGTCTGGTTTCGGTGTTGAAGGGAGGGACGCGGGAAGGGCATGGGGCGATTTACTGGCATTGGGCGGGAACACGGGCTGTGCGTGAAGGGAAATGGAAACTGACCTGGGATAAGCGGGTGAAGAGGTGGTCTTTGTATGACATGGATGCGGATCGGACGGAGATGAAGGATCTATCGGGTGAGCATCCAAAAATGGCGAAGCGGATGGCGGGACAGTGGGAGACGTGGGCGAAAAAGACGGGGGTGATTCGGAAATCGAAGAAGAAGAGAGGGAAAGGTAAGCCATGATTGCAAGTGAGGTGGGAAGTGAAAGGTAAAAGAAAAGACCGCCGTGCATTGCACGGCGGTCTTTTGAATGAGTTTTGGTGTATGGTGATCAACTGGGGAACGGATCGTTGGGATTTCTCTTCTTCTTTTTCTTGGCGTCTGCCTTTTTCTTCCTGGCTTCGAGTTCGGCTTTGAGTTTGGGCCAGGCGGCTAGGGACTTGGCGGCGGCGGCTTTGAAGGTGGCGATTTCCTTTTTGGTCATGGAAACCGGACCTGTGGTGATGGTGCGTGATTTGCTTGCAGCTTGCTTGAGTACAGGCGCCTTGGCAATAACATCGGCTTTGGTTACGGTGATCGAGGCTACACGGCCCTTGGTCATCGCAAGATGGGTTGCTTTTTTGATGTTGCCCGGAAGTCGATATTCCTCATGAAGTTTGAAATTGTCAAAGACCATTTCCTGCTCCGGCGGAATGGGCTTGTTGCCTTGAAGCATTTTCTGGGCAAAGTCAGATGAAGAGCCGTTTCGGATCAGTAATTCGAATCCACCGGCATCCGTCTTTTTGAGTTTTGCGGCGAAGGAATCACGCCCCTTACCGAGAGAAACTTTGTTCACATCCTTGAAGTAAGCCGTGAAGGAAACAAAGTCGAATCCGGTCTTAGGATCTTTACCGCGTTTGACGTTGGAGATGGACTCGAGGCCTTTGCTGTCATTCCACATTTCGATGACATGCATCTCTTCCATGGGGTTTTTGCCACCCTGGGCTGCAAAGAGGGCGCCGTTGACGGCCATGCGAACATCGACCTTGCCCGTGCCATCGGGAAGTACGGTTAAAATACTGGAAGTCTGGAGACATCCGGGCAGGACGGTCATCGCGAGCATGAGCGCTGCGGTGAGGAGGGGCTTATGGCTTAGTTTCATGGTGTATTCCTTTCGAGGTTAGAGTCTTTCTCAGGCGGCATTGGGCCAGGTGGTATTCGGATAAATCCATAAAAGACAGGGAATTTGGGGGATTTCGGGTTATTTCATGGGGGCCCGTGCGTATCTGAGGCAAAGGTGGGTGCTGATTCAACTTTGTCTACCGGAATTTACGGTATGAGTTGCAAAAGTGGAGCGCATTTACAGATTCGTTGCATTTGCGGCAAAAAGAGAGGAATGTATTTGCGTGACAAATGAAATGTCGTATCTTCATCGGCCTGTTTTTATCAATTATGGGAAAACCAAACACAGGAATGGAGTTTCAATTATGGCAGACAGTAAGTGGTTGAGGATTGCAGGAATTGCGGTCATTGTGGGAATTGCCGGTTTTGTGGGCGTGCAGATTGGGGGTAATCAGGACGCTGGGGCGGCTGAAGCGAAGGCAGAGTCGGCATTTGCCAAGGAAACGATTGATCTGGGTGTGGTGGTAAGTGATATTGAGAAATCGCTGAAGTTTTACACAGAGGCGGTGGGATTTAAGAAAATGGGGTCGTTTAAGGTACCCAGTGATATGGGGAAGAACTCGGGATTGACGGACGGATCACCGTTGACGATTCATGTGCTGAAACTGGGTACGGGATCAGGCGCGACGACTTTGAAGCTGATGCAGGTGGGGGAAAAGAAGCGAACGAAGTCGGATGAGACGTACATCCACTCGACATACGGTTACAGCTACATCACGATCTTTGTGAATGACACGACGTCATCGGTGGCACGGCTGAAAAAGCATGGTGTGAAGGTGATGGCGAAGGGGCCTGTGGCGTTGCCGAAGAGTTTACGTGAGGGATATTACCTGACGGTGTTCAAGGATCCGGATGGGAACTTCGTTGAGTTTGTCGGGCCGAAGAAATAGGGCCGGCCGTTTCTGAATGGAATTAAAAAAAGAACCCGATTTTTCGGGTTCTTTTTTATGGAGTGGGCGGAATAGGATTCGAACCTATGTAGGCTTTCGCCAACGGGTTTACAGCCCGTCCCAATTGGCCGCTCTGGCATCCGCCCGAGGATTTCCGGTGTTTCTGCGCCAAGGCACCCCGGGGATCCGGGGGGGATTGGAAGGCGAATTATACCGCTTGGGAGGCGTCCTTCAAGGAAGGGTTTGGGGTGAGGGAAATTGAATGAGACAGTAGGGTCTGGTAATAAAATTGAGCGTATTTTTCGAGGTTATTCGGCAAAAACCCATGTCATGCGAAAGCGACTGAGTATGAATGGGAGGATGTTTAGCCGCCGCCGACGAGGGTAACGACTTCGACGGTGTCACCGTCGGCAAGGGAGGTGGTATCATGATCGCGCTTCGGAATGAGTTGCTTATTCAACTCGACGGCGACGGGTTGACGTGAAAGCCCCAGATGTTCGACCAGCGCAGCGACCGTCATTTGATCCGTATCAAAATGTTGGTCTTTTCCATTGAGTTTGAGGTCCATGATGGGGAGATGATACGCAGGAAGGTGGTCGGCTTCCCGTCAGACAGAAGGCGTTAGAGGCGACGAACGGGGACAAGGATAATAGAGGTGTGTGCGTTACCGAGGCGATCGGTGATCGGGAAGGATCGGACAATCGGCGCGCCGACGGGATAGCCCTTTTGAAGGCTGCGTTTTTCCCAAGCGGCGATATCGTGTTGGGCGGTTTCTTCGGATTCGTTGAACAGGACCAGAAGAAGGGCTGAATTAAATATCAGTCGATCGGAAGCGAGTTTGCGAATGTCACGAGCGACGGGGTTGAGCAGTTCCTTGCCGTAGTGGGCAAACGGACCTTCTGTGGTGTACTGACTAACGGTTTTGATTTCCAGCCAGAAGGCGGCTTCGAGTGAAAGGGAATCCGGCGGCGCAAAGAGGGTGGCCTCGGCTTCGGGATCGACAAGAGGTTGATCGGGATGCCGGGTGAGTACGATGTCGCAACGTTGGCCTTCTGATTTTCTACGGCGACGTGAGGGTTTTTTACCGCGGTCCGATGGGAATCGTTGCTCGGGCCAAACACCGAAATCGGCATTGAGCAGGGCGTTGCGGATAAGCGGGTGGAGACCCAATTCATCGAGGGCATCGATACCGTAGACGGCTTGTTCGAGATCGTGCTGTCTGGCCACGGCTTCAAAGCCATCGGCGACGGCGTCAAGGATCTGGTAAACATCCCAATGCATGTGGAGCGATTCTAGTCCAATGAATGGGCCGTAGAGGCACAATTAATTTGCCCTGTATTGACCCGGGCGAAATCGAGTGAGACTCGTTTACGCGTGAAAAGGATGCTATCTTGGTGGCATGAAAGTCGGATTGATTCATGATGGCCGATGCATGGCGCACGACACCGGGTATGGACATCCTGAGCGTGCGGAGCGCATGAAAGCGTTGATTGGGCACTTTGATGATATCGGCCTTACGGAGAAGCTGGTTCGGCTGGAGTTTGAAGCGGCGGGTGTGGAAGTGATGGGCCGAATACACAGCCCGCAATATGTGGAGCGGGTACGACAATCGATCGAGACAGGAAAATCCCACATCGATACGCCGGATGTACCGGTTTGTGCGGCGAGCTGGGAAGTGGCGTGTTTGGGGGTGGGGGGGATGATCCGGGCATGCGACGCGGTGACTTCCGGCGAGGTCAATCGTGCGTTTTGTGCCATGCGGCCACCGGGTCATCACGCTGAATACGATAAGGCAATGGGATTTTGCCTGTTTAACAACGTGGCGATCGGGGCGGATTACCTTCTGGAGAAAGATGGGATCAACCGCGTGGCGATCGTAGATTTTGATGTGCATCATGGAAACGGGACGCAGCATGCGTTTGAGAGAAGAAAAGATGTGTTATTCATCTCACTGCATGAACATCCGCGTTTTCAATACCCGGGGATGGGATTTGAGCATGAAACGGGTGAGGGAAAAGGCGAGGGCTACACGCTGAACGTGCCATTGATGCCGGAATCGAATGATGCGACAGTGAAGCGGGTGTTTGAAGAGAAGGTCTTGCCTGCGTTGGAGACGTATGAGCCGGATGTTGTTATGGTGAGCGCGGGTTTTGATGCCGCTACGGCAGATCCGCTGGGGCATCTGGAATTCACGCGGGAGGGTTATGAATATATGACGCGTGAACTGGTCGGGATTGCAAATCGATTCGCAAAGGGAAGGATCATCAGTACGCTGGAAGGCGGCTATGATTTACACGCGCTGGCGGATTGCGCAGCGGGGCATGTGGAAACATTGCTGACATGAACGAGACGATCACCCAACAGGAACAGTGGTACGCCGATGGATTGCAGTTCAGTTGCAACCAGTGCGGGAATTGTTGCACCGGACCATCGGGTTACGTGTGGGTGGATCGTGGTGAGCAGGTGGCGATGGCGGAGCACTTCGGGTTAACTCTGAAGGAGTTTCGCAAGAAGTATGCCAGAAAGCTGCATGGCCGATGGTCGCTCAATGAGGTGCAGGTGGGTGAGATGTATGACTGTGTTTTCCTGGACCGGAATTCGGAAGGTGGAGCAGGGTGTTCAATTTATGGATTACGACCGGTTCAGTGCCGGACGTGGCCGTTCTGGCCGGAGAATTTGAGAAGTCTGCGGTCGTATGTCACGGCGGGGCGGACGTGTCCTGGCATGACGCGAGGTTTACGCGGGGAGGGCAAATCGTATTCGTTGACTGAAATTCGTGTGTTGCGTGACCAAACGCCCGCTACATGATGGACGGATCAGGCGAACAGCTTTGGCATGACTGGGCGGAGGCCGCGGATCGGGATGAAGTCAGCGCCTCTTTGGCGGGGTTGTATCAATCGCTGGATGAGGATGTGGCGGGGAGAGGGCCGACGTGCTGGTTAAGCGGGAAGTGTTGTCATTTCGATTCATACGGGCATCGGCTTTATGTGACGGGATTGGAAATTGCGTGGGTGATGGCGAATCTGGAGGAAAAGGATAGACAAAGACTGAAAGAAGGTGAGGGTGAAGCAATAGTGGCAAGAGACGGCTGCGTGTTTCAGGTCGATGGATTGTGCGGCGTGCATGAGATTCGACCTTTGGGGTGTCGGATTTATTTCTGTGATCCCAAGGCGCAGGGTTGGCAGAACGATGTGTATGAAAAGTTTCAGAATGAATTGAGAGCACTGCACAACCAATTCGGGGTTGAATACAGGTATATGGAGTGGCGTGCAGGACTTGCGGAGGCCAGGAATACGCTGGTGATTGGGTAAGCGGGTTAATTGGGGAGTATTGAAAAGAAAATAGTGAGGTCGTGCCCCGAAGGCGCGTAGTCGAAGTAGGTGTTTGGAGGAATATCTAAGGGATTCGACGGGATTCCAGGGGATTCCGGGGGATTCCGGGGGATTCCGGTGGTTTGCGAGGGTGTTTGGTTGGGGGCAACGGTCCTACTAAAATTGCCGACTTATTTATGGCTCCCGAAGAAAACAGGAAACGCGATGTTGACCAGTCGTGAAATTCGACAGCAGTTTTTAGATTACTTTGCTGATAAGTGTGGACACACCGTCGTGCCGTCCGCTCCGGTGGTTCCGCACGATGACCCGACGCTGCTGTTCACCAATGCGGGGATGAACCAGTTCAAGGATGTGTTTCTGGGGTTGGGAAAACGACCTTATCGGCGGGCGGCCGACACTCAAAAATGCATTCGCGCAGGTGGGAAACACAATGATCTGGACGATGTGGGTAAGGACACCTATCACCACACGTTTTTCGAGATGTTGGGGAACTGGTCGTTCGGGGATTATTTCAAGAGGGAAGCAATTGAATGGGCCTGGCGATTGCTGACGGAGGTGTGGGGGATTGATAAGACACGTCTGCACGTGACGGTGTTTGAGGGAGATGGGGCAAGCGGATTGGAAAGAGACGAAGAGGCGGCGGAACTTTGGCGAACGGTGACCGATGTGAATCATGATCACATTCACTACTGTGATGCGAAGGATAACTTCTGGGAGATGGGAGACACAGGTCCTTGCGGGCCTTGCAGTGAAATTCATATCGATCTGACGGATGATCGGTCCGGGAGGGAACTGGTCAACGCGGATGATCCGCGTGTGATTGAGATCTGGAACCTGGTGTTTATTCAGTTCAACCGAAATCCGGACCAGTCGCTTGACCCGCTACCGGCCAAGCATGTGGATACGGGGATGGGTTTTGAGCGGTTATGTGCCGTGTTGCAGGGGAAGACGAGCAATTACGATACGGATGTCTTTGCGCCGATCTTTGACGCCATTCGGGAGGTCACCGGCGCGCGGGAATATCAGGGCAATATGCATACGCCGATCGATATCGCCTATCGCGTGATTGCGGATCACATTCGCACGTTGACGTTTGCGCTGAGTGACGGGGCACATTGCGGAAACGAAGGGCGGGATTATGTCCTGCGGCGCATCCTACGGCGAGCCGTGCGGTACGGGCGACAGAATCTGGGTGTAACGGAGCCTTTCTTCTACAAGCTCGTTCCTGCGGTAGTGGAACAACTTGGCGATATTTTCCCGGAGATTCGCGAGAGAGCCGACGCGGTCGCAGCGGAATTGCAGGAAGAGGAAGAGTCGTTTGGCCGTACACTGGATCGGGGGATTCAACTGTTTGATGAAGCTGCAGTGGAAGCCGAGCAAGCGAAGAAGGAGAAGGATGGGGGACGCGCGGAGATAGGTGGTGAGGTGGCGTTTACGTTGTATGACACGTTTGGGTTTCCGATTGATCTGACGCAATTGATGGCTGAAGAGCGCGGGATGACGGTGGATATGGCGGGTTATGAGAAACGGATGAAGGAGCATCAGGAGGCGAGCCGGGGAGATAAGGGGACGGATCGTGCACAGGAATCCCTGATCAAATATGTCCAGCAGCAGGAACCGGCGGGGACCACGTTTACGGGGTATGACGGGATGGTAAGTGATGAGGTGAGATTGACACAGATTCTATTGAAAGAGGGGGAAGAGTATGTATTGAGCGATGAACTTCGCATGGGGCGTAAGGCGGCTCTGGTCTGCGATGCGAGTCCGTTCTACTCGGAGGCCGGGGGGCAAGTGGGAGATACGGGTCGAATTCACTCCCGCGAGGGCGCTTCATTTCGTGTGGACAACACGATTAAGTTCGGGGATGTGGTGTTTCATCTTGGTGAAGCCGACGCGGGTAATGTGCAGAAAGGTAAGCCTGCCTTCTCCGCGGGTGACACGTTGATGCTGGAGGTGAATCAGCCGCGTCGCGGAGTGATCATGCAGCACCATACGGTGACGCATCTGATGAATTGGGCTTTGCGTGAAGTGCTGGGTGATCATATTCAGCAGAAGGGCTCACTGGTGGATGATGAAAAGACGCGATTTGACTTTTCGAATAATTCGCCGGTTTCTCCGGAACAGGTGGCGGAGATTCAAAAGCTGGTCAATGAGCAGATTGATGCGGGGCATGAGGTTCATGCGCAGGTGGCCCGGCAGGAAGATGCCATACAGATCAACAGTCTTCGAGCGGTTTTTGGGGAGAAGTATCCGGATCATGTGCGCGTGGTTTCCATAGGAGCACCCGTGGAAGAATTGCTTGCAGATCGTGAAAACGAAGACTGGCGTGCGTATTCGATTGAGTTCTGCGGAGGAACGCATTTGGCCAATACGCGCGAGGCGGAGCAATTCGTGATCACCTCGGAAGAGGGTGTGGCCAAAGGTGTGCGTCGGATCACGGCGATTGCGGGGGGTTTGGCGAAGCGAGCGCGGGATGAGGCGGAAGTGTTGGCGGAGCGACTGGCTGCAATCGGAGAAGACAAGGCTGAATCGCTCGAACAGGATTTGACTTCTCTGGGTGATGCAGTTCAACAGGCGACACTTCCGATGGGTGATCGTGGAAGATTGCGCGCGGGTCTGGAGAAGCTGGCGGAAGTGGTCAAGGAGCATCGCAAGCAACAGAGTCGAGCTGCAGAGGGTGAAGTGGTGGACGTCGCACGATCCATTGCCGACGGCGCGAAGGGGGATGTGATCGTCGCCCATGTGGAGGGCGCGGATGCGAAGACATTGAGATCGGCCATGGATGTGATTCGCAGTAAGCATCCTGAGTCGGCCATGCTGTTGGCGGCGGTGGCGGATGATAAGATCGCTTTTCTCGCTTCGGTATCCAAGACACTGATTGGCCAAGGGTTGAAGGCGGGAGACTGGGTTCGCGAGGTGGCAAAGGTAGCGGGCGGCGGTGGCGGGGGTCGGCCCGACATGGCGCAGGCGGGTGGGAAAAATCCAGCCAAGTTGCAGGAGGCGTTGGATCGGGCAAGAGCATTTGCGTCGGAAACATTTGGGGAGTGAATCTACAGTTGGGGCGTATAGGACTATGGCGGATCTTCACACGCAGATCAAAGAGTTGTTCGCGGAGGTCGGCACACTGTCACTGGCAACCGTTGATGATGGTGGCAAGCCATACGCTGCAAACGTGAACTTTGCGGCGGATGACGATTTGAATCTGTATTTCCTGTCCAACCCGGCTTCAGTACACAGTCAACATGTCACCAGGGATGGGCAGGTCGCGGGGACGGCGTATCCACCGTTTGAAATCGCGGCGGAGATACGCGGTGTGCAATTTCGGGGAATCTGTGAGACCATCCCGCCCAACGAGTTTAAGAAAACCTGGGAGCTTTTTGTGGAGCGACATCCCTACGCGAAGGCTTTCGAGGAACGGGCCAGAAGTGAACAGTTTTATCGCATCAAGGTGTGTTGGATTCGGCTCATCGACAATCGTGTTTCATTCGGTCATAAACAGGAGGCGGAATGGCCCGTTGGTGAGCAAGACATCACCTGATGAGTCACATCGGTGAGCGTGCTGCTCAGGGAGTCCCGGCTTCCTGTTGCAGGCGACGGAAATGTGTATTTTGGATGGGGATGACGACGCCGAGGATTTCGCGAAGGACTTCGGCGGGCGATGATGTGGCATTGATTTCGGTGACCATTTCATCCGAGAAGTAGGAGAGTACGGGCGCGGTTTCCTCGCGATAGACCTCCCAGCGGTGGCGGATTACATCCTCTTTGGCATCGTCAAGTCGATTTTCCTTAAGAGCACGACGACGCAGACGATCGATCATGGCTTCCTCATCGGGGCAAACCAGGTGGAGAACGCGCAGTATGTGCAGCTCGGCTTCCAGCATTTCCGCCTGGTGTACATTCCGGGGGATGCCATCGAGAATGAGAAGGTCGGTCTTGGGCTTGTAAGCACCGGTTCCGTGTTGTGCGCGGATATGGGCGTGCCACATTTTGACGGTCACATCATCGGGAACCAGCTCGCCTCGGGAAGAGTGTTCCATGAAAACGCTTCCGAGTTCCGATCCGGGATCGATGCGTCGAAAGACATCGCCACACGAACAATGGTAAAACCCCGGAATGGAACCGATTACCCTGCCCTGTGTTCCCTTACCGCTGCCGGGCGGGCCGAAAAGCAAAACAGTCTGGTGTCGATGCATGGTCTCTACCTTCAAATCCAACGCACTCTAAATGGGACAATGCCATGAAATATCGAATCTCGTATTAACCTGTAATGTCCCGAATGGATTTATCGTCCTGAAGCGTTACCCACGTTAATCGTGTTTATGACAGTTCATACCAGGGATACCCATGAAGGGTAAACTGTGAATTCATTTGCCGAACTGGGCTGCTTTCTTCAGATCGCGAGCCCGCGGGTCCAGGTCAATGGGACGATCCCGACCGCGAGCCAACACGATAAGCAGGCGTTTACTTCGCCCAGGCAACATGAAGGTATGGTACGCCGGATCATTCCCCCGATGACGTGCCAGGACGCTGAATTCGTACTCCAGGAAGCCGGCTCCCAGTTCATCAATGGTAATCGCAAACGTACCGTCCGCTCTCGAGTTATCCGGCTGAAGAGCTTTGCGGCCGAGCGTTCGCGGGTCCATCATTAATTCAATCGTGGCTCCGCCCACCGGTTTGCCGTTCAAACGGTCATCATCCTCATCGACAATCACGACCATTGAGTTGGGCCCTTCGACAACCTTGCCTCTCAACTGATATGTGCCACAGCCTGCCAGGGACATCGCCACCATGCCAAGAGCCAGAAGCATAAGGACCGATCGCGTCATGGTTTGATCAACTCCTCCGACTTGGGCAGATCTTTCAGCGAGGACAGGCCAAATACTTGCAGAAAGGTCTTGGTGGTTCCATAAAGCATGGGCCTCCCGATTTCCTCCGCCCGGCCCACGATTTTCACCAGATGCTTATCCATCAGTGACCGAAGCACTTCGCCACTGCTGACGCCCCGAATGGCTTCGATGTTGGCACGAATGACGGGTTGTTTGTATGCAATGATGGCCAATGCCTCGAGAGCGGCGGGAGAAAGTTTATTATCCTGCCGCGTTCGATGCAGGGCGCCGACGACTTCGCGAAATTCCGGTAGCGTTAGAATCTGATAACCCCCCGCTACCTTTTCGATGGTGAAACTTCGACCGGACTCGGTGTATGCCTCGTTCAGCTGGTCCATGGCCTTGCGCACCGGACCGGTGGCATCCAAACCGATGGCCTCGGCCACCTTGCCGGGGGTGATCGGGCGCTCGATGCTCATGAGAATGGCCTCAACCTGCCGCATGACCTGTGACATATCGATTGAGTCATCGACCTCGACGGAGGCGCCTTCGACCTGCTCCTCACCTGATGCATCAGAATCGCCCCCGGAAGCTGTACCCCCGGAAGTAGCCCCCCTGGAATTTGTCCCTCCGGAATCGACGTCCCCGAAGTCCTCTTCATCCGAAGATTTCCCATCGGCATCCACTTCCACCGCTTCATCCTGTTCCATCTGTTTGGTCATAACGGCATTGTAGTAAGTTTACCGGCACAAGGGGAGGCGCGCGAAGCAATCGAATACCAGTTTTACACGCCGAGCGTGCTCAACGGACTTTGGCCTATCCTGTGAGAGCCAAATATGGTAAAACAAACCGATGGGAATCCACATCGCCATCGTTCAGCCTCGATACGAAAAACTGATCGTGTCCGGTCACAAGACGATCGAGTGTCGCCTGACCAAGCTGCCCAAGCCGCCATTCGGTTGTGCGGCTCCGGGCCAGGTGATCCACTTCAAACGATCGGGCGGCCCGTTCTTCGCCAAAGCGGTGGTGGACCAGGTATGGTCCACGGATCGTCTGGATCAGGATCTTCTGAACGATATTCGAACACAATGGAACGATCTGATTCATGGGACGGATGAATTCTTTCAGCTCCATGCAACCTGCCGACATGCGACATTGATCTGGATTCGTGAGCTGGCGCTCAGCGCGGAACAACCCACTTACAAGCCGCAGAACATGCGGGCATGGTATTACGTGGATGAAGGCACGGGCGAGACATCAGCTGGTGAAATTTCACATGCGTACTCGACCGAAGGCTTTGAGATTACATTAACCGGCGGCGCGCTCACACAGGGAACCATGCGCGTGACGGATTGCATGGATCGATTCCCGGAAGATTCGCTCGGAGGGGCAACCAAGACCCATCGCGGCAGAGAGATTGCGTTGGATCTCGAAGGCATTCAGATCGTTCTTACGGATATCGTGAAGAGCAAGAAAATCTTCCGCTGGCGTGGTTGGTCAAGGTGGCTTAAGGAACATCGCCTGCAGCCCGGCGATCGTCTACGATTTACACCTTCGGGCGATCGCGTCTATCGCGTGGATGCCGTCCCTTCCTGATACCGCCTGGTTTATCCCATGCCCCCTTCCACACCTGCTCATTCCTCTGAATCAACTTCTGCGGAACTGTTCGAATCAATCGTCGACTCAACTGCCTTGCAGGAACTGATCGAACGTGCAAGGATCGAAGACCTTCGAACGACCGGGGATGTTACGTCTGCCGTATGCATTCCCGAGACCCTGACGGCCACTGCTCACTTTCGTGCACGCTCACGAGGCAGGCTATGTGGCGGCATTCTCCTTCAACAGATCGCATCGACCTACAACGAAGCGCTTCAAGTCACCAACATACTTGAAGACGGTTCAACGCTTTCACCCCGCCAGGTCATCGCCGACATCGCGGGTCCGCTTCACGCCATTGTCACCGCCGAACGTGTGATGTTGAATTTCCTTACACACCTGAGTGGCATTGCCACACTGACCCACCAATACGTTCAGGCCGTCGCCCATACCCACGCCAAAATTTACGACACGCGCAAGACCATCCCCGGAATGCGTGATCTGGCCAAATACGCTGTGCACTGTGGTGACGGTCACTGCCATCGAATCGGTCTGTTCGACGCTGTGTTGATTAAGGACAATCACATCGCCCATATCCCGACCGAGAATCTAAACGAGGCGATCCAGGAAATCATCGAACGGGCCAGTTCTCACGCGCCAAGACCCGAGTTTATTGAAATCGAAGTGGATACGCCGGAGCAATTTGAACAAACACTCGGCACGCCGGTCGACATTGTTCTTCTCGACAACATGGCTCCTGAACTCCTGAAGGAAGCCGTGCAACTACGGGATCAAGCCGACTCGCCAATTCAACTGGAAGCCAGTGGTGGCGTGGATCTGGCCAGCGTCGTCGCCATTGCGGAAACCGGCGTCGATCGCATCGCTATCGGGGCGCTGACACACTCCGCACCCGCACTGGATATCGGATTGGACCTGATCGCCCAATGACAACCTCCTATACCCCGGATCAGCAACGCCGTATTCTTTCGATCGCCCGCAACGCCGTCGCGGATGTGTTGTCGTACCGCGAACCTGGCGACCCTCGAGTCACGGATAAAGAATCTTTTCTCCAACAGCCCTACGGATGTTTCGTGACGCTTCATCATCGGCATGGCCAATTGCGTGGCTGCATCGGTAATTTTTCATCCGAAGACCCCCTCTGGATCACGGTCATCAAGATGGCGGCAGCCGCCACACGAGACCCGCGATTTGTCCGTACCAACCCGGTCGTGCTGGCTGAAATCAACGATCTTGTCATAGAAGTATCGATGCTCACGCCACTACAGAGAATAGATGACCCGATGCAGATGAAACTCGGCGAAGATGGGATTTATATCGTTGACACATCCTCCACGTCGCACAAGACCGGATGCTTCCTACCCCAGGTGGCCACAGAACAGGGATGGAATTTGGAAGAAACGTTATCCAATTGTTGCGCACACAAAATGGGACTTGCGGCCGACGCATGGCGTACCCGATCTGATCTCGAGTTCTATACCTTCCAATCCACCATCATCCGTGAGACTGATCTCTCCGCCTAATCCATTTCCCCCATCAGGTGATCGAGAATTCGAGGACAGCCGGCCTCAATCATATCCAATACGTGTTCGAAGCCCTGTTCCCCGCCGTAATAGGGATCAGGAACATCCACACCGAACGAGTCCCCCCGTTCCAGAAACTCACTGAACAGGCGCACCTTGTCGTGGTGACGCCCTGCCCGATCCAGCGAAAGAATATCTTCATAGTTATCACGATCCATGGCAACAATTAGATCAAATCGGTCAAAGTCATCTACAACAATCTGACGTGCCCTGCTATCCAAATCGTAGTCCCTGCGTTTTGCCGCCCGTTTCATACGGGCATCCGCCGGGTTTCCGCTGTGATAACCGATCGTGCCTGCGGAATCCGCCTCAATTCGTCCGTTCAATCCGTGTGATTCGATCAGTCGCCGCATCACTCCCTCTCCCGTGGGGGACCGACAGATATTGCCCATACAGACGAATAAAACGCTCCGTGTTTCCAATGCCTGGCTCATGGCCGGATATTAGCTCGACCGGACCTCTGAAACACGCCTTCCACCCGCCCTAATCGTTCTTTGACCTCCATACCGAGTCCATAAGCCGATTCAACCGTCAAACCACGATTTACCGATGATAAGCGAGTTGTTCTATGTTTAGAAAGCTCAAAAAACTGATGACTGAACCCAGCCCTGATCTTGTGGATCCCGTTGCGAGAGAAGAAGAGCAGATCAGGCAAAACATGCGCTTCCTGCAACAGCAGTTTGAGCTTCTGCGTGCGGGTCGGGACACCGTCGTTGATGCCCAGAGAAGAGCCAAACAAGCCACACGGGACTACAAGGCACGCAAGAAACGCCTTGACGATCAGCACAGGGCCATCCTTGAACATCGCACCAAAGTCAAACAAGCGGGACAATCCCTTGAGCAGTCACGACGTGAATTAGAAGCACAGGCACGCCACGAAAGCCTTGAGCAGGTCGAACTTCAAAGCGTCGAGGGACTGAGCAACATTGATGAAGCACTCGACCGGCGCATCATTGAGTTACGCGAACTCGAAGAATATCTGGATCAACGACAATCCCTCATCGATAAACGCGAAGCATCGCTCGAAGAACAAAGCAAGCAGGTCGATGAAGCCGAGAAGTTGATCCAAAACGAACTCGACAGGTTGACGGAACTGCAACAACAACTTGACACACAACAAGCCGCCATCGCACAGGAACGATTTGCTCTGGAACAAGGCATCGCCCAACTGAATGAATCCCGCATGCGTTTGGCCGAATGTGAACGCAATAAGGAAGATAAGAAACCGGCGACCTGCAACGTCGACGTAGTCTCGAATCCATCATTTGCTATGCCACACACCCCTTCCGTCTACACAGGCCCCATGACACAATCTCCCATCGAAACCATGTTTATCGAATCGCCCTCCGTGGAAATTCACCCCCCTACCGATCAGAATCCCTCCGAGACCCCGCCATGTCCGACCCAATGAAGGAAGAACAGGCCCGAATGATCACACTCGATCATCTGATCGAATTGAAAAAACAGGCCGAAGCCACGGTGATATCCGGTCGACGGGAGAGAATCGCCTCCGCCGTCCTGGGACAACTGGTCGGGTCAGATCTCCTGGCATCTTCGCAAAGCGGCGATCGAACCATCGGCATTGAGCACCTGGCTCGTCAGTCCGTCGAGGCCGCCGATGCGTTAATTCAGGAACTGGATTGCCAGGCAAGTCATCGGGCTCCGGCCGACAGCGCGTAACTTCAAAAGTGACTTTTCACTCTCAATTCTGAAAGAACGAACGTCACGCGCCGCAAATACGCCATTTTGTGCCAAAGACAGACCGAATCCCCTTGCATGACCTTCCAAATCAGGGGTATCATACCTTAGTCAACTTTCTAACCTCCGAGGGTTATTTCCCATGTCCACACAACCGGAAACCATCCATCGTCGTTTGGGTCATTGTGGCAACGCACTGATCGGTGTTCTTATAGTCGTCATCGTCGGTTGCGTGTTCCTTCTGGGCTACGCGATCTTTGGCTCAAGTTCATCACCACCCAAAAAGCCGGACAGAAACACCCGGCTAGACAATGAACCTGACGATGCCGACGAGATAGCTATCTGGCGCGCCCGGGGTAATCTGAAAGCAGGCACGGTCCTGACGTCCCGCCACTTCACGGCGGATACCGTCAGTCCTTCAGAGTTTAAGGCATTAGCTAATCCGCTTACTTCGGAGGACGTTCAGGCTTATGTCGGACGAGTGTTGGCCAAAAACATGGCCCTTGGAGACGTCTATCTGGCGGGCAATCTAAATCCGAGTGACCAGACGGTGACTACAGCGAATGGACAAAAGAAGGAAGGTACACAAGACGTAAATTCTGACAATAAAGGTATCAGATTCAATGACGGAAAGGATAATCGGAACACACCGGTATCGAATGGCGACATCATCATTCCCGGCCTGGCCGAAGTGCCGGAAGTCGAAGATCTTGGAGACAGAGTACGTGCATGGCTAGTCAAACGACCTTTGAACGTAGGCCAACGGCTCGGAACCGACGATGTTGAAACCAAGTACATTCCTGCGAAATTGGCGCGGAATGTTCCCGGACTCCTTACCGGATCTCCAAAGAACTTCGTCAAGAAACTCGTCAAAAAGCAAATGAAAGTCGGTACGATCTTAACCCATTCAGCATTCGAGACGGATGAGCCGGTTCATTACGGAAAAATTGAGGTGTTTGAACCTTCCGGAACCAAGCCCTCCGAAGGCTGGCCCGTTCTGATTTGCCTGCACGGTTGGCAGGAGAATATTCACCATGTTAAACCTACCGCAGAACTCGCTGCAAAACATGGATTCGTGTCCGTCGCAGTTTCAGGACAATATATGGATAAGTTCGGTGGTTTTCGCTGGAGTTACTACATTCCACGCGATACGCACTACTACATCCAACGAACGCTCAAGAAGAAGGGGTTCCTTTCACGCAAGGACATCGACCCATCTCGTGTTTTTCTCCACGGCTACTCACAAGGGGCATTGCAGGCGGCTTTCATTGCATGTGAATTCCCCAAGAGTTATGCCGGGGTGTTTGGCGTAGCGATCGCACAGGCCAACAACATGGGCCCCCTCATTCCAAAATACGTTTCACATCCCCTGCGACGGACTCTGGTCCTGATGTGGGATCCGTATGTCACCAAACAGAGCAAGGTAGCCAGTAACCTTATTAACACCTACTGGATAGGGCGAAAGATTCAAGTTAAATACAGAGGTGGCAACGAGCGTCCCGTCGACTGGGAGAATATCTATCCGAAAGTCTTCGATGTACTTAAGGAAGAGCGCGTGCCGTTAGCGACTGCTGCCAAGTCGCCAACGAATGATCCATTGGAGCCTGCGAGTAAGCCCAACAAGCCTGCGGAAGACAAGAAAGAGCCCGAAGAAAAGAAGACACCAAACAGCATCGACGATGTCATTAACGGGCCGGTGAAAAAGGCTCCCGCAAACAAATAAGGTCATCATTCCAATCGAATCAATTGAAAAAGCCCCGACCAACCTGGCCGGGGCTTTTTGAATCAAGGTGTTTTAGGTCTTTTCACACGTTTTACGCGGTACGACGTCGAATTAACCCGAAGGCGGCGAGGCCCAGAAGACTCATGGTGGCAGGCTCGGGAACAACCGCAATACCCTTGTCCTTACTGACGATCACCGAGTCAGCGACACCGATTTCAAAGTCCCACTGGAACGCCCATGTGCCGTCACCAGGGCCGAGCGGGCCCGCGAAATCGTTCAGGTCGTCCTTGTCGCCATCGGTTAATTTGTCAAGCGTGTCGCTGAAGAGTGCCACCTCGAAGTGCGTTGGCAAAGGTGTCACAACCGTCTCGCTCATCACCGTTCCGGAATCATGCTGCTGTGCCGTGTTGCCGCCGCTGATCCGAACTGTGTCATCACCGATCGTACCACCCAAGTCAAAGTCGGAATACTGGAACAATGAAATGTCCAGGACAGTGTCCTTAAGGTTGATGATCGTGATGATCTCGGCGACATCGGAGACCTTCGAACCGACCTGCCCGCCTGTCAGGAGGTAATCAACCTCAACAATGTAGTCGTCTGTCGTGTACTGCATAAAGACGCGTTCGTTACCTGGTCGCCCATTGCCATCGCTGGCGAGAATCTGAACGGGATTGTCCAAGGTGTCCAGTTCGTCCAGGCTGACTTCCGGGCCGTCACCAACACGGAGGAAGAACCACTGACTGGCCAGATGGTCGACACCATCGACTTCCCAAGTATGCATGCCACCGGGACCACTGGGGTCGATGACGACCTTCGAGTTACGATCTTCCAGAATCACCGCCGCGTCGGCCTGGGAGGCAAAGCTGACACCGAGGCCGAGCGCTAATCCAAGTACGATTCGTTTCATCATTCGATTGATCATTTTTGTTTCCTTCCCGTTCAAGAGATAACCACAACTTCTATTGAGTTGCTATACCGGACACGTGAATATCACCATTGATCGCACTCAATGACGCTTTGAGATACGACCCTGTAAGACAAGCGAAAGGACTTGCTTCGTTGCCGCTGTTGTTTTTACATCAGCGACAATTGATAGATACGATTGGTCGGAACCGTCTGCAAACAAAGATGGAAATTTGGACGGAATTCTTCCCCAACCATCCTCAAAAACCCTAAGCTCTTGCAAATAAATGACTTATCGTCTTAATGCCGGCATTGCCAATCGTAAACAACGAGAAAATCCGTCCGATCAGCGCCGGTCGTATTGACGAATGGTGTAAGAATGGGGGTTTTGTGCGGATTGTGCGTAGGGATGTTCGTCGGTGATCTGCCAGTCTGCAGGGTCGACTTTCGGGAAAAACGCATCACCATCGTCGATATCCACCTGAACATGCGTCAGATACATGCGGTCCGCCAAGGGAAGTGCCGCTTCGTAAATGCCCTGTCCGCCGCAAATCATTACCTCACCGTTGTCCCGTGACATCGCTAAGGCTTCAGAAAGGCCCGCAGCGACTTCCGCCCCCTCCGCAATATATTCGGTGTTACGCGAAATGATAATGTTGCGCCTTTTGGGAAGCGGTCGACAACCTATCGATTCCCAGGTCTTTCGACCCATGATGACGGCTTTGTCGCTGGTGGTTTTCTTGAAGAAGGCCAGATCATCCGGTAAATGCCACGGGAGCGATCCCTGACGACCGATCACGCGATTGCGACTAAGTGCGGCGATAAGCGAGATTCTGGCGGGACGATCATTCATGACACCACACCTCAAACCGCAACCGGCGCCTTGATGGGCGCCTGAGGGTGATAGTCCAATAACTCAAAGTCGTCATAGGAAAAACCGAATATGTCCGTGACCTCAGGATTCATACGCATCATCGGCAATCTTCCGGGGGTCCGGGAAAGTTGCTCATGGACCTGATCTTCGTGGTTGGAATATATGTGGGCATCACCGAAAGTATGAATGAATTCTCCCGGCTGCAGATCGGTGACCTGAGCGATCATCATGGTAAGGAGGGAATATGATGCAATATTAAAGGGGACGCCGAGAAACAGGTCTGCGCTGCGCTGATAGAGTTGACAGGAAAGTCGGCCATCCGCCACATAAAACTGGAACAGGACGTGACAGGGCATCAGGGCCATGCGATCGAGGTCGGAAACATTCCATGCGCTGACAAGGATGCGTCGGGAATCGGGGTTATGGCGAATCTGATCGATAATCTGAGAGATCTGATCGACGTGGGCGCCGGAGGGTGTGGGCCAGTTTCGCCACTGATGGCCGTAGACGGGGCCAAGATTACCCTCGGCGTCAGCCCATTCATCCCAGATCCTCACACCGTGATCCTTAAGATATTGGATGTTGGTATCGCCCGCGAGGAACCAGAGTAATTCGTGGATAATGGACTTGAAATGCAGTTTTTTTGTGGTGACGGCGGGGAATCCTTCGCTCAGATCGAAGCGCATCTGGTGGCCAAAGATGCTACGCGTTCCGGTGCCGGTACGGTCGGATTTGTGGTGACCGTGGTCCATGACATGCTGGAGTAGATCAAGATATTGACGCATGGTTCATCCGTGAATGAGAAACAGTTGTTCTGGCCTAGTATGGCGGAAAAAGCGGGATAGCGGGGAAAAAACAGGGATGTGGGTATGATGTTAATTGCGTGGGGCCGGGTTTGATGTGTATGACGTAAGGTCCTGCCGATTAAGGAATCGTGGCATGAGCGCAAAAAACCCGGTTCGACGACACCTGCCACGCACAGGGTTAGTCGAACACGGGCGGTCACACACGCAGTGAGATGCCCGCTGAATGCCATAGGTATGATACGTTGAAAGCCGAGGGTTGGTTTGAGGGAAAGAAGGCTGCGACTCAAAAAACGCTTGTTATTGGCAAAAAAGCGGGCATGTAATACGCTTACATACGATTGTGGTGGTGTGGGATTACACGGGTGCGAAGAAAAAATCGCACAAGAATGGCAGGTCAAATCCAAACCGATCGGGGCTGAGCGGGAAAGGAATAGCGAGGCAGGCGGAGGCGGGGAGGGGGGTTGGAATTTGTACGAAAACTTTCACATTGGGAAAACGGTGGTATAATTGAGATGTGGAAGGAGCTAAGGCAGGCGTGTCTGAGGCGCGTTTTGTGGAACAAGGAAGGATTCTGATTGAAAATAACGACGTTTTGGTGCGCACCGAACTTTAGGGGCGCGCATTGAGTATGAAAGATGGCGTTTTGGCGTCATTCCTGTGCGCGTTTCCGTCAAATAGCGAAGGACTGGTGCGCGAGAAGAGTAAAGAGCGTCAGAGTCGTGCGCACGTGGAGGCAGAGAGTCCCTTTTTTATCCATGTGTCAGGTAACAAGCGCAGGTTTTGTGCGCTGCAGAAGTGTTGCAATGGAAGAGAGCGCCGGCGAAATTAAGACTGGTATGGAGAGATTGGCCAGCCCGCTGAGAGCAAAGAAGGAGTAGATTATCCGATGTTGAATTCGCCACTAACCGGCCTGCGTAAGCGGCTCCGTCGATTGTTGTCTCTTAATATTTTCTCCAACGGGCGTCGTGCAAATGGTCATGATGCGGGAACACGATTTGAAGGATTGGCAGGGCTTGAGCCGCGGGTGTTGTTGACGAATGCGCCGACGTTCGTGACGGCGTTGGAAGATCAGTTCATGACGAACAGCGGAGCGCTGACGATTGGTGTAGATGCAACGGATCTGGACGGGGACAACATCACGGTCACGGCGGTAAGCGACAATCCGAATTTGAAGACCTTTATCCCCCAGGGTAATCGTTGGGCAAGGATGCACTTTACGGAGCAGGACGGGGTGACGCCCATCGGCGCCATTGAGTTGGAGATTTTTGAGACGCGCGGCGGCTTGAATGCGGAGCGGTTTATTACGCTGGCGACGAATGCCGTGGCCGGTGACGGGACGTTGGATCCGAACGGGACACCGTTCTATTCGGATGTACCACTGCATCGGGTTATCAGTGATTTCATGGTTCAGACGGGTGACGCAGAGAATGGTAACGGCACGGGTGGAAGCCCGCTTGGTGATTTCCCGGATCGGTTTGATCCGTTCCTGAGTTTCATGGGTCCGGGCGCCCTGGCGGCGGCGAACTCGGGCGCGAACACGAACGACTCGCAATTTTTCGTGACGGATGTGCCGACACCGTGGCTTGACCAGCGGCATGTGATCTTTGGCCAGATGGTGTCGGGCCAGGGCGTTTACGATGAGATTATCAATCGTCCGGTGGACTCCGGTGACGCACCGGTCACACCGATGTTCCTGGATCGTATTGAGATATTTGAGAATCACCAGGATGCGACGATCACGTTCATGCCGACCGGGGCGATTCCGCCGGAGGGTTTGACGGCGAACGTGACGGTAACGCTGGATGACGGTGACGGAAACCTTACGCAACAGACCATTGCGGTGACGATGCTGGGGATTGATGCTCCGAATATCGTGACGGTGAACCAGGGGGAAGAAGTTAACTTTAACGCGATCCTGAATGACATCGGCGCCTCGGTGTCGGGGCAGGTTTCTTCGAGCGTAGACAGCGTGACGCCGACGTGGAATACGGCGACGGGCGAAGTGTCGTTTACAACGCCTGCGGACTTTCAGGGTGTGATTGAGCTGACGTTTGAAGCGACGCGCGGCACGGATCAGATCACGGCGGTGAAGACGGTTGCGGTGAATGTGGAAGACAGGCCTGAGTTGCCCGCGGTCGGATATGCGGATGCCAAGGTGAATGGTCAGGCATTTGCATCGACGCAAATTGGTAACCTGCTTTATACCGCTGAGGGTGTTGCGGGCATTGGTATTACGGATATCAGCACACCGGATGCGCCGATTTTCCTTGGTGGATTCGACACACGCGGCCAGGCGCGAAACCTGGTGGTGGAGCAGGGGGCGGATGATCGTGTGATTGCGTATGTGGCAGATACGAACGGTGGTGTTTCGATCATCGATGTCAGTGATCCGACGCAGCCGGTCATACTTTCAGAATTGGACTTGACATCGGCTGCGGTATCTCTGGACAAGTCGGGTGATTTTATTTTCGTTGCGGAATTCAGCGAAGGTTTGACGGCGATTAATGTGTCGGACCCGTCGAACCCGACCATTGTCTCCACGATCAAGGGCGAGTTGCTTGGGGCGGTGGATGTGCGCATTGAGGGGAACTTTGCTTATGTAAGCGACCTGGATGACGCGGCGGTGGCGGACATTTGCATCTTTGATATTACCGATCCGGCGAACATGGCTTTGGTCGGCGGTTTGCAGGCGGGCGGAAGTGTATGGGGGATTGATATCAATGATAACCGGTTGTTCGTTGCGGCGCAAGGTACAGCGGGCGCGGCGAATCCGGCAGACCAGGACGGGTCGATCTCGATTTTTGACTTGTCCGCGAGTTTGACTGCCCCGCCGCTGCTGGGAACGTTCCCGAGCACGAACGGTCCGTGGCAAGTTGAGGCGGATGGGAATACGTTGGTGGCGGGCTTGACCAACGTGAATGGTTTTGACGTTCTGGATATTTCCGACCCGACGAATCCGCAATTGATTGACACGATTGACGGTGGTGATATTGGTGGACGACCGAATTCGGTAAACGGCCAGTTTGTGCTGCCGATCTTTGGTGAAGGGTTTACGATTGCTGACCTGGGTACGTTTGAGTCGTTTGGCGGCGGCCTGTCGAACGCGATACAGGTGGATGTCAGCGGTGTATTGCACCTGGCGTATCATGATATCAACGATGGGTCATTGAAGTACGTGACGCGATCCGCGGGCAACGCCTGGGGCAGCCCGACGCTGATTGACGCTGGGAGTGCGGAAGTGGGGATTTATGTGGTGATGGCGTTGGACAGCAATGGGTTGCCGGGTGTGGCTTACTATGATGCGTTCAACGGCGACCTGAAGTATGCGAAGTTTGACGGCACGAACTGGCAGGTGGAAGCCGTGCAGACGCGGAGGACGGTGGGTCTTTATCCTTCGATTCAGTTTGACGCTGCGGACAATCCGGTGATTACCTATTACCACAAGTCGAACGGGAACCTGTTGTTCGCGACGAAGGTGGGTGGAGCGTGGAATATTTCAGAGATCGATACGCAGGACGATGTGGGTCGGTATTCGAGTTTGCAGAGAAACCCGAACACGGGATTATGGGCGGTGAGTTATGAGAATACCACCACGGGTGAATTTCGTTATGCCGAGCAGGCGGCGGGAAATACTTGGGACGCCGTAACGTTTGATCCGACTTTGGGCGGCGGCGGATTTACATCGCTGGCGTTTGACCCATCAGGTAATCCGACGATCAGTTATTACGATGCGTTCAACGCGGACCTGAAGGTCGCCTTCCGTGCAAGCGGGGATTGGTTCCCGCAAACTGTGGCGAGCAAGCGATCGCAGGGTCTTTACACGAACATCTTCTTTACCGGGACAACGGCGAACGTGACGTACTTCAACAAGACATCCGACTCACTGGTGCGTGCGACGAATTCCGGCGGAGGATGGGACTTCAGCACGCTTGCAACGGGTGGCGGCCGATGGGGTCGCGTGACGATTATGACGGATGGTCGCCTGGCGTACAGCTGGTGGGAATCGTTCAGTCAGAATGTTGTGGTAGAGATTCTTTAAGTGCTGACACTCAGGGTTGATGGGAGTAATGAGCGCGGATAACGCGCAACGTACGTACACGAATACCCAGTGAACGTCAGTGATATCGTGATTTTTCTTCCGGTTGCCAGAGATCGACGTTTGTGCCAAGCGTGGCTTTGAGTGTTTCTGTGGCGTCATTGAGTTGTTGGATGATGTCATCGGAGAGTTGGACATTGAGCGCTGCGATATTGCGTTTGGCCTGATCGGGTTTTCGTAGACCAACCAGAACACAATCGGCGCCCTCCCGGGTGAGCACCCATGCGATGGCGAGGTCGGCCATGGGGATATCGGCATCGCTTGCGATCTGACGAACGGCGTTGATGGCGTCGAATGTTTCGGTTTCGCAGCCGGGTTCACCGTGGCGAGCGAGTTCGCGTGTGCCGGCGAAATGCCGGGATCTGGCTCGACCGGCGGGGACTTCATCGGCATCCATGAATTTCCCGGTGAGGAGGCCAAGCATGAGAGGGCTGTAGCAGAGGACGCCGAGGTTGAGCTGTTGACATGCGGGGAGGACGGCGTACTCGATGCCGCGTGCGAGTAGGGAGTAGGGGATTTGATTGGTCGCGGGTTTTTCGATGGCGGTGATTTCGGCGAGGTCGTTCGGGCCGAAGTTGCAAACACCGATGTAACGGACCTTTCCTTCATCGCGCAGGGATTGCATTGCGCCCCAGGTTTCGGCAAGAGGAACATCGGAAGGGGACCAGTGGACCTGATAGATATCCAGGTAGTCGGTCTGAAGATACTCAAGCGTGCGATGGCAACTGGCGATGAGGTCGGCGGGGCGATTGTGATCGGGTGAGGGTTTGGATGCGATGACGGCCTGGTCGCGTTTGTCTTTGAGGGCTTTGCCGAGTCTTTGTTCGGAGATGCCGTTGCCGTACATTTCGGCGGTGTCGAAGAAATTGATGCCGAGGTCGAGGGCGGCGTGGATTGCGGCCTGGCCTGCCGCTTCATCCTGCGGTCCCCAGGTCATGTCGCCGGAAAGGCCCCAGCACCCCATGGCGATGGGGCAGATGGAGAGATCGGTATTGGCGAGTGTGATCTGCTTCATGGAATGGGAGGGGGCTATTCAGCGTAAAGAAGCTTGCAGCGTGAGGGGGACTTGCCGTGTTCATCGAAGAGGATGAGTTCGTTTTCCTCCTCGACATTGAGCCACGGTTCGGGGAGGTAGTATTGAGTTTGCGGGGGTACGGCTTTGCCCGTGTGGGTGGCGACGAAGTAACGCCCGATGTTACGACCGTTGAGATAGATCTGGCCTTTGGAGGCGCCGTTGATTTCGAGCATGAGTGGTTGGTCGTTGGATTCGACGCTGAAGGTGGTTCGGAAGAAGCCGGGTTGGGCGGGGATGGAGGAGGGGAGTTCATCGAAGAAGTCGGGTTCGGGCATTTCCCACTTGGCATACCACCAGTCGGCTTTGTCGGTGAGGGTTTCGTTGACTTTGTAAAGCGTGAGTGAATCGGTGGGGTCGTATTCTTTGGGGTCGGTGTCGAGGTGATCGATGAGCGCGATGGCGATGCGGTTGACGCCTTTCTTGAGGTGTTCCTCGAGGACAAAGTACTCGGTGACTTCCTCGCCGAGATCGAGGCCAACGGGTTTGCCGTTGACGAAGATGACGCTTCGTTGCCTTTGACCTGAGATCTGGAGGACGAGAGGAGCCTTGGCGGCGAGTTTGACTTCGTAGGTATAACGTGCGAACGGATCGCGTTCATCAGTGGAGCAATAGGGGATGTACTCGCTAAGTTCAAATAATTCGGTGCGAAGTTCTTCGGTAATCTTGGGTTTGCTGAGTTTGGCAACCTTGACGTCAAACAGGGGACCGTAGAGACCTTTGGGTCGGTCGAGGCCAGTCTGTCCGCTGAATCGTCCGAAGTTGTCGGCGAGGAAGACGAGGTGGGAGGCGCCGGAGGGGAGGTTTAGCGAGAGGGGTTTTCTGGAAGCTCCGGGACCATCGCCGACAATGGATTTGAGTTTGCCATCGATGTACATGTGCAGTCGATCACCGGCCTGGGGCATGAGGAGACTGGCTTTCTTGGTTCGCGAGCGGTCCATTCCGACGCAGTACCAGCCGTAACCGAGGTCACTTCCACAGCGTTCGAGGCTTCGGGGTTCACCGAGGATGGCATAACGCGGGGCGGTTCCGTTGACGTATCGGTCGACGCCTGCGTATTCCCATTTTCCAAGTCTGGGTGTAGCCGGGGCGGTCTCTGTCTTACGACGGTGCCTGGTTTTTTCACCGGTGATTGAAATGTGGTAGCACGTGCTGAATTTATCGTGGGCAAGGGGTTCGCCATCGGTATCGAGGCCGGCAACGCCCACGTAAACTCCGTCATCGGTGATCCGGGCGGCGTCGACCTGAGATTCGTTAAGGACGGCCACGATCATGCCTTCGTGTTGGAAGACGAGAGGTTCCTTTCCGGTGGGTACATTGTCGAAGAATTGGGTTCCATCGATGCTGATGATGGCCTCGGAGCCGGCCGGGCCGTAGAAGACCAGGAGTTTCTGTTCAACGAAGGCCCAGGGTCTCAGATTGGTAAGATCCAGCGTGCCTTTGCCATCGAGATTGACATCCAGGGCGATCCACGCGACGGGGTCGGTACCCATGTCCACGGGGAGGTAGCGGCCGTCCGGGATGATGACCTCCAGGGTGCGGGATTTAGTTTCACGACGTGTGAGGAAGACGACCTTGCCCATCGAGCCGGATTGTTGGGTGATGGAAATGTCGGCGGCCCCGACGGTGTGATGCTCGGCCGGGGTAAGGTTGGCCATGACATGGGCGTACTGGCTGAGGAAGGTGGCAAGTCGTTTTACAGCGAAGTATTTTTCGGTGGTGGCACCGGTTTCGGTGATGGGTGCGTGGGAATCGTGGGATGTGGTGACGAATTGGTCATCACCTCCTGAGAGTCGACCGCCGAGGAAGCCGAGGTTTGTTCCACCGCACATGGCATCGAGATTGAACATTGAGCCGGTGGCGGCGACGCTTGCCATGGAAAACATGACATCGGCGGGGGATCGCTGGGATTCGCTGTCGTGTCCCCAGATGTTGAGATTGCCGGTGGGGAGTGAAGAGACGATGGAGGGGGTGTTTCGTTGGAAGTCGCGAAGTTGACGGCAGTTGCTGAAAATGTCATCATCGCCGGACCAGGTATCGATGACGCCGGAGACGCGCTGCCATCCTTCGTTTCGATTGATGAGAGGGACGGCGGCGCCGGATTCGCGCAGGAAACGATTGAGTTGCTGAAGGTAGTTCTCACCCTGCTCATCGTTGTTGCAGAACCACTCGTGTTCGTTCTGCATGAGAACAATGGGGCCGGGTTCATCTTCGGTGACCTGGAGGTTGGCGACTTCACCGATGAGTCGGTCGAGGTAGCCGGCGGCGGCCTGAACAAAGGGGGGGTTGCCCTGGCGAAGTTTGATGTCTTCGTTTTCGAGAAGCCACGCGGGAAGGCCACCCATATCCCATGCATCGCCGACGTAGGGACCGGGTCGGAGGATACAGTACATGCCTTCTTCGCTGAGGGTTTGGATAAAGGCTCGGATGTCGGCATCGCCTTCAAAGTTGAATTCACCGGGTTCGGGTTCGTGGATGTTCCAGCAGGCAGCCGTTTCGATGCAGTTGAGTCCGGCTTGTTTTGCGGTCCGGATGCGATCGCGCCACAATTCGCTGGGGATGCGAGCGAAGTGCATCGTGCCGCTCACGAGCCAGATGCGTTTACCATCTAAAATGAACGAGTGCCCGTCGTAACTGATCGTGGCCATATTTGTATCCAGTCAACTCTATTTTATTGGGGCGCAGCCACACCATAACCGGCCCGGCCCTGTTTTCGTGGCCTGTAGGATAGGGCGACTGATGGCGGGTTGCAACGTCGGGAGGTGAATGGGTGTTAAAAGGATGTAAAAAGACGGAGTGCGGAAAAGTCGGATGGATTGGGGAGTCGGCGGGGTGCTTGATGGGTCTGAGATTAGCCGGTGGAAGAAGCGACTTGGCCCCGACGGGTGAGGTTAATTCTGTCGCCAGAATTTCTGTGTGACTTCTTCGGTGGTGGGGACAATGCGCTGTTTATCGGACAGTTCGCGTTCGACGAGGCGACCTTCGGGGTCGTAGGAGGATTTGAGGGTGGGGGCGTTGGGAGCGAGCTTGGTGTAGACCTTGAATCCGTCGAGGCCGGGCACAATTTTGTCCGTGCGGTACGTGACGGCTCCAACGTGGGGGTAGTAGTAGTAGAAGCCGTATGTTCCGGCGCGGTCATGGGGGAGGATCTGGGCGAGGAGGAAGGATTCGACCTGGGAGAGGTAGGCGTGTTTGAGTGTGACGCGAACCTTGCCTTTGTTTTCTTCAGTTTGGATGCGTGGTTTGACGCCGACGTAGCCGCGTTTCTTGGCTTCGGCTTCGGTCATGAATTTGTATCGAATTCGGGGGATATCGAGTTGTCGTTCGCCTTTGTTGCGTGTTCCGCTGTTGTAGATTTTGATGAGGTCACCTGTGCGTATGGCGGTCTGGACAACGGTGTTGGTGGGGTTGACGCTGCGCGGACTTTTGCGCTCGGTCCTTTTTCGGGAGGCGGGATTGACGGAGCGCCGAGTGACTTTGGTGGACCAGATTTCGAGGCTGTCATCGTCGGCGAGGAAGAAGGTGGAAATGGAGTCGAAATAGAACTCATGGTTCTTGCCGCCGATGATCCGTACGCGAAGTTGGACACCGATGCCGGGTTTGTTCTGCTCACGAATGCGATTCTGGATCATGGTCATGGTGCCGACGATTTTCTTGCCTTCAACGATTTTGAAATGCTGTTTGGGGATAAGAGAAACGGTTTTGTGGAGGTCCTTGAGGCTGACGCGTTCGCGCCATGCGACGGCGGCGTCGACTTCCTTTCGGCGCATGGCGTTAAGTTTGCGTTGATCTTCAATGCGAAGACTTCTTGCGACGGCCTCGAAGATTGGCTTGGTCTGCTCGACGTCCTTGTTTCGGGCGGTCATCTTGAGAACGGCGAAGGTGAGGGGGTCGATTTCGATAATGGCCTGGGCGGTAAAGGCGAGCTTGGCGCCGGTCGCCTGGGGCATGCGGTAGTATTGGAATTCCGCGGGGCGCGATGCAAGGCGCGTGGTGCGCGTCCAAGTCATTTTGGACGGTGGTGTGCCATCAGGATCCTTAAGCGTGGTGGCCGTGGGTTGGGTCTTGCGTACCTGTTCCTTTGCGAGTTTGGCGACCTGCCGGAGCGTGAGGACGCGTCGGGACTTTTTGACGGCGAGGAACATGGTGTAGCGTCCCTTCTTGTCGGCGATTCGGATTTTGTACTGGTCGCCGATGGATCGCTGTGTGGCGCAATCAAGAGGCAAGAGGAGGGACATGCCGTATGAGTAGTCGTAGACGCGGTCGGAGGTAAGGTAATCACTGTCCTTGGCTTGAGCATGCACGGCGGTCGCCGATGCCATAAGGCCAAGAGCCAAAAGCGGGAGCGAGAATCGCGAAGTGAGGTGGGCGTTATTCATCGTCATGCCTCCAAAGAGTGGCGGGGCGTGTGTAGCCAGCGTGATCCGGATCGGCGTCCCTTAATATTACGGAACCTGAAGTTCGATCCCCAACAAGCGAGCGGCGTGTTACAGGTTCGGGCATACGATCCAGATTCGATGCGAAGGAACGAAGCGTTATCCCATTGCTAATCGGTTGAGGTCGTATCGCGGCTTGACCCGTTTCGGGCCCTAAGGAGTGATAACACGGTCTGCATGACCTCCTGAGAGGCCCATTCCGGACGCGGCAGAGCCTGTTGGTCACGGGTAGATCGCCTGTAGAGGTCGTCTGAGGCGTGGATATCAAGCCAGAGGACTTTGTTGTCCTGGTTCAGATCGATCATCTGAATTTCATTGACGATGCGGCGATTGAGCCTGGTGGGGATGATGATGCCGGTGGCTTCGAGGAGAACATCGGGATAACCAAAATTGAAGATGGCGAATTGGGGAATCTTCCGGCTGCGATCGATATACGTACGAATGAGAAACCTGGTTATGCGATCATAGAGCGTCTTCTGGCGACTCTTGTCAAAGAATTGATCGAGTTGGCGCTGTTTGGGATTATCCTTTGGATGCAAGGTGGGCGGAATGACGGGTGAAACGAGCGACAGAATGCGGAATCGTGTGAGGATGAGATCCCCTACGTTGTCTTGTGCGAGGTAGTATTCATCCAGATCCCCGGCAGCGCCTTTGCGGATGAATGATCTGATGCCTTTGGGCAATGTTGCGCCCAGGCCCGCGGCGGACCAATCGGCAGCATCCATCGGGGTGTATCTCGTATCGGTTACAGAATTCAGGATTTTCTGAAGTAATGCCCGACTGTCACTCCGCTGAACGTTCCGCGTGCGCAGGCGAATGGACAGATGTTGATATCCATCAAACGTGCCAATGGCGACGATTTCACCCACCGGCGCGGGACCAAATTCGAGTGAAAAGGTAAAGAACGTCATTGAACCAAACTTAATTACGGCCTTGTTCGATTGGGTAAAACGGATCCCCTTCGATTCGTAGTCAATCTCCGTCAGGACAGTCTGCTCAAAAAATCGAGGGTGGACAGCCTGCGGGGTTGCGCGGTGCTTGATGAGGAGCATGCGCGGGGTCTGGGATGGACGTAATTGAGGCTCTTTGAATCTGACTTCGGTGATGATGTCGCTGTCCTTCAGGGCGTAGGCGCTACGATTCCAAGCACGCGGGACATTGATGTGAAAGACCCCCAGTTTGATTTTTCCGAGACTGCGATCCGGTTGCTGAGGTGTGGGCTTTGAATGGGAAGCGGAATACCAGAATGCGCCACCGGTGGAAAGCGCAAGGATCAAGAGCATCAGGATCGCGGTGACGACCTGTCTCTTGGATTCAGATTTGAATCGGCTTTCCCATGCGACCATGCGTGAATCATAGGAGGGTGGGTGGGCGGTCGCCCATGACGAGCAGCGCGCATAAGAAAGGAGGGCACGAATATCGTTCGTGCCCTCCTGCGGGGGTTAGATCCAATGAGGAGTTGAATGCTTACTTGGCCTGGTAGACTTTGACGCCCTTTCCGCCGGATCGACGGAGAGAATCCCAGTTCTTGTTCAAGCGATTCTGGATGGCACTATTGTCCAATTTGAGATTGCCTTCATAATCGATGAGGGATGGCTTCTTGAGCATCTTGCCCTGTGGCCTGGGGCGCGCGTTTCTGGTCGGCGTGCGACCAAGCCAGGTATCACCGCGGTAGAATGCATAACGGGTTTCATTAATACGAGCGATGACGGTGGTTTTACCACGGAGACCATCGGCGACGAAGATGCCTCTGAGATCGGTATCGCCGCTGACGAACTGGGAGTTGCCTGAACCGATGGCTTTGACGTGAACGCCTGCCGGACGAAGACCGGAGGTTTTATCCATGACATTGACACGGACGCGACCGCTGGCGGGGTCTTCCTGGACATCAAGGGCGAGGGGCGTGACGAGAACGAGGGCGCTGACGAACATGTTGTCGCCGCGACAGATGACGAGATATGAGCCTTCATCCTTGAGCTTCAGTTCGGCGGTTTTTTCCTTGTCCACATAGTCCTTGCCGTCACCCAACTTGAGCTTGATGACCTGTTGCGGGTTGATGCCGGCCAGGTTGACTTGTGTGATCTTGCTGAGGTTCTTCTCGCGTAGATAGAGTTTCATGAGATCAACTTTGTAGACTTGCATCTGGGCATCGGCGACGTTGCGATACTTGAGTGTGAGCTTGACGGGTTTGCCGGGACGGAAAATGTTGACTTCCTCAAGCTTAAGACTCTTACGCTTGAAGTAGTCGATGGCTTCACCGGCATCGGAGTATTTGGATTTGACGGTGTCGTACCATTTGATGGCTTCGGCGGGATGTCCCTGAGCGTGATGGATCTGGCCGAGGATGTATCGGGCGAAGTCACGATCCTTGCTCTTACCATCGGCGACGACTCTGGCGGAGGTGAGAGCCGGTTTGTAATTACGCTGCCAGAAATGACCCAAGGCGATCATGTACTGGAAGGAACTGACGAAATCGCTCTTGGCATAGCGACCCTTGAACGCGCTGCTGAGGCTGACCACCTTTTTGTAATCCTTGAGATCAAGGTGGGCATTGGCGAGACTGAACGCGGCATCATCGGCAAGCGGGCTTGTGGGATACAGAGCCATAAAGGAACCGAGAAGCTCGATGGTCTGACGCAGCATGCCGATGCGCGTGGGTTTGGCCCTGGCATCACGGTCGTGGCCGGGCACATGGATGCGGCGGGTTCGCCTGGCGATCTCATCGGCCCTGGACGCATTCTGGTAGAGCAACTGTGACAAGGAAAGGTAGGCGGAGGCGACCTGAGCGGAATCCGCGTATTCGCGCCAGAGATCTTCCTGATAGTCGATGGAACCTAATAGCTGACCTTCATCCTGGAGAATGGCGCTGATGTTCGAATCATTGAGGAAACTGGAATCGATGGTGGCCTGGAATACGAGGTATGCCCGTTCGTATTCACCGGTTTCGCGGTAGGCACGGCCGACAGTGAGGATTTTCTCGAAGGGAATGGTGAGTTGTGGGTTCTTTTCGAAAAGGCTTTCAAAGGAGGACACGATGCGCTTGGCATCGAAGAATTTTTCGCTGGTGTGAATCCAGAGCAACATGCGAGCGGTTTCGGATTCGTTGTAGCGGCGTTCCCTTTCGAAGAGAGGGCGAAGGTAATCGCGAGCTTTGGCGTATTGACCGTCTTTGAAGTGGGCCTGTCCCAGTGCGAAACGTTCGGCATCGTTAAGAGCGTAGGGGTCCTTGGATTTGGCATTCGGTTTAAGGACGTTGAGGTCGACCGGCTTGCCGATTCGCATGCGACCCGGGTTGAGGGCATCGCGAATGACGGTGGGACCGACGCGGTAGGCTCCGGTGGAATAGCCGACGAGTTCGTATGAGATATCGCTGACGAGTTCACCGGGCGGGTAATACATGACGATTTTGCCATCGCGGACTTCGTGATGTTTGAAGCGACCAGAGAGAGAGCCTGCGGAGAGTTTCATACCGGCGGGAAGAGGTTCTTCGATGACGAGGTAGTCGCGTGTGCGATGGGGGTGGACACTGACGTGGACGCGGGTTCGTTGTCCGATTTCAAGGTTCTTGACGGGAGATGTGCTGGCAGCACGGATGGGAATACCGCGATATTCGAGCGAAGCGTGGTAGTAATGACGGGACCGTACGTGGGGGTATCGCCAGGTATTGGGGTCTTTGAATTCGCTGGAGAAGCCCCGAAGCGTGACGGCATAAGAGTATTCTCCGCGCCCATTCATCTGGAACTCGACTTTGTTTTCGCCATCCTTGAGAAGTTTTTCGGGGACGTTGATTTCGAAGGGATCCTTTTCACCGTTTCGTTCGATGGTGCGGACGGGCTGACCGTTGACGAGGATGGTGAGACGATAGGCATCGTTGATGAACTGACCTTTGCCGAAGTATTGGGCGAGGCCGGTGACGACCGGGCCGCGTGCTTTGGCGGGACGGATGCGGAGGGCGCCGCGATGGTTGAGTAGGTAGGCGGCTGCACGGGCGGCGTTGGGGGAGTCAGGCTTGACTTTGAGGTAGGCGAGGAGGGCAACGGCGGTGGTTTCGACACGATCGTTAAGCCAACTGTGTTTGGTGGAACCATCCCAATAAGAAACGGGCTTGTCATCAATGGTAAGCGTTTTGGCTTTCTTATCGAGGACCGCAAGGATTTCGGAGGCGAAGTCATTGCGATCGAGATTGGCAAAGGCAAGGGCGGTGTACGCGAGGGCGATGGCGCTGAGATCATTGCGGCGACGATGGAGAGGATTGAGGAGTTTGTAGTCTGCCTTCTTACTGACAGACTGGGCGTGGAGAATAACCGCTTTGGGATCGAAATCGGTCGAACCTACGGATTTGAAGATGGTGGCGAGATAGTTTTCGGCTCGGGCGAGGGCACGATCGTGAACCTTGACGCCTGCCGCGTTCGCGGAAACGAGTGCCCAGTAAGTTGTGGAGGTGACGGCCCAGTCACTGCGGTTATGGCCGCCCCATCCCCAGCCTCCATCGGAATGTTGTGAGACGACGACGGAACCGACGAGGGTGCGGACGCGTTCGACGAGTTGAGCCTGGTCGACAGTCGGGGCTTTGGTTTTGCGCGCGTATTCGAGGCCGCTGACGGCGGCGAGGAGTTCGGTACCGGGGAATGAGCCAATGGGCGGAGCGATGGCACGCCGGGCATCACGGAAGCCGTGTTGAGGCCGGGTGCTGAGCGAGGGACTGAGAGCCATACGGATGATCTGTTTTTTCAGATGCGGGCCGATGACGAGGGACATGTGTCGGGAGCGATATTTCTGTTTATCGGGGAGCTTGAGCTTAAGCGTGGCGGAGTTTTTGGCGGCGCCGCCTCGGTGGTCGGCGTACTCAAGGCCGTAGGGTTCGACGGGGATTTTGACGACAAGGGCATCGCGATGTTTGCCGGCGGTCACGGAGAGGGTGGCTTCGAGGGAATCGACATTACCGACTTTGATGGCGTCGAGAAGGAACTCGGCGGTCTGGCCTTTCTTAATGTTGACATCCCGGGCGGACTGGTTGATCTGGCGACCGTTTGCGCGGAGTGTGAGTTTGACGTTGGCCTTGCCGGAGAAACCGGCGAGGTTGTGGAGGCGGGCGAGGAGCTGGAGAGTATCACCTTCGTAGGCAGTGGCGGGAGCCTTGAGGGAGATGAAGAAGTCCTTGCGGGTGATGAGGCTGGCGGTTGCCTCGCCAACGAGTGTGTTCTTGGTAACACCTCGGGCGGTGAGTCGCCATTTGGTGGTGTTGTCGGGCATGGTGATGTCGATGATGGCGACGCCTTTGTCGTTGGTGACAATGGCGGGGAACCAGCGGACGGCATCGGGGAGTTCGTAGCGGGGCGTGATGGATCTGCCATCGCGTCCAGATTTGGATTCGTCGATTTCCTCATCCATACCAAACTCCAATGGAACGTCTCCGGTAGCACGGATTGTTTGTTCGTTCCGATTGCCGATGAAGCGGCCGGAGTCGTTGGCGTTTACGGATCGGTCAATGTTTCGTTGGTCATGCGGCTCGTTAAAGTTGCCGGGTTGTTGGAAAGCACCGTCGAGTTGTGTTTGGAGTTGATCGGCAAAGAGCTGTGCGGTGGCGCGGCCGGCTCCGCCGCTGGCCTGCACCCCTGCCTGACCCTGTCCGCCGGCGTAACCGATCCCGCGGTCAAGGCGTTGGCCGTAGTGCCAACTGTTGGCATCGAGACCGTAGCTTCGGATGCCCCACCCAGAGCGAATGCTCTCACGCTGTCGAAGGTCGCCGAGGGCTTTGTCGGTATCGTTGGAAAGTTCGCCGCTTGCGACCTTCAGCCCGAGCATGCTGAGTTTTCGGTTGCGTTCCGCGGTGATCTGGTTCCATGCCTGGACGCGTTCGAGTTCCTTTTGAGCGCGGGTGAGGCGTGCGAGGCGGTCGCGTTCATCGGTGTAGGCGCGGACGATGGCGCGTGTGGTGGCGGTGTAGTTGAAACCGTTGCTTGAACCTGCGCGGAATTCGACGCGTCGCATGGCGTCCCGCTGGAAGAAATCGAGGATACGCGGGGCATGGTCGCCAAAACGAGCGAAGAGAGCCTGGTCGACCATGGCAAGGCTCAGTTCGGCGGCAACGGGTTTGCCGGTCTGGTCGGTGACCTTGAGGCGAACCTTACCCCCTTCACCCGGGGCGTATATTTTCTTGAGAGGCTCGACGGTGACCTTGAGTTCGCGTTCGACCTTGAAGTGGTGATTGGATGTGCGGAGGTGTTTGCCATCCATGACGGTGGCGGCGAGTTGGAAGTTGGGGAAGTGTTCATGACCTACGTTAATGGCAACATCATTTGAACCATTCTTGATGGGAACGATGCGGTAGGAGATGATTCGGTCGGACTCGAAGGTAAGGAGTGCAAGGTTGTTCTTGAGACGACTGTGGAGTTTAACTTTGGTCTTGCCGCCCACCTTGAGTGTGTCGGTGGTGGTGAACATGCGGAGCTTGACGCGGTCTTCATCATCGGAAATGAACAGGCGTTGTTCGGTGGTGACGGTTTGCTTGAAGCGATCCTCGCCGGCGATGCGGAGGACGTATGCACCACCTTTGTTGAGGGCGAGCCTGAGAACACCTTTGCCGGTCTTATCATCGGTGGAAACTTTGTGTTCGCTGATGGTGACATCGGCGGTAGCAGGGACGGGACGACGGAGCCAGGGAACGCCGCTGAGGACGGGATCTTTTGTGCCCTGTTCTCTTCGCAATACGGTGACCTTGAGAGATTTGCCCACCGGTTTGCCATCGGGGGTTTTTGTTGTGACGTTCAGGTCGAAGCCTTCACCTGCGAGCATGACCTTTTGGGAGACTTTGCCGGTGATGGCGTATCCAAGTTTGGGAAGGTAGACGGCTTTGCGGGCAGTGACGTTTTCGCCGATGATCTGCCCCTGGAACAGCAGAGCGCGGCCGGGGGTCAGGCCGGACGTATCAAATTCAACTTTGAGTTTTCCTTTGGCATCGGTTTTCTCCGTATAAGTTCTGCCATCGGGGAGGGTGTAACGAATGGATTTGCCGACAAGCGGTTCACCCCAGTAATAGGCGGCGGAGATTGTCGCGTTGACCTTTTCGCCGCGGAAGTAAACGCGGCGATCGAACTTGAAGCTAAGCTTCATCTTCGCGAGTTGGAAGGTGCGTACCTGGAAGCGACCGGTGTAGATCAGATGTTGACGATCCTTGTCCGCGGGCCTTGCGGTGATGACGTAGGAGCCAACAGGTGAGCCTTTGGCGAGAGGAGTCGCGACGGAGAAAGATCCGTATTCGGAAAGTTTAACCTCGACTTGTCGCAGGAGACGACTATGTGCATCTCGGATGTCCACCAGATATTTGTTACCGGCCGGAACGTGGTATTTGCCGTCCTTGACCTCGCGAATGATGCCTTTGATGGAGACGGTCTGGCCGGGTTGATAGACAGAGCGATCGGTGTAGATGTATCCTTTCCGGGTGAGGCCGGACCCAAAGCGAAGCCCGGATAGGCTTGCGCCGCCAAAGGCGTATCCTGCATCACTCTGGGCGAGGACGCGAAGCGTATTGATGGATTTCAACTCATCGTATTTCTTGATGAAGACACCGTCCTTCCCGGTAAGGCCGGAGGAAAATACATTTTTCCCATCCGACAATAAGACCCGGGCGTTGGCCTCAGGTTTACCGGTAAGCACATTCTGTACGAAGACCAGTAATTCGTGGCGACTGGCGCGCGTCATCATTTCCAGGTCACTGCGGACGACGAGCGTGGTGGCTTCAAGGTCATCATTGGAAACGTTGACGATGCATACACCTCGCTTCTGGGCAGCGAAAGGAATTTCGACGTGCTGGGTCAGCGGTTTGTATTTGGCGTATTGATTGATCTTCAGTTCCCACGTCTTGTCCGGCTGAATGAGGGCGATGTCAAGCTCTTCGACGCGGCCTGACATGTGGGTCTTGCGGAAGTAGGCTTCGAAATCCAGAAAATACTGGCGAACCGTGAGCTTTTCGATGTTGCGAACGTCGAGTTTGATCTTGGCCTTTTCGTTGGATCGCCAGGTGCGCTCTGTCTGGATGAGCAATTGCTTTTTGGTCATGAAGGTAATGCGATTGCGAGCGCTTGACGCATAAGAACCCCATGTCAGGCGGCGATAGGTCTCCAGTGCCTTATCGAGATCCTTGAGCTTCTCTTCATAAATCAGCCCCGTGCGATAGAGGGCAAGGGAGGCTTCGTTGGTGCGTGGGTATTTGCTGACGAGGCGCGCCCACTGATCGATGGCGCGTGCGTATGCGGTGGCGATGAGTTTGGTATCGGCCTTGTCCTTCTCAAGTTTCGTGGCGGCGGCAAACTCGATCTGCCCCAGCGTAAAGAGAACCTGGGCATTGCGGCTTTCCAGCGGGTGCTTCTTCAGGAACTGCTCGAAACGGTTCTTGGCATCGTCGTACTTTTTCTCAGCAACGGCGTCGACAGCCATCGCAAATTCGGCGTTGATCAACTGTCGCTGGGCATCGCCCCATTGAGGGCCATCCGGATAGCGATTGATGTAAGCATTGAATCGGACCATCGCCTTGTCGTAGAGTTTCTGTCCCATTCGAATCATGGCGATGCGATAGAGGGCGAGTTTTTCCCAGTCGGCTTTGAGGCGGGCGGGTGATTTGCCATGCCGCTTCAAAGGCTTGGCGGCCAGTTCTCCGGCGGGGAGCTTGAAGAGCTTGCCGTTCATGAATGCTTCGAAAGCAATGACGGCTTTGTCGGCTTCGCCACGGGCGGCGAGGGCTTCGGCGAGATTCCATGCGCCTTCGACGGCAAAGGGGTGATCCGGATATTTGGCAAGAAAATCGCGGGCGGCTTTGACGGCGGCGGAGTAGTCGGCAGAGTTGCAACGGGGCATGCGATAGGTTCGCAGCAATTGCCAGTTGGTATTGGCGAGCATCTTCGCCGCCTCCGCGCCCATCTTCTTGTTCTTGTGATGCCCGGTTATCAGGTCCATCAAATCCTGCGCATTGCGACGGGATTGAGGGAAATGGTTTGCGCCGAGTTGGCTTTTGACAAGTCGATAGCGGGCGAGGTAGACGTATTTTCCTGCTTTGGGTGGGTTTTGTCGTTTCTGGCCTCTCATGCGTTCGACGCTTCCGACGGAGCCGATCCAGTCGGGATCGAATTCCTGAAGGTATGTGCGGTAATCGCGAATCGCCGCGTTGTAGTTCCTGGCCTGCTCGATCGCGTAGGCTTTTTTGTACAAGACCTCATCGCGAAGGTTACGATCGATCTCCATGGTCAGTGCTTTGGCGTAGAGTTTGTAGGCTTTGCGATAGTCGGGTTTGGGTGAACCGGGGTCTTTTTCATCCTGTTTCTTGGCGAGAGCATCAGCGAACTTGACGATGACGCCGACGATGCGGCTTTTGCGCCTGGTGGATAGAAGGCGATTAGCTTCCTCTTCATAAATACGCTCGGCATCGACAAACTTTTTGAGTCGAAGGAGAGATTGGGCCTTGAGGAAACGAGCCTTGTAATACCAGGACGACTTGGGGTGTTTGACGATGAGGATATCGGCGGTCTTGACGGCCTGGTCGTGGCGATTGGCGAGTTGGAGGGCAAGGGCTTTGAGATAAAGGGCCTCATCCACCTGCTTGCCTCTTTCGGCGATAACAGAGTCGGCGCTGCGCGCGGCGGCATCAAACTGGCGAGCGCGCAGTGCAACCTTGATCGCAAACGTCTCGTCGATCTTTACAACCGGCTTGGCGTCGGCTGCGGCCACTGTCATCGGACTGACCCCAAGCCCGACAATTGCCGAAAGACACCCCACCCAAATCAAACCAGAATACAAACGTTTCACTCTACGCATGACCATGGTCCTTCTGTTTCCGTTGAATTGAATGTAGCACTGAAAACTGCCCACCATCGCGACGAGGCGATGAATTACTCTATGAGGAAGACGCCCCGATCCCCAACTTGTTCAGGTAACGCAATCGTAACCGAAAATCCTCGACCATTCGGCGGGTAACCAGCCAGATTTATGATGGATTACCTTATCGGCCCGCATGAAAATCATACGCGGACGTAATACGCAATCATGGCTTGCAGCCCGACCATGAAGCAGATTCGTTAACTGATACGATCAGGTTGGGGTGTGCCCGGTTCGTCATCGGCTGGACCTGAATCCCGAAGAGCTTCAAGCCATTGGTTCGTCCAAATGGGGTGGGTGAATTCCAGCATCTGAAGGCCATCAAAAGGTCTGGTGTCAAATAACGCGCGATATCGTTTACGAACGCGTCGCCAGCTCTGAATCACCCAAAGCAGTATGGAGTCACGTGAGAAAAACGACAAGCGGAAGGACTCAAAATTCCCGGAAAACAGTTCTTCCCGCGTCCAGGCACGATGCAAAGTTCTGCGTAATGCCCGCAAGAAGACGATGGCGAATTCATAGTTGAGCCAGATCACCGTATCGGCCCGCCCCCAAATCAGATCCCGCGAAACGCTGTAGTTGCCATCGATAACCCACGATTCCTGCGAGGTGACCTGATCGACCTTCTCCAGAAAATCCGGCGCCTCCCGTTCCGTCCAGTTGGGCAACCAATACAATTCATCCAATTGGGTATGCGGTATGTGAAAATGGTCGGCAAGCTGTCGCGCCAAAGTGGTCTTTCCACTACAACTCGTTCCGATGACTGCGATGCGGCGCATGGAGAAAGTCAGGACTTTTTCTTTTTCATGGCAGCTTCGACAGCTTTGCGGCGCAAGTAAGGCAGGATTTGCACCGATGCCGCTTCAGACAGTTCGGCCAGGAAGGCTTTGCGTGTCTCTTCCTTGGTATCCTGGCGTTCGACGCTTCGTTGACTGAACGTGAATTTTTGAACCGTCTTTTCTCCCTCCCTCAGATAAAACGTTCGATCAGACTTGGTGTGAAGGTAGAACTCCAGTTCCGAACCATCCTCAAACGTGTAGAGCATCAGGTAACGTGCTTCACCCATATCTTCATCAATATCCAAAGGAAAGTATGGCGGAATGTGCTTGCCCGGATATTCCAGAGGCCACTCAAAAACCGGATCCTCTTCGGACACCTGAAGGTCGAAGAACTTATAATTAAATTTGACCGTTTCCGGGACTTCGGGTTCGGAACCGCAGCCGGTCATATTCAACATGGTCAGACCGAACAAGCCCAATACACAACACACGACCCATCGATATTTCCTAGTCATTGCTCAAGTCCTCTTCATGAAGTATCCAAATCGGAAAGAAAGTATAGCCCGCCATGCGTGTTGATTCCGTTGGCAACAGCTGCGTTGATTCATGTAAAAACCCCGCGATAGAGCGGGGTTAAGGGACTCAGACTGACGGTCACAATTAACCCACCCGTTTAATCTTCGGCAATTCAAAACCTTTGCGATATTCACGCGTCATGAGCTTATTGGCATCAGGAAGGTTGGTGACGCGTTCGGTCGCAGGATCGATATTCAGAACCCTGCCGACCTGGACCTTGAGGCCCTTGACGGGCACACCGACCTTGACGAGATTGTCCCTGGCTGCCGCCAGTGACGCGGCGACAATTTCGTTATCACCCTGCAATCCCGCCTTGCCACCCCATTCCCGCCGACTTCCCATCCGCTGCGAAACGTTGGCAAGGTGACAAAGTGCAGAGGAATAATGACCTTTTTCGACATCGGCGTGAAGGTCACCGACATTGCGTGTGCGAATGGCGTGAATCCAGTTGTCGAAAATGTTTCCGGGCGGGGCCTGGTAATCGAACCGTTTCAAGCTTTCACCACGGTTGGAACCGTGCTTGAAGAACTTACCACCCTTGATGACGCCTTCGGTCGTGTAAAACTCATTGGCGACAATCCGAGGAACACCTTTCTTACCGACAAGACCGCGTGTCTCAAAAAGTAGAAGGGCGTCATCGTATTCGTAGACGGCAATCTGCGTGTTTGGCGTTTGGCCCTGGTCCTTGTAGGCGAACCTTCCGCCAAGCGCAAAGACACGTTTGGGGAGTGTGGCGCCGGGAATGCCCCATCGTGCCACGTCCATTTCGTGAACACCCTGATTCCCGGTGTCACCGTTGCCGAAATCCCAAAACCAGTGCCAGTTGTAATGGACAAGGTTGCCGTGATAGGATTGCTCCTTTGCAGGGCCCAACCACATGTTGAAATCAAGTTTGGCAGGCGGCTTTTGAGTCTTCTTTGTCCCAATGCTCCATCGGGGTTTGCAACAGTATCCTTTGGCGACGGTGAGCTTGCCGTAGGTTCCTGAGGCGAGGGCGGCCATCTCGTTGTAACGTCCGCCGCTGGAGCGTTGCTGCGTCCCGTGCTGCACGATTCGTTTGTAGCGGCGGGCGGCTTCAACCGCAACGCGTCCTTCATGAACGTTGTGACTCATCGGCTTCTCGACATAGACATCCTTTTCGTGTTGACAGGCCCAGATGGTCATCAACGCATGCCAGTGATTGCAGGTGGCGATGGAGATGGCATCAAGGTTCTTATCCTCAAGAGCCTTGCGGACATCCTGAACACAAGTAGGCCGCTTACCACCCTGACGTTTCTCGACGTCTTTGGAGCGATGTTCAAACAGCCTGGCATCCGGATCGATCAGATAGGTCACCATCCGGTCTTTCTTGCCGGCGTGGGCGTTGTAGTGACTTCTGCCGCGACCGTTGATGCCGGCGACGGCGATGTTGATCCGTTCATTGGCTCCGGTCACGCGCCCGGACGTGCTGGTTCCGGAAATGATCAAGCCGGCGCCAAAGCCCGCCATTGCACTTTGCTGGATAAACCTACGTCGATTCAAGCGGCCCATGTCCATGCTCCTTCAAATAAGATCTGTGGAAGTCACTGCCTGTGTGGCGCCTATTGTAATGGCTCTTTGAGTTGGTGAATGAAAATCTCCGCGAATCTTTGATTCGACGTAACCGGAAATGTGGCGCAAGTTCCGAAGATTGGTTATGGCTTTGAGACGGGTCGCCTGATGTCCAGGCATTTGAGTGTGCGTTTGTCGCGGGCGAAAAGATAACCCTTAGATAAGGCGGCGTATGCGCGGCCACCGGTATTCAGGATGTCGGCTTTACCAAGTTGAGCAAATCGTTTTTCATTGACACGGACCAAAATGAGTTCGCCGCGTTCGTTGACGATA
>JANQQT010000178.1 GCA_028284925.1 Phycisphaeraceae bacterium | reverse complement strand
CGGCGTCCAGTTTGGCTTTGACCTTGGCGGTTGGCGGGACGTATTTTTCCCATTTGACGTTCTTCACCGGGCCGACGACGTTGCCGTTGGCATCAATCGCGCGGACGCGGAAGGAAGCCTTCTCACCCGGCTCAAGAAGCACTTCATTCGGGATGACCTGAAGCTTGGCGACCTTGCCGCCGCGCGTCGGAAGGAGCGGCTTGGGCGGCGCGGGTGTGTGTCCCTTGTTGTCGCCTTTCTTGCCAAAGCAGTAAAACTTGCGATTGGTAAAGACGTAGATTTTGCCATTCCATGCCGCCGGTGCGCCGAGGCAGTTGCCTTCAAGCTTGACCTTGGAAAGCACATCCGCGCCATCGTCTCGCAATTTCAGAATGTAGAAACTGCCGTCATTCATCGGGCAGTAGAGTTTGCCGTCGCCATACAGGGGGGAAGCGTGGATTTGGGCCGTCCCGAGTTTCATGTCCCACAGGTCTTTCCCGGTATTGACATCCACACAATGCAGGACGCCGGTTTCGCTGATCTGATAAACGCGATCACCAACAAGAACCGGAGAACTGGTGAACATGCTGATGTGTTCGTTGCGCCAAACCTCACGATCCTTGAGCTTGTAGACGGTCTGTTTGGAAGTGTCGGCGGGAAGGTCGGATTTCAGCGCGTTCATGCGGCCGATTTTCGTACTGTCAAGGTTGGCCCGACCGTGCGTGACGATGACCTTGCCTTTATAATAGAGGACCGAGGAGTTGACTCCGCCGAAGGACTGCTGCATGCGCCAGATGGGAATACCTGTGCGTGCATCGACACAGACGACGTTGCCGCAGCCTGTGCCACTGTAGAAGACGCGGCGACCATTTTTCCATACGAATACGGGCGTGGCGAAGCAACTGTCTTTGAGGAAGGGCGGTCCGACGCCGGGCGTGGAGGCCCAGACGATCTTGCCATCCTTCTTGTCGAACGCGTAAAAGCGGTCGCGGGGTGGGCCTTGCCCGCCCCAGTTGCTGGAAATGACATGGACGATGGCCAAATCGCCTTCGATGGCGACAGCGCCGGTTCGACCGTTGGGATACGTTCCGCGACCGAAGCTCTCCACCATGGATTGTTGCCAGATGACTTTGCCATCGGGTGTGAAGGCGGTGAGTTCGCCGGCGGTGGACATCAGGAAGACATTGCCGGTTTGCGGGTCAATGGTGGGGGCGCCGATGGTGTAGCGGTCGTAGATGATGTCACTGATAAAGTCACTGAAATCGTGTCGCCACAACTCCTTACCGGAATCGGCGTCGAGACAGACGAGGACTTCGTAGAGTTCGGACTTTTCACCGACGTATCCCCATGCGTAGACGCGGTTTCCGTTAATGACGGGCGTGCCGCGACCTTTTAAGTCGAGTGTCCACAGATGGTTGGCGCCATTGAGTTCCCATTTGGACGGGAGGTTGGTTTCCAGGGAGGTACCGTTTTGGTTCGGGCCTCGCCAGGAAAGCCAGCCGTTGGGAACGGTGGTGGTTTTTGGGGAATGGTCAGAGGGTTGGACGGTTGGGTTGGTACCGCATGCGGAGAGGACGAAGAGTGCGACCGCTGCGATTGCTGTGTGCCATCTTGAATTCACTGCCATTTTTCCTTGTGTGGCGAGGTGGTTGTTGATTGGTGTGGAAGTCCGTTTTTTAGGTGAAACCGTCCTCGCGTCGTTTCCCTTATAGGGGAATAGTTGATAAGATCACCGCAATATAGTGCCCGATTGGAGGGTTCTAGTCGGGCCTCCGAAACAATTGTACCAACACGTACAATAATTGCAGAGTCATTTTACGACATGATTGAACCAGAGTCAATTCAAAATGCGGATGAGCCTACGTTAGATAATCCCTCATTTCGGCGGCTGCCGCCGTTGCTGCGTCGGGCGTGGTATAGTTTGAACCAGGCGTTCAGGAGGCGGGTGGCGCATCTGGGGATCACGCCGGATCATTTTACGGTTCTGAGGTGGTTGACGGAGAAGTCTGAGGATGTGACGCAGCGTCGATTGGCGGATTTGATGGCGTCAGACCCGAATACGGTGACATCGGTGTTGTCGCGTATGGAGGCGAATGAGCTGATTGAGCGTCGGACGCATGCGACGGATCGCCGGGCGAATGTGGTGAAGGTGCTGGAGAAGGGCCGTAAGGTCTATGATGAGGCACGTCAGATTGCGTTGGAGTTGCAGACGCAGGTGCTGAGTGTGCTGCCTGAGGACCGCAGAGACTCGTTTTTGTACTATCTGGAGCTGTTGTCAGATTCGGCGCGTCATGCGGCGGATCAGTCGGTGAAGCCCAGTTCCTGAGAATCGGTCAGTCAATGAGAATGAGTATCTGGCTGTCGCTTGCGCAGGGATGTTATGTGGATAACCTGGTGGTTGGTGTCGGTAAGTTGAGGTGACGGGTGTGGGGGTTGTGGTCGTAACTTATTGATAATAAGTGGTTTACGCTGTGATATTGGGTGTGGTTATTGTGGAGGTCATTTGAGGATTGGGGGCAGATTTGTCGGATGGCGCAGAGGGCTCGATTGGCGAGGTTGGAGGCGAGTCGAATAGGGTGGGGTGGGATTGGAGGAGATTGTGGGCGGCGTTGAGGGCGGCGGTGGTGAAGATGGGGGGGTAGAGTTGTTCGTGGTACCAGAGCTTGGCGAAGTAGAAGCCGATGGGGGACGGGGGGAAGGATTTGCCGTTTTCGGTGGCGAGGATGAGCCAGTTTGTTGCATTGTAAATGCTTGATATTAAATGGTTTGTGGTGTTTTCGGTAGGGTCGATGAGGTCAGGGTGCTGGTGTGCGACGGTGGCGAGCGCTTCGAGTGCGAGGGCGGTTTCCTCAATTGAGCCGCCCCTGGAATTCTCGTTCATACTGTTGCGGGGCGTCGTATCGGGGGCGGGGAGGGCGTCGGATATCAGAGATTTTGAGTCAGAATCAGGGTTTTCCAGAGTTGTGTGAGTTTTGGGTGGTGAGTCGGGCTTGGGGTGGTTGGTTTCAGAAGTGTTGGGGGGGAGCGGTCCGCCAGCGAAGGCGCCGGAGGGGAGTTGTGCGGATATTAGCCAGGAAACGGCGTTTTTGAGGGCCGAGCGAAGGTTTGGGGTGAGGAGGAGTGTG
>JANQQT010000127.1 GCA_028284925.1 Phycisphaeraceae bacterium | reverse complement strand
TCCGAACCGCCCCCTCCATCGTCGCAGGCCAGCCGTTATCACACCAATCACCCGCCAGATACAAATTTCCCACCGACCCCCGCGCCCCCGGACGCCTCTCCTCAATACCCGGCACACTCGCAAACGTCGCCCGCTTCTCCTTCACCACCCGCGCCTTCGCCAACTTCCGACTCTCCGCCCCGGGAAGATACACCCTCACCTCCTCCATAATCGAATCCACAATCGACTCATTCCCCGCATCCATCAGATAATTCGCCGCCGAGATCACCACATGCAGATACTGATATTGCTTCGGCCGCCTCTTACCCGATGCCGTCATCCCCTTGTTAAAAATCCACTGCACCGGTGAATCCACAAGGATCAAATGCCCCTCCTCCATCACCTCCTCCTTAAACCACAAATGCACGCCAAGTATTGGGCTGTGTTCAAAATGCTTCATCATCCCCAACCGCCCGTCCGCATCCCTCAACGTCTCATCAATCGCTCTTTCCAATCGATCAAACGGCAACGCCGACACAAATTGATCCGCCTTAATCGTCTTGCGCGTCTTAAGCTCCACACGACTCACCCGCCCATTCGAATAATAAATCCGATTCACCGACCGACCGAAATGCACCTCACCACCCGCCGCCTCAATAATCTTCACCGCCGGATCATACAACTGACGCAACGGAACCGACGCCGTCCCCATCACATACCCGTCACGGTGCTTCAGGAATCCATCCTGAAAAACCTGCATCGCATGCGCCGCACACGCCTTATCCACCGTCTGGTTCAGCGCCGATACAATCACCACATTCCAGAACTTGGTAATCACACCCTCACCCTGCCCCATCTTCCTCAACCACGCCCCAAAAGTCATATCCGAATACTCATGCCGCCTCGCCGGCCCAATCCGCAACAACTTCCACATCCCCATCGTCAACGACATTCGCTCCCCAAGCGTCAACACCCCAAAACACGCCACAGACCCCGCCAGATGCAATGGCGCTGGCGCACCACTACTCTTCAGGATCGAACGCCTGCCATCCCGATCCGCAAAACACAATTCCTCATGCCACTCAATCGAATCCTTCACACCCAGCCGCCCATACAAATCCAGCAGATTCACACAACACCCCAGCAAAACATGCTGACAATTATCCAGCATCTGCCCCGTCTCCGGATCATCATGACTCGTCGCCCGCCCACCCAACCGCTTCGACGTCTCGATCAAAATCACAGGATAACCCCGCTCCGCAAGCCGAACAGCCGAAGCGATACCCGCCAATCCCCCGCCCATCACCAATACCGTGTCGCCCACATCAAACTCCAGGTAGCTTACTACCTATGATGGACCGAAATGCGATCCATCCCTTACGCATTCGGCTCAATCGAACACGCTCTCCACTCAACACCACCGCCGGATTCCCACTTATCTTATCTAGCAACCCCCGATAAATCGCCGTCATCGCCCACAAACAGGCCCGTCCATCACGATGTACACGTCGATCCAACACCTCAGATTTCCCATAATAATCCTCCGCCAACTCGATCACCTTCTTCACCCCCCTCAATGCATCCGTCCCATCCCCCATCTTAAACATCACAGGATTCACCGCCACCGCATCAAACTGATCCGCCGGCAGATAAACCCGATCCCGGTTCGCATCCTCAATCACATCCCGCAAAATATTCGTCAACTGAAACGCAATCCCCCGCCACTCCGCCAGCTTCCGAGTCTCCTCCCCACCGTCATAACCCCAAATCTGAATACAACTCAACCCCACCACCGACGCCACCTTGTAGCAATAGTCATACAACTCCTCAAAAGTCGCATAACGCGTCTTCTCCTGATCCATCAACTGCCCCGCAATCATCTCCTCAAGATATTCAAAAGGTAACTCATACCGAATCGCCATCTCCCGCACCGCCGGCCACATCTCACCCTCAGGCATCTCATCACCCCCACTCGCGGGACTAATTGCTCGCTTTGTATCACTCAAAAACCCGTCAATAGCCACCTTCTTCCCCTCACCATCACCCGCCTCATCCGCAAGGTCATCCGCCATTCGCATCCACGCATACAACGCATCCATTGCGGATCGCTTCGGCTCAGGCACCAACTTCATCCCGTAATAAAAATTCCGAGCCCGCCTCCGCGCAACCTCACGACAATAACGACGCGACTCCGACAATCGCGATTCGTCAATACTCATATCAACCTGTGCCACCGCTGTCGTTGTCATATTCCCTGGATTACCATCCAATGCCAACACTACTCAAGCCCCCGACACTTCAATCAATGCCTCATCAATTCAACCCACACTTACCCATAATTGCCCGACACATCAACCCAAACTTTGCCGCCCTCGTCAGATGCGGTCGTTCATTGATCGTGTCATAATTCATCTGCTGCACGCGCTTCACCACCGCCAGTCCACCCATAGAAAACAGCTTAATACTCAGACGCACCGATCGATCAATCATCGGCCATAATCCCTTCCCCTTCTCAAACAACGGAACCGTCCGGTCCACCAACGTCATAATTACTTTCCGCATCCGCCCCGCCTCGTCCGAATCCATCCGCCTCATCCCCCGCACATGCGCCGCCATCCGATCATGCGTCAACCCATGCTCTTCCAACACATCCGCCGGCACATAAATCCGATCCCGCTCCAGAATATCCCGCCTCACATCCTGCCAGAAATTAATCAACTGCAACGCCGTACACGTCGCATCAGACAACCCTTGCCGTTCCTCATCATCGTAACCACACAAATACAAAACCAATCGCCCCACCGGATCCGCGCTCCGCGTGCAATAATCCAGAACCTGATCCCAATTCTCATACCGGTCCACACGCTGGTCTTGCACAAATGCGTCAATCAAATCCTCAAAAGGCTTCATCGGAATCGAATGCCGCTGGATCGTGTTGTATAACGCGACAAACACCGGATGCCTCGGCATATGATCATAACAAGCGTGCAACTCCCGCCTCCACCAGTCCAGCAACTCTAGGCTCTTATCCCGATCTCCCGTCTCATCCCCAAGATCATCCGCCCAACGACAAAACGCATACACATTCGCAAAATCACTACGCAACCGCCGCGGCACCAGAAACGACACAACCGTAAAATTCTCATACTGGCTCTTCACCAGGTCACGCGTATATTCCGTCGCCTCACTCAGCAACATCTTCTCACACGTTTCCGGCCCAAACCGATCCAGTTGTTCTATCACCGTCGATGACATTTCTATGGTAACTTTCCCTGAAACACCCCAAGAACCAAGTATAGCACCACCACACCTCCCGAATACCCGAATAGCCACGGAAAAATCACATGTCTATACTATGAGTCACCACAAATTCGGCGGGATGACGTTTTCGGAGCTACATCCATGAAAATCATGCTGGCCAACCCGCGAGGTTTCTGCGCAGGCGTTATTATGGCCATCGACACCGTCGATGAAGCTCTCAAAATCGGCCTTTCACCCCTTTACGTATACCACGAAATCGTACACAACCGACACGTGGTCGAACGCTTCGAAAGGCTCGGCGTCACCTTCGTTGACACCGTCGATGAGGCCCCCGAAAAATCAACCATCATCTTCAGCGCACACGGCGTCAGCCCCGAAGTACGAAACGCCGCAAAAGCACGTGAATGCACACTTATCGACGCCACCTGCCCCCTCGTCACCAAGGTCCACATGGAGGCAATCCGCTACGCCAAACAGGGCTACAAGATCCTTCTCATCGGCCACGCCGGTCATGATGAAGTCGTCGGAACCGTCGGCGAGGCTCCCGATGCAATCACCATCGTCGAATCACCGGAAGACGTCGAAAAACTCCCCTTCACCAAAGACGACCCACTCGCTTTCCTTACCCAGACAACACTCAGCATGGACGATGCCAACCGCATCATCTCGGCAATCCGCAAAAAATACCCACACGTCAAAGATCCCCCCACCGAGGACATCTGCTACGCCACCACCAATCGACAACGCGTCGTCAGACTCCTCGCCCCCGAAGCCGACCTCGTCGTAGTCGTAGGCTCCCAGAACAGCTCCAACAGTTGTCGCCTCGTCGAAATCGCCGAACACACCGGCACGCCCGGCAAACTCGTCGACGATGTCACCGAACTGCAGGATGACTGGTTCAATCAAGACCAATCCGTCCTTCTCACCGCCGGCGCATCGGCTCCCGAACACCTGGTCGAGGAAATCATCGACTATCTTCAGACAAAATTCGATGCCGAAATCGACCACCGCCACACCACCGATGAGGACATGCACTTCAACCTCCCCCAAAGCCTCCGCATCCTGCAGCGTCAGCACCAGGAGGCATCGGCCTGACCAATGGGCGCCCCCCAACATTTCTTCTCCCTGGACAAAAACGAACTCGCCGATTTCGTCCAGTCCCTCGGCATGAAAAAATTCCGCGCCAACCAACTCATACAATGGGTGTACGAACGCCGGATCATCGACTTCAACCGGATGACCAACTTCTCAAAACCCGACCGCCTTCGCCTATCCAAATCCCTCACCTTCGAATCCACTTCCATCCTCACTCACCAAACCGCCTCAGACAAGACTGAAAAACTCCTCCTCGCAATTCAACCCGACAATCCCGTCTCACCCACCACCGAATGCGTCATGATCCCCTCCGAAAATACAGGCGGTGGATCGCGACAAACCGCTTGCGTCTCCAGCCAGGTCGGTTGTCCCGTCGGCTGCACCTTCTGCGCATCAGGCCTTGATGGCCTCGAACTCAACCTCACCACAGGACAAATCGTCGAACAGATCTGGCAGCTCAACAAAACCAGCCAATCAGGCCAAATCACCAACGTCGTCTTCATGGGCATGGGCGAACCCCTCAGCAACCTCGCCAACGTCATGAAAGCCGTCCGCATCATCACCGCCCCCTGGGCATTCAACCTTTCCGCCCGACGCGTCACCATCTCCACCGTTGGCCTCCCCGCCCAGATCCGTCGCCTCGCCGATCAACTCGACCTACCCGTCACCCTCGCCATCTCACTCCACGCCCCCACCGATGACCTCCGCAAAACACTCATCCCTTGGGCCGAATACACCTCCGTCGACGCCCTCATCGACGCGGCGAACTACTATTTTGACCGCACCGGACGCGAAGTCACACTAGAATACATCCTCCTTCGCGATGTCAATGATCGCCCCGAACACGCACGTCAACTCGCCGCGGTCGCCAAACGCATCCGCGGAAACATCAACCTCATCCGCTACAACCAGGTAAAAGGACTCCCCTACAAACGCCCCGAAACCGAAAATGTCCACACCTTCCAGAACATCCTCCGCTCCAAACGCGTCAACGTCCACATCCGGGCCAGCCGTGGCCGCGACATCTCCGGTGCATGCGGCCAACTCCGACACGAACGAAAAACAACACCTCTCAACATCAATATTGCAAATTAAGTAAAACCACCTCCCGCAACACATCAAGACTCACTCAACCTCTTCTTCGGCGTCTCATACAACATCTCATGCGCCTCCGCCAGATACTCCCCAATCTTCTCCGCAAATGGCGAACCCTGCAAAGCACCCGCCACATCCACGTCCTCCGCATGCGCCGCATTCAACCCATGAAACCAATGCCCGCCATTCCCCAACAGGTTGTACCGCATCTTCGCATACTCAACCATCCCCCACCCCAACGCCAGATTACGCAACCACAAAATTGTCAACACATTGATGTACCCCGGCGCCCCATCCCACTGGGGCAATCCCTTCTTAAAATCATGCGCCAGTTCACGACCCACCGCCTCCTCCATCGCCGCCTCCAATACCGCCTCAATCGGAGGCAGGATCGTATCCGCCTGCCCCAACAATAAAAGCGAAGACATCTGTAACTCAAAATCCTCTGGACATGATGCCCCCAGACTCAACGTATGAACCTGTGGACGCGAAAGACAATACACGCAATTAAACACCAATGGATGCAACGGATGACACAAAGTCTTCAACTTCTCAGGCGGTCGATACAACATTCCCCCTTTATCTGACGGACTGATAATAAACACCCCCATGTCATGCTTCGTCGCATCCTCAATCGCGCCCCAGTTTTGCTGAAAAATGTAATACCAGTGCAGATTCACATAATCAAAACCATGATCATCCGCCCCCTTGTAATTCACCGCATCCCGTATCAATGCCGGAGTCCCATGCGTCGAAAAACCAACATGCCTCACCAACCCCTCCTTCACCAACTGTCGCGCCGCCGCCAGACAACCCTTCGGCTTCGTCGCCCACCACAAATGCTCATGCGTGTTAATCCCGTGAATCCCAAGCAAATCAACATACTCAAGCTTCAACCGCTTCAGTGAATCCCGAAATTCCGCCACAAACTCTCCCGCATCCGCTTTAGGCGCAATCTTCGTCTGAACAATCAACTTATCCCGCTTAAACGTCGGCAAGACCTCCCCCAATTGCCGCTCACTCGACCCATACCCTCTCGCCGTCTCAATATGATTAATCCCCAACTCCACCGACCGCCGTATCGTCGCCTCAAGATTCGCCTGATTCCCCGCCTCCACTTCCCCCAAAGGCATATCCGACCACGACTGCTGATAACGCATCCCCCCGCAGCTGAATACGGGCATCTCAATCTCGGTTCGGCCAAATCGACGATAAAGCATGACCCCATAGTATGCAAAACTACAACACCCTTCGCAACACCCAATCACCACACCACATCCACAAAAAAACGATCGTTATCTCAAAGACAACGATCGTCATAAATGCTTCAGTCATTCCACCCCGCTCAAATCATCACGATGCGCCAACCGTCAACGGTACCGGCTGCGGCTGAACCTCATGCGTCGGATCAACCTGAATCTGCAACGGTCTCCGATGACCACCCTCCGGCGGCAATCCATCCTCGTCCACAATCCTTTGGATCGCCATGATCCCCTCCATCAACGCCTCCGGTCGAGGCGGGCATCCCGGAACATAAACATCCACAGGAATGTACTGGTCCACACCCTGAACCACCGCATACGTGTCAAACACACCACCCGTCGATGCACATGCACCCATCGATATCACCCACTTCGGCTCCGTCATCTGCTTGTATATACGCTGCAAAACCGGCATCATCTTCACACTCACTCGACCCGCCACCACCAGCATATCCGCCTGCCTTGGTGAAAAACGTGCAACCTCCGCTCCAAATCGCGCAAGATCAAAACGCGCACACGCCGTCGCCATAAACTCAATACCACAACATGCCGTCGCAAACGGAAGCGGCCACAAACTCGAACGCCGAGCCCAGTTCACTACACGACGCAACGTCGTCGTGATTACATTCGTGCCTTCAAGTGTGATTGCCATCCTACGGCTCCATCATCCAGACGCTAATCTCCAGCGCCCATTGACTATATCGATCCATCTTACTTCGTGATAAAGATCACAATCAATTATACACACCCACCACCCATTTGCCATCGACAACCACACCCAATTCACTTTCACTTGCCAATAAAAAACAACTCGACTGTCACATAATCAACTTCCATTTCACTGGAACAACAAAGACCCGCTACCTATCATTGCACAAAACTGAGACAGAGTCTCAGTAGCTGCAGTGGAGCAAAAAATGAGCTTTTATACAAGTCCAGCACATAGACAAACCACGCAAATCGCCGATCGCCTAATCGCACTCTTCACCCTCACAACGCTGATGTTCACCCTAACCGCATGCAGCGCAAAACTCGAAGTCGGCATCGGCCTTGGCAAAAACCTCAACGCCGCACTCCAACGCAACCACTACGCCAACCTCGTCTTCCGGAAATACTCCGAATCCTACAACGCCGCCATTGAACTCCAGGCCGCTATCGATTCTTTTCTCCAATCCTCCACCCCCCAATCCCTCGCCGCCGCAAAAAAAGCTTGGCTCAACGCACGTGACCCCTATGGCCAAACCGAAGCCTTCCGCTTCTACGAAGGCCCCATCGATTTCGCCGATGCAAAGACCAACACCGAAGGCCCTGAAGGCCGACTTAACCCCTGGCCTCTTAACGAAGCATACATCGACTACGTCAAGGGAAATCCCACCTCCGGCATCATCAACAACGCAAAAACCCCCATCACCACCGCCACACTCATCGCCAAAAACGCCGTCGACGATGAAGCCGATGTCACCACAGGTTACCACGCCATCGAATTCCTCCTTTGGGGCCAGGATCTCGATCCCAAGGGCCCCGGCGCACGCCCCGTCTCCGATTACCAGGGTGACTCCCCAGCTGTCAAACGCCGAAAAGCATATCTCAAAA
>JANQQT010000118.1 GCA_028284925.1 Phycisphaeraceae bacterium | reverse complement strand
GGAGTTCGCCGGTGTCTGAGCCGATGAGTTTCATGGCGTGCTTGATGGGGGCGGGGCTGGTTTCGGCGAAGAGGGCCTGACAGAGGGGGAAGATTTTGTGGTGGATGGTGCGGGCGGTGTCGAAGTCACCTGCGAGTGCGGCGGCGCAGAGGTCGTGGATGGTTGAGGGAAGGATGTTTGAGGTGACGGAGACGACGCCTTTGGCGCCGACGGACATGAGGGGAAGTGTGGCGGAATCGTCACCGGAGAAGACGAGGAGATCGGTTTGGTTGAGAATTGCGGAGGCCATGTCCATGTTGCCGGTGGCTTCCTTGACGGCGACGATGTTGGGATGTGAGGCGAGTCGGACGATGGTTTCGGGGTTGATGTTGACGACGCTTCTGCCGGGGATGTTGTAGAGCATCATGGGGAGGTCGACCTGGTCGGCGATGGCCATGAAGTGTGCGTAGAGGCCTTCCTGAGTGGGCTTGTTGTAATAGGGGGCGACCTGAAGGGACATGGCGGCGCCGACTTCCCTGGCGTGGCGTGTCATGCGAAGGGCTTCATCGGTGCTGTTGGAGCCTGTTCCGGCAATGACGGGAACCCGGCCTGCGACGGTCTGGACGACGATGTCGATGACGTGGTCGTGTTCGTTGTGGTCGAGGGTGGGGCTTTCGCCGGTAGTTCCGGTGGGGACGAGGCCATCGATGCCGTTTTCGATCTGGAATTCGACGTTGTCGCGGAGACGTTGGTCGTCGACTTTTCCATCGCGGAACGGAGTGATTAACGCGGTAATCGCACCCTGAATCATGTTAGCGCCCTTTCGTGAGATCTTTGCCGGTTCGCTGATGCAGCGACCGTGTGCAAGCTAAAGGTTAAAGGGATTGTGGGGCGTAGGCAAATGGTAAGGAAAGGTTTGGTGGGGCATAGAAGGAGGAAGTTGGGGTGTTCATAAAAACAAGCACGGACGGTCCTGAAGACCGTCCGTGCTCAACGAGAGAAAGCGTCGTTGTCCGAGTCAACGACCAATCCACCGGCGTCGGCTCGCACCGATGCCGGCAATAAATAACAAGGCGAGGGATGAGGGTTCGGGGATTTCGCGTGGTCCATCGGAGGTAAATACGAGGATTAAGTTGCCGTTGGCATCAAAAGCGAGAGAAAAATCACCGTTGAGGTCTTCGATGGGTTGATCGTCTACGCCGATCTGGTCGCCAATGGAGACCATGTTGAGGGTGAAGTTGTCTTCGTTGGCGATAGCGATGAGGGTCCATTGGTGATCTTCATCCCAGAATGAATCGCCGAGGTCGACCTGCTCACGCATTTCGATGTCAATGACGAGAACGGCGATGGGGATTTCGTTGTTGTTATCGTCTTCATCTGTATCCGAGCGGAGGCGGTTACCGACGATGACGGTGTCGTAATTGAGACCGGCTCCGTCTTCGGTGTTGTCGAAGAGTTGCCAGGTGTATGTGACGTCTTCGCCGATGAGGAGATCGTCTTCGAAATTGAGTTGGCCGGGAGAATTGCCGGCACCTGGTGAGATTTGGCCTTCAAAGATATCGACATCGCCCATGACGGTGAGGTTGCCGCGTACTTTGGCATCATCATCGTCGAGAATGAGGTCATCGTCAATGAAGCCATCGCCTTCGATGCGGGGTTGGGCGCCGGAGGGGAGTTCGACGCGACCGACGTGGGCGTCGGCGGAGATGAAGAGTTTTCCGCTGGAACGGATGATGAAGACACTGTCCGGGTCGAAATCGGAGTCTACGCGTACTTCGACATCGTTGGTGATGGAGATGGTCTCGTTGACATCGGAGTTGTCACCGTTGAGGATGAGGAGGCCTTCGCCGCCTACTTCGAAGTCGACGTTGCCGACGAGCGAACCAGAGATGGTGAGGACCTGATCGGCGGCAACGTTGATGAGTGTGCCGGTTTTGGTGAGTTCGAGATCCGAATTGATTTCGGCGGAGTTCGTGGCGGTGATGTCGCCCTGAAGGGTGATCATGGCGCCTTCGAGGAGGTATTGGGCGCCGGCCTGGAACGTGAGGTTTCCGGCGACGACCTGTTCGGTGATTTGGATGGTGGCGGTGGGGACGCCATTTACTGCGCCTCGGCCGAAGGTTGCGTTGTCGGGTTTGGAGCTTTCCCAATTGTCGTTGCCGGCGATCTCGGTGTTAAACCAGGTGTTTACACCCTCTGTCCATGTGCCATTGCCATCTTCGATGGTGGCGTTTCCGGGTGTGGCGTCCCAGATGAGGTCGCTGGGGCCTGAGGCGGTATTGAAGGCGTTGAAGTTCTGGAGGATGGTTCCGCCGGCCCAGGAGTTGGGTGAACCAAAGGATGAGCTGGTTCCATCGAGGTAGCTGGGACTGTCGGCTTCTATGGTTGTGGTGGGGTTTGCCTCGAGCTTGAGAACTTCACGTGAGCCGACGCCACCATCGGGGGAGATTCCTTCACCGGCAGGCCCGAAGATGATGTTGTTTGCGGCATCGCGGATGGTGAATTGTGTGTCGGCGTGGGAGTCGCCGCCCATAATGTTGGTGGAGGATCCGGCGGCGAAGAAGGCATTTTCGTCCGTGCCGATGTCACCGATGAAGAGATTTGACCATGCATAGCCATCGGTGGCGAAGTTGTTGACGCGGTTGATGCCGGTGTCGAGGCCACCTGCGAGGGTGTTCTGTTCGATGAAGGTGAGGATGGTTCCGTTCTGGACATTGGACCAGTAGGGATTTGAGTTGAGGATGAGTGTGCCGGCGGGGTTTTCATCGGTTTCGATCTGGATTCGCCAGCCGGTCATATCGACGGAACCGCCGGCGGAACCATCACCTACGACAATGAGTTCGAACCAGTCACCACCGTTACCGACGACGCGGTTGAAGAAGGTATCGGCCTTGGTTGATCCTGTGAGACCATCTTCATCGAGCCAGCGATCGGACCTTACGGCGTTATACTCGTTAAGGATGACATCAGCGGCGCCGGCCACACTCACGGCAACCAGCATCAGCGCACTGACGACGCACCAATAAACAGATTGGAAGCGCATATTCAGTTTTCTCCGAGGTTGTTTTCTTTTTCCTGTTTCTTCCTGTTTTTTTCTCTGTTCGTATGATAACCGATGGTGCGGGGCTGTGACAAGCACAATTTGGAGATTGGAGCAATGAAATTTAGAAGAAAATGAGGATTGGCATTAGGACAGTGTTAGAACCGGTCTTTTTGGGCGGATAAAGAAAGGCGGGTGTAAGGGTTGCTCGAAGGTGAAATGTACATAAAGTATGCGACTATGAGCCAAACGGACCCAAATTTGTGCGCGCAGGTGCTGGTTGCGGATGATGATGAGGCGCTTGCGGAGACGATGGCGGAGGCGTTGCAACGCCTGGGGCATGTCTGCACGATCGTGCATGATCTGGGGTCAGCCGAGGATGAGCTGAAGCATGGGACGTTTGATGTGGTGGTGACAGACCTGAAGATGGAGAACGAGGATGACGGGATGCGTGTGCTGGAGTGCGCCAAGGAGACGCAACCTAATGCAGAAGTGATTATGGTGACGGCATATGGGGATGTGGCGACGGCGAAGCAGGCGTTGAAACTGGGGGCGTACGATTTCATTGAGAAGGGTGCGGATTTTGACCTGGATGTATTTCGGAACCTGGTGAACCGGGCGGCACAGACGGTCTTGCTGCGTATGCAGAATGAGGAACTGCGTACGCAAATGGATGAGAAGTATGGCGTGGAGGGGATCGTGGGGACATCGGCGGCGATTCGGCAGATCCTGACAACGGTGCATCAGGTTGCGGGGTCGGACATTCCGGTGTTGATTACGGGGGAATCGGGCACGGGGAAAGAACTGGTGGCGCATGCGATTCATAATAACTCGCAGCGGAAGAAGAAGGCGTTTAAGCCTTTGAATTGTGCGGGGTTGAGTTCTTCGATTCTGGAGTCGGAGTTGTTTGGCCATGTGAAGGGAGCGTTTACAGGAGCGGAACGGGATCGGCAGGGTGTGTTTGAGTATGCGGATGGTGGGACGTTGTTCCTCGATGAGATCGGGGACATGCCGATGGACATGCAGGCCAAGCTGTTGCGTGTATTGGAATCGGGGGAGGTTGTGAGGGTGGGCGCGAATGAGCCAACGCATGTGAATGTGAGGCTGGTGGCGGCGACGAATCATGATTTGCAGAAACTGATCAAGGAGGGAAATTTTCGGGAGGATCTGTATTTTCGTATTCGCGGAGTGGAAGTTCATTTGCCGCCTTTGCGGGAGAGGCGGGAGGATATCCCACTGCTGGTGCGTCATTTTGTGGATGTTTTTGCGGGTGAAATGAACAAGACGATTCATTCGATTGATGATGATGTACTGATGGGGTTAATGCAGTTTGATTGGCCGGGGAATGTGCGCCGGCTGAGGAATGTGGTGCAGAATATGGTGGTGGTGTCGGAGGAAGGTGTGATCGGGGCGGAGCATTTGCCGGTGGAGATTCGTCAGGCGACGGGTGAGGATTCGCGTGACTCGCAGGTGTCGCTGGGAGGGCTAAATTTGAACCATCTGGAGAAGCAGGCGATCCGGGAGACGTTGAGGTTGACGGCTGGGAATCGGGAGCAGGCGGCAAAGATGCTGGGGATTGGGGAAAGGACGTTGTATCGGAAGTTGAAGGAGTATGGGTTGAAATAGGTGGATGTTGGGCGGGCCTGTGAAATGGGAGGAAGTTTACGGTCGGAAGATATTTGGACAGATTTCCGGGTGGATCTTTGGCCGGTTTTAGAAGTTGCTTAGCGTAGGAGGTTCATTGGTATGTCGAATGATGAGTTTCGGAATCAAGGCGAACCAGGGGATAAGGATGTTGGTACTTCACCAGAGGGATATGAGATGGTGGAATTGGAGGCAAGAATCGGACCACCTCCAATGCCTCCCTCAGCGCAAAAGGAATACCCGCCAAGGTTTGGTCAAACTGAAATGGAGCGTGATTTCGGCCCACGCGGGAATAGAGAGACCAATATTGTAAAGCGTGTGCTGGTGATCTTAGGGATAGCGATTGCGGTATGTTTCGGGGTATACCAGACATACGTGAGGTTAACGAAAAGCTCTGATTTTCCGAACAGGTTTGATTTTACGGAGGAAGGTCAATTTGAACGGGATATGGAGAGTCTCCTGGGTGATTTTGTTGCCGCGATAGAAAAAGATGCAGAAGCAGGCGCCACGCAAAGGACTACCCCGGATATACAAGAGAAGATCGCTGAAAAACTGGAAGAGTTTGCATCCCGGCGAGGAGGAAAGGAGGCGACAGTCCTGAGTGCTTATGCAAAGACCATTCGTAATTCGAGTCGATATTTGCGTGAGTATCTGGACGCGGCCGAGTTATTCAAGAAAGCAGGGGGTTTAGGACTGTCGGGGCTTGAAACCAAGAAGGGAATACGAGAACGTGCCGCGGTCATAGAGAACGCCGGCCGTGCCAATGACCAACTCATTGAGCATTTAAGGAACATGACTTCCAGATTAAAGACGCGCCTTCGAGATGCGGGCTTTCTGAATCGGAGGCGAATCGGTCTGCAGATTTTCTTTCAGAAAGCAGCTCGCTTGAGTTGAATTTACGCCTACAAAACCTTGAAGCGGAAATATACCGTCTATTCCGATCGCACATGGCCCATTTGGAAAATACGTGGGGACACTGGAAGATCGACAAGAATGGGAGTGAGATCTTATTTAACCTCGATGAAGACCTGAAGATTTACAACCGAACGTTCGAAGAGACGGATCGGCTCTCTGCGAAACAAAGACGAGTGACGCTGGAAATTGTGGCGGAAGAAAAAAGGCGTATGTTGCGTCAGAGATAATGAGCCAATCATGACATTCCGGAGACCGGCGTTGTTACTTTGGTTTGACGCCGTAGAGGGTGATGTTGGTCATCAGTTTTCTGGCGGAGTCGGTAGAGTAACCCATGACGCCCCAGACGGGTTGGCCGAGTATGGCGGCGGTGAGGTCGTCACCGGAGAGGATGATGCGTGGGCTTCCGTTGATGTTGAGTGCGTCGAGACGGTGGGTTTTTTCAGCTCTGGGCCTTCTGAGAATGGTGTAGGGGCGGAAGGAAATTTTTGAAAGGTCGTATCCGCGAATGGCTTTGCCGGTGATGATTGGTGAAGCGGCTTCGAGTCGGCGGAATCGGCGGCGCTCGAAGAGGCCGGAGATCTGGTCTTCGATGCCGAGTGAGAAGTCGCCGCGTCCGCCGGCGTCTTCGAAGAAAATGGTTCCTCCGGCCTGGACGAAGCTTTTGATCGCCTGAAGTTCGGCGTCCCTGAATTCGATTTCTTCGGTTCCGACGACATGGACGAAGGGGAGGCCTGAATCGGCAATGTCGGCAAGCGGAATGACCTGTGTGGTCACCTGGCCCTTAGCATCGTTGGCCATGGCGATTTTCTGGACTTTCCATGCCTGGGGTTCGGGATTCCAGTTGCCATCGTATTTGGCGCGGCCGACGATGACTTCCGGGCCTGCGGGTTTTCTGGTGGCTTTGAGGACATGGCTGTCGAGTCGCGGGCGGATGCGTCCTTTCTCGGTGGCGTAGTAGTAGGTATTGGCCATGAACTGCCAGATGCCCTGGTCGGAGTGCTGGTCGGCGTGGAAGGTCCAGGAGACATCGCGTGGGAGATGGATGACGAGGTGGCGAATACCGTTGTGTATGGATTTTGCGCCGATTTTCTTGTTGGCGAGTTTGAAGACAAGGTTGTAGATTTCGTCGTTGTCGGGGATGTCTTTCAGTTTGTACCTGGGGTACATTTCTGCAAGTATTTTCTGGATTTCATCGTTGAATGCCTTGGCTCCGCTGTCGGCGGTGGTGATGAGGAGGCCGCCCATGTCGATGTATCGTTTGATCTTGGCGCGTTGTGCGGAATCAAGTCCGAGGGCCTGATGGCTGGCGAGGTAGAGCATGGGTGCGTCGAGCCAGGATTCGGCGCGGGTGTTGATGTTGACGATTTGCCATAGCATTTCGCGTTCGACGGTGTCGGAGATCCAGCGTGTGAGTTTGTCGACATCGCGTGGGCGGTTGTTCCAGTGCTTGCCGGGGATTTCGAGCTTGTTGATGAATACGGGTACGCGACCCCGGACGAGGAAGAGGAGGGAGAAAGCGGCCTCGTGATTGGTTGGGGCTTGCTGCAGGAGCCACTCTGCGCCGGAGGAGTACCAGTCCTGTTTGTTGAAGTACTTGTAACCGCTGGCGAGGCCGACGCGTTCGATGCCGTACATGTAGTAGAACGGGCGACGGTTGTAACCGACGACCTTGCCGGGAATGTAATTTTTGCCGAGCCATTCGAGGGCTTTATCGATTCTTTTCTGGAGCGGGTGGTTCATGGCGCGACCGACCTGTTTGTAGTCGGAGCGGTGGACGTAATCCTGAGTGATGAAAAGGAGGGCAAGGCCCGCGGTGACCATGGAGGCGCGTGTGCCTTTGGCGGTTGCGCTGTATCCCCAACCGCCATCGGGATTCTGGTCGTTGATGAAGTGCTTTTCGACACCGGCCCATAGGGATCCGCCGACGGTCTCACCTCGTTTGGCGCCCTCCCAGAGTCCGAGTACCCCATATTGTATGGCGGAGTTGTCCCACTGGGTTGCGGCCTGCTCTTCCTTGAGGTACCAGAAACCAATGCCGCCGGTATTGACTTTGTGTGCGGCAGCCTGGAGCCAGTAGATATCTTCCTTGAGGTATTTTCGGAACCGATCCGGGAGGGCGGCCCAGACGTGGGCGCGGACGCCGCGTGAGTAGACGCCTTCCATTTTAACTTTTTTGAGGTAATTGAGTGCTTTTGCGATTTTGGGGTTCTGGTAACTTTCACCGGCAGTGAGGAGGGCGTAGGTGATGAGTGCGGTGAGACCTCCCTCTACCTTTTTCCGTTCATTGAACCCGCCGGGTTCCCAATGTCCGTTGGCGTTCTGGGTGGAATACAGCTGTTTGACGAGTTTTTGAATGCCTGCTTTGACCTCGGCGTCGGAGATGGCGTGGGCGGGCTGATAAAGAAAGGCAAGGATGAGCGCGACCAAGATGGGGCGAAGGCGTTGGGTTGGCATGAAGTTCCTCCGGGAACACGTTTTGGTGGTGCAATGGGCGGGGGGATGGCATTTATTTTAGCTTGGTGAGGGTGTTTTTGCCAGCGAAGAGGTGATGATGTTGCCTGAGGCGAGGGATAAATGGGTCGGTTTGGGGCGACAGTGAGGGTTTATGATCTACAATACGGCCCCGCGAAGCCGAGATCGGATTTGAATTATAAAAATCTGCCCAATCAACTGACTGTGTTACGCCTTGTTCTGGCAGCGGCGTTTTTTGTGGTGTTGAACCAGTATCGATATCAGGGGCCTGAAGGTGATCCGCAAACGGTGATTCTTTGGATATCGATCGGACTATTTGTGTTGGCGGCGTTTACGGATTATCTGGATGGATATCTGGCAAGAAGGTGGGGCGTGGAATCGCAATTTGGACGGATTATGGATCCGTTCTGTGACAAGGTGTTGGTGATAGGGGCATTGATTTATCTGGCGGGACCGCGTTTTGTGATGCCGGAGCATGTTTTGGATCAGCGGGTGAATATGGTGTCGGGGGTTTATCCGTGGATGGTGGCGTTGATCCTGGCGAGAGAGTTGCTGGTGACGGGGATTCGGGGAGAGTTGGAGGCGATGGGTGTGAGGTTTGGGGCGTCTATCTGGGGGAAGGTGAAGATGATTTTGCAATCGATTGTCTGTCCGTTGGTGCTGTTGCTGGTTTGGCTTGATCCGATTCAGAATGTGTGGGTGGCGTATTTTCGAGATATCGTGGTGTATGCGACTGTGCTGGTATCGGTGATATCGGGATTGCCTTATGTGTTGCATGCGCGGGGGGCGATGAAGAAGGTGAATGATTAGGCGGGTTGGGGAGCGATCAGGTATGAATGAAGCGGTGACGACGAATTCGGATGAATGGCGGAGGGTATTGGGTGGGAGGTTTATTGTGTTTGACGGGCCGGATGGGTGTGGGAAGACAACGCAGTTCCGGCGGTTTGGGGCGTTTGCGGAAGAACAGGGTGTGGAGGTGTGTACGGTGCGGGAGCCGGGGGGGACTTCGATCGGCGAGCAGATTCGTGAGGTATTGCTTGATGTGAAGAATGAGGAGATGGAAGTGCGCTGTGAGTTGCTGCTGTATATGGCGAGTCGGGCACAGCTGGTGGCGGAGGTATTGGGGCCTGCGCGGGAGCGGGGGGAATTGATCCTGGCGGATCGGTTTGTTTCATCGACGTTGGCGTATCAGGGGACTGCGGGTGGTGTTTCGGCGGAGGATATCCGTGCGATTGCGCGAATTGCGTTGAGGGATGTCCAGCCAGATTTGTATGTGATCTTCGATGTGGATTCGGAGACAGCTGCGGGGAGACTGGATGCGGAGAAGGATCGTATGGAAAGGAAGGGGAACGCATTTCATGAACGTGTGAGGGAGGGGTATCGGGCGCAGGTGGAGGCGGAGCCTGAGCGGTATGTTTTGATTAATGCGTGGAAGAGCGTTGAGGAGGTTTGGCGAGAAGTTGTGGCGGAGATTGGGGCGCGGTTGGGGTAGCGGAAGGGCGTAATGTCAGATGACTTCGACCCATACGCCGCCGGTCTGGGAGTTCCACCAGGAATAGTTGAATGCGCCGGAATCGGCCTGTGTGACTCTCGCCCATCGACCGCCGCCTACGGCGAGTTGGTTGAAGGTCCACTCGCCGGAGATGGGATTGCGTAGTGCGCGGACGAGTGAATCGGAGGTCTTGTTGAAGTAGAAGATGTTGACCTGGCCGGCCTGGTCGACGAGGAGACTGGTGTAGAGACCTTGTGAACGTTTGGCGGCGACGACCTGAGGCGTCCATGTTCCGGCAGAACGTGTTGCAAACTTAAGGTCGGCGTTGTGGGCATCGTAATAGCTGACGCCTGCGGAGCCGTCGGGGAGGTAGTCGAGTGAAATGAAGCCACCGCCGCCGAGAGTGGCGTCGATGGTCTGGGTGGTCCATGTGGAATCGGGGATTTGTTCGGCGAAGCGGAACCGGCCATCGGTGGTGTTTTCGTATGCGACGGACCATTGACCGTTGTTGGGATTGATCTTAAGGCTGGGATAGCGACCTACATCGTCAACGGATTCGATGACGGAGATGTCCCATGCGCCAGCGGTGTTTTGGGCGAAGAGGAGGTTGCCGTTGGATTTATGGTAGTAAGCGATGGCGGGGTTGTTGTTCTGGTCGAATGCGAGTGAGGGGTAGAGGCCTACGGTTCGTTTGCTCTGGACGGTTTGTACGGTCCAGTTGAGGCCGTTGAATCGGGCGAACTTGAGGTCACCGTTGGCTGCATCGTAATAGGCGGCGGCGGGCAGGCCGTTGTTGTCGAGTTCGACATCGACGTAGAGACCGACTTCGGCGCTGGAGTTGTCAATCAGGCGGGAGGCGCCCCACACACCGTTGGCGGCTCTTGGGGCGTACTTGAGGAAGCCATCTTCAGCGTCGAAGTATACGAAGTGCATGACGTTGTTCTGGTCGATGGCTAAGCCATTGCTGAGGCCGCCGCCAAAGAACTTGGACGCCGCGGCGCCGGTTGGAGCGGCGTCGATGACGATTGCACTTGCGGAAGCGAGGCTGGAAGGGCTGGAAGTTGCGGGAAGCGTGAGGTTGAAATCGCTGCCTGCGACGTTGCGGATCGTGCCTGAGTTGAGGAGGAGTGCGGAGGTGGAATTGTAATTGAGATCGGAGGAGGCATCGCCGGGTTCGACGAGGTAGCGGAAGGTTGCGACGGCACCGCTGGAAGAGACGAAAATTGCTTCGCGGTCTGCGGAACCTGTTTCAAGGACAAGGGTTGGACGCCCATTGGAGGTGTCAACGATGATGGGTTGTGAGAAGATGACATCAATGTCGACTTCCTGGCCGATGGTGTAGGTTCCGTTGGATGATCTTCCTGCAACGGAGACAACGGAGGGCGTAGTGACGCGCCATGTTTCAGATGGGCTTGAGAGCATGGGGTTGCCGAAGGTGTCACGAATGTCTGAACCGAATGCGTTGAGGGTGAGGGAGTAGATTCCGGATGGGGAGGTGATGGTGGAGAGTCCGCCAAGCGTGAATGTTTCGTTGTCGGTGGTGGTGAGGGTTGTTTGAGCGTCGAGAAGATTGGTTGATCCACCGTTCAACTGGAGGGTGAGATCGGAGATATCGAACCCTGTCACGGGTTTGGAGAAGTTGATGGTGATGTCCTGGACAGACGTTGATCTGGGATCAGGTGAGACTGGGATGATGGACGCGGTGGGCGGGCTTGCATCGACGGACCAGGTGTCCGAGGCGTTCTGAGTAAGCAGATTGCCGACCGAATCGGTGATGTTGCTGCCGGAGGCAATGAGGGTGAGGGTGTAGGTTCCGGGTGTTGAGGTAATGGAGGAGAGACCTGTGAGTAGCCAGGTGTTGCCATCGTTATTAGAAATTGCCTGGCCTGCGCCAAGGAGGTTTGCGCCTCCGTTGCGTGTGAGGCGTAGGTCGTCGAGGGTAACGCCTGTGACAACTTCTGAGAAGTTAATGCTGATGGCGCCGATGGAACCGCCGCGTGGATCCGGGGATACATCGACGATGTCGGCGGTTGGTGAGGTGGTATCGATACTCCAAGAAACTGAGTCAGAGTTTGCCAATGCGTTGCCGGCGATATCGGTGACGCCGGATGAATTGTGGTTGAGGTTGAGGGTGTAGCTTCCATCGATTGAGGTGACGACCTGGAGGCCGGCGATGGTCCAGGCTTTTCCATTATCGGTGGAGGTGAGTGTGACGCCGGGCCCGAATGGTATGGTGGACTGTGCGCGACTGAGTGTGAAGTCATTGAGTTGGAGGCCGGAGACAGGCTCGCTGAAGGAGAGTGTCATTTGGGAGAGTGGATCGTTTCGCGTAGAGGGCGTGACTGAATCGATGGCAATGGTTGGTGGGGTGGTATCAGTTGTCCAATTGGAGGTCGCATCCGCGGTGAGGGGCTCACCTTCGGCGTCTTCGATGAGTGAATTATCCGCGAGGAGGCGGAATTCGTAATCGCCGGCGAGTAAGGTGAGATCGGCGAGGCCGGTAAAGGTAAAGGTGAGGTTATCCGTGGTGTTTACTGTGACCGGGCCGGTGATGAGGTTGGGCCCGTTGTCACGGGATAGTTCGAAGTCGCCAATGTCAACGCCAAAGGCGGGGCGATTGAAGATGATCCGAATGTCGGAGACTGCGGCGGATCGGGGATTGGGTGAAACGTCCGCGATGTTTGCAACGAGAGCGTTGGCGGAGATAGTGGTCCATGATTCGGTGACTTCATCGGTGAATGGGTTGCCGGCGATATCCATGATGTCGCCTTCGCTGCCGGAGAGGGTTAGATCGTACCTGCCGGAAACGGTGGTGAGACCGGAGAGACCGGAAAGGGTCCATGTTATCTCATCGGTTGTGGTGAGGGACTGAGCGCCAGTGAGGAGATCGGAACCATTGTTTCGGACGAGGGTAAGATCGCTCAGTTCGAAATCCAAGACAGGTTCTGAGAATTGGAAGGTGATGCTGGAGACGGCGGCGTCGCGCGGGTCGGGTGTGACTTCAAGGATATTGACGGTCGGCTGAACACTGTCCATGGTCCATGAGTCAAGGATGTCGAGGGTCATGGGGTTGTTGGCGGTGTCGGTAATGCCGGCAGAGTCGGCGTCAATCAGGAGTTGGTAATTTCCGTGTGCGGAGGTGATCGCGCTAAGGTTCTGGATGGTCCAGTTCCTGCCGTCGATAGAGCTGAGCGATTGGCCGGGACCGATGAGATTTGGGCCTCCATCGCGTGTGAGGGAGACATCTGAGATGTCGAAGCCGGAGACGATTTCGGGGAATGCGATCCGGATGTTGGAGACGGAGGTATTTCGTGGGTCGGGGGAGACCGGTGTGATGGTTGCTATGGGAGCGGTCGTGTCGGTCGCCCAGGTTTCGACATCATCATTGGTCATTTGATTTCCAAGGGTGTCTACGACGCCCGGACCCGGGATGACCCGTAGTCGATAGTCACCTTGCAATTGGGTTACGGAGGAGAGGCCGGTCAGGGCATAGCGGTTATCTCCGAGGGATGTGATTGACTGGGCACCGGAAAGGAGATTGACACCACCGTCTCGTGTGAGAGAGAAATCGGCGATATCGAGATTGGATATCGCTTCGTTAAATTCGATTGTTATTGAGTTTAGCGACGAGTTTCTGGGATCGGGTGAGACGTTGAGTATGTTGGGGATTGGGCCTGTGCGATCAATGGTGAAAGATTCGGTGGCAGGCGTGGTGTTGAGATTTCCGATCAGGTCACCCACGCTGCTTTGTTGAAGGATGAGTACATACTGGCCATCAGCGTTGGTGATACTATTAAGGCCATTGATGGTCCAAGTTGTTCCTCCATCGGAGGAAGTCACGGATTGGGTGGCGGAGAGCAGGTTTGCGCCGCCATCGCGACGAAGGGAGAGGTCGTCGATGTTAAAGCCATTGACGGGTTCGTTGAATGTGATGTTGATAGAGGATACAGGTTGATTGCGTGGGTCCGGTGAGACGTCCTGGAATGTGCCTATGGGGCCAGTTGAATCGAGCGACCAGGCGATGGCATCACCGGAAGCGAGGGGATTTGAGGCGGTGTCGGTAACGCTGCCGGGCGCGATTGTAAGGGAAAAATCTCCATCAACATTCGTTAGGCCTGAGAGACCTTCGAGCGACCAGGTCTGTTGGTCGAACGAGGCGAGTGAGGCGGCGCCTCCCAATGAAACCGTTTCGCCATCCCGTGTAAGGTTAAGGTCTGCAAGGGTGAAATCCTGAACGGGTTCGCTGAAGGTGATGGTTACCGAAGTGACGGGGGTATTTCTAGACGCAGGTGAAACGGGTGTGATGTTTACCGTTGGTGCAGCGGTGTCGACGACCCAGACATCGGAGGCGTCGGTTGCGAGTAGATTGGCGGACTGGTCCTGAATACTGGAGCCGGAGGCGTTGAGGGTGATCTGGTAATTTCCTGCGGTGGATGTCACAGAGGCGAGGCCGGTGACCTGGTAGGTTGCGGGATCGATGTTGGTGATTGAAGCTCCGGCTGGGAGAATGTTCGGACCGCCATCGCGTGTGAGGGAGATGTCATCGATTGTGAAGCCGGTGACGGGTTCAGAGAAATTGATGTTGATGGTGTCAATGGAGGAATTTCGCGGGTCGGGCGAGACGGGTTGAATGGCGGCCGTTGGGGGTGTGGAGTCACCGGAGAACGGGATGTAAGCAATTTCGAGGCGCGGGCGGTTGGTCACAGTACCGGATTCGCTTGAGTGAGCAGCGAAACCATTGAAGCTATTGGGATTGGTGATTGCAAAGCCAAAGTTTATGGCGGGGTTATTGATGTATTGTTCGAGAACTTCCAGGCCATCGGCATTGAGGTCGTGAGATACGAACCCGAAAGTATCGGAAATGATGTTGGCGAGAATTTCATCTGAACGATCTGAAGTGCCGTTGAGTCCGGGTTGCTCCCAGGGGTTGCCGTTTGAGGCGTTGTTCCAGGTGACCTGGGATTCGTTCCAGTCACGCCGAACCTGATAGAGCCAGTAGTCGTTGTTGCTGCTGTTGTTATCGTAGTTGAATGTGATCGAAGCGCTAAGGACAGAGCTTCCGGCAGGAATCTGTGAGAGATCCCATCGGATGAGGGACATCTGGACACCACCGCCGGTGTCGTCATCTGAGCCGTCCACCTCGATGAATTGGGCCGAACCGTTGTTGGAGTCAGGGTTTGCACTGACAAGCCAAGCGTCATCCGTGCCATCGTAGGCGTTGTCCGGCTGGACGCCTGATTGGAAGGAAATCTGATTTACGATAACTTCATGGGGATCGCTACGGTCGCCTTCGAATCCTGTGCCGTTGACGGCGGTGATTTCATATATCGTGCTAGCGGCGGGTGTGAATGTGACGTCGGTGTAGGACGGCGTCGCTGATTCTCCAAGGAACTGGTCGTTGCGGTAGATGCGGTATGCGGAGACGCCGGTTTCGTTATCGATGGAAGGAGACCAGTTGAGGAGGAGGTTGCCATCCTGGAAAGTAGAAGTGACATCTTCCGGGGCAGTCGGCGGTGTGGAATCGGTAAATACGTTTGTTCGGCCGGGCGTACCTCCGTTGACACCGGCATCCCAATTGGCGGGTTCGTTGGACCAGGCATCCAGATTTGCCCTGGAGAGAGAAGGTCCGAGGCCATCTGCGTTTGCAGGCCAGGGGGCTTTATCGTTGAAGCGGACACGATCTACCGGAATCATTGGAATGAATCCATCGAGTTCCGGGGTATCAGGCCTGCCGAGTTCCAGCATTTCACCACCGTTGTCCAGACTACCGGAATAGGGACCGAAGATCTGGATGTTTGCGGGGATGTTTCTAGCCGCTCGATAGTCGGCAGGATCGATCGGTACGACGAGCACAAGTTCATCGGGGGCGAGGGAGACGCCCTGGGGAAAGGTGAAGTCGATCCCGTTGGTAAAGGCCCATGTATTTGCAGGAATGGAGGGGTCAAAAAGATTTACGGTTGAGGAGCCCCGGTTGATGATTTCGACGAATTCAGTGTGGCCCAAGGGCGGGTTGTACATGATTTCGTTGATAACAACATCGGCGACAAATGGGTCCGTGTTTGTCGAGCCGAGCGTTGGTGATGACGTGGCGGTGATATCGACGTAGCCGGCGGAGTTGGTGTATCTGCCGAAGGTAACGCCGTTTTCTGAGGCGCCGAATTTGATACGGTCGACGAACCTGCCGGGGCCGTCCGTATCGCCTTCGAGGAGCCAGAGGTCGTCGCCTTCCGCGGAATCGAGTGCAAAGGGTGTCGGGTTGTTCGGACCACCGGCATTGAAGTCGGATTCGTCGATGACGAGGTAGCCGAATGAGGGAATTGTCGTGCCTGTGGGGAACTGGTATTTGAAAAGGTCGTTGGATGAATCGCTGATAAACCAGTGGCTAATGTCCACGGGATCTCGGCTGCCGTTGAAGAGCTCGATGGAGTCAACAAAAGGAAGATCGGTATGCGTAAGGATTTCGGTAATGACGACATCGGATCGATCGGGAAGGTCTCCGCGGCTTGGGCTACCTGCGTATTCCGGGCTGGAATTCCAATTGCCTGAATCGTTGTAGTCGCCATCTGTACTGGCGACGACGAGCGACGCGCCGTTGCCATCGGGCCGTTCGGGCCATGAGCCTTCATCATCGTATTCGAAAGCGTGGAACGGTCCGATGAGGGGGGAAGTAAGAATGATCTCCTCGCCGCCGTTGGAGAGGCTGCTGGTGAATGGACCGACGACGTTGTCGAGATCGCCGTAACGGAGCGTAAAGGCGTCCAGGTTTTTGACGACGACAACTCGTTCGCCCGGATTAAGATCCATGTCGGGGAAGGTAAAGTCGATCGCCTGAGCGATCGAAATTCCTTCGAGGTCGATGGCGTTCTCGCCGATGTTGCGAAGCTCGATGAACTCGAAATCATCACTATCCCAATCGGGGTTAACTGCAAGCTCGGCGGCGGTGGGATTTGGCGGGTTGTACATGATCTCGGTGACGCGGAGGTCATCGGAAACGGGGTCGAGTTCGGGTGTGCCGGGTGGGATTTGGCTGAGGACATATGCGACGCGTTGCGCGGCGAAGGATTTCATGTCGTTGAGGACGCTGTTGGGCACCCAGCCGCCGATGAGTTCGTCCATGAGTGGGTTGAGTTGTTCGGCGGAGAAGACGGTTTCGGCGAGTTGTTTGAGGTGGGCGAAGTAGAATGACCGATAGGTTGGGTTTTGCAGGACGCGGTCAAGGCGAGGATGGGCTTCGGTTTCAAAGAGGTCTCGGTCGGCACTTCCTCGGATATCGCCCTGATTAAAGATGGTGTCGAGATCGTGTACGACGAACCTCATGCGTGTGTCTTCGGCTCCGGCATACATGCTAAAATCATCACCGCGCCCGTTGATGAGGCCGTTTTCTTCATTGACGAGTAAGGCGTTTACGGCGAAGAAGCGGAGCCACTGCTGGACATCGGCGACGGACTCGAGGGTAGACATGAAGACATTGTCGGGCGTTTCGCCGTCATCCAGGGCGCGTGTCACGGCGATGAGGTCGGACCAGTCATCTTCTTCTTCGTTGGTTTTCTTCTCGTAGTTACCGCGATAATTGCCGGGATCATTGCCACGGTAACGAAGGTCTCCACTCTGGCCGCGGTAGAAATTGCCGTTGGAGTCGGCGGGGAAATAATCCTCGGCCCACTCGGATGAGGGGACTTCGAGGTGAACGTATGAGCCGAACTGGATGCGGTCGTGACGGGTTTGGTCGTCGCTGTTGACGCGAACCATGACGCGTCGACCGCCTTCGGAGGGGAGGCCGGAACGATCAAAGATTTGCATACCGAGCAACTGGTTGTATGAGTGATCCTGATTGAGGTTGATTGCCTGTACGCCTTCCCAAGTGTCATCAGAAGGGAAATTGATGCGCCAGTTTGTGGGGAAATCGCTGCGGCTGCCGTTGCCCCGGACCCTCATGCTGGTGTTGTGACGGACCTTGTATTCACCGTCGATGTAGCTGATGAAGGTGATGTGTGCCTGATCATTGGAACTGTTGGGTCGCCCTTCGAACCGAACCCACTCGTTTTCCGTCATGATGAGACGGTACATGGGGACATTGGGGTCCGGGACTTCGTTGTCGACCTGATAGTGAGCGTTGGCGCGGTGTTCGGTTCCGGCGTCGTTGGAAGGCTTGGGCCAGGAGCGTTCGTTGGAGCCGTCGGAGGCCTGGACGTAATATTCGATGATGGTACTGTTTGATCTTGCGGGGAGCGTGGCTCCGTAGACGCCATCGTTGGCAGCGCCATCGCCGTTGAGGCCATCGTCCAACATCTGGACTTCAATGAAATTGCCCGGACTTCCATCGGCTACGCGGTAAAACACACTGGCGGAGATATTTGCAGGCGTTTCGTCTTCGAATTCTGCGGTGATGGTGACGGTGTCGGAGGAGGTTGGGACGGCAGGGAAATGTTCGACGTTTCGGATGAGTGGGGCGATGTTTGAATCGCGTACGGAGTTGGGAGCACCGGGTGTGCCGCCGTTGGTGTTGCTCGAGTTCCAGTTGGCTCCGCGTTTGTTGGAAAGGTTATGGTTGATAAGTTCGAGGGAGTTGCCCCCCCCATCGTGAGGAGAAACCCAACTCCAGTCGTTTCCGATGAGTCTTCTGTCGGCCCAGTCGCCTTCATCGGCATAGGTGACTTCGTCGATCTGGTCGCCGAGTTCGTTTTCGAGTTTGATGCGTTCGGAATCGTTGGCGAGTTTTCCGGTCCATCCGCCGACGAGGTTGGGGACGTTGCCGTATTTGTTGATGAAGGCGTTTTCGTTAGCGGCGACGACGAGGAATTGACCGGGGTTCAAGGTGACGGGTGGAAATGTGAAATCGATACCCCTGGTGAATTCCCAGTTGTTGAGGTTGGCTGGTTCGTCGCCGAAATTGGCGAGTTCGATGTATTCGTGGATGGGATCATGGGTATCGGGGTGATACATGATCTCGTTGATGACGACGTTTGCGGCGAGAAGGAGGCGGTCTTCGAGGGGTTGGAGTGGAGGGAGAGGGGAGTCGGTGTGCTTGCGGGATATGCGTGGCCGATTACGGCGGCTATATCGGTTATTTGACCAACGGCGAATCCTAGGAAGTCGCCTTAGTAGTTTAGGGAGTCTCATTCAGCGTTCCTGTGGCGATATAGACGCAACTCTTTCCAAGAAGTTCCAAGGGCGAACGTAGTCATCCGGTTGGGATGGAATTGATATTCACCACGGAGGAGGTTACATGAGAGAAATGGCGGAACCCTGATGCCGACAGGTCTCAATCCTCCAACCGAGTGAAATTATACCAGCACGTATGATTAAACGCGAGGGTGAAGTGGGGTTTTTTTAGGCCTTAGTGAGGTTTTTGTTTGGGGGGTATGATTTTTTCCGTTTGGAAATTAGTGGGAAATCGCTTCATCCACGACCTCACAGTGGGGTTCTTCATCCTGAATGTAAGTGCGTGGCTTGTAAAGCTTTACGAAGATTAGGAAGAAGCATGCGGTGACGAACATGGCGGCGGTAAAGAACCAGTAGTAGGAAGCTCCTTCGAGGAGACTTGTACCGTCATCGCGTTTGATGAAGACGTTAACAAGAGCGGTAAAGAGATTTCCTAGTGACACGGAGGCCATATAAAGGCCCATGATCAGGGATTTCATGGCTTTAGGTGCCTGGGTGTAAGAAAACTCAAGACATGTGATAGAGATCATGATTTCGGCGAATGTCAGGAAGAAATATGCGAGAACCTGCCAGAGGATGGATGGTTCGCCACCAGCATCGATATTGGCCTGGATGAGAGCTGCGATTGAGAATGGGACGACGGTGAGGAAAAGGCCTATGGCGACTTTGCGGAGGGAGGTGAGGTTAAACAGCTTATCCAGCCAGGGATAAACATACATGGTGCAGACAGGCACGAGGATGACGATCATGAGAGGATTTGCGGCTTGCAATTGGGAGGGTAGCAACTTGAATCCGAATAAGACTCGATCCATGTTTTCGGCCTGTGTTACCCAGCGAGAGGCAGTCTGATCAAAAAGCGCCCAGAACATGGCGACAAAGGCGTAAAGGGGGATTAGTTTGCCCATCACCTTCAAGCCGCTCGCGCTGAATGCTTCACGAATGAACTCTTTTCCGCGTGGCTGGATGTGGACGAATTTATGTCTGCCCATCCAAAAGACAATCGTGGCGAGAGCCATAAGGATACCGGGTATGCCGAATGCCCAATGAGGACCCAATTGGTCCAATAGTACAGGGGTGGCCAACATGGAGAGAAAGGCGCCGAGGTTGATTGACATATAAAACCAACTGAATATTTTCTCGATAAGGTTTTCGTTCGATTTGCCAAACTGGTCGCCGACGTGCGCGGAGACGCAAGGTTTGATGCCCCCCGCACCCACGGCAATTAGTACGAGTCCGACAGCAAGACCTATGCGGGTCTCATCCACGGCGAGTGCGAGGTGGCCCAGGCAATAAACGATTGATAGTGAGATGATGGTGCGATATTTTCCAAGTAACCAGTCGGCAACAAATGCGCCGAAAAGCGGAGTGAGATATACGGCTGTCATAAAAAAGTGGACGTTTGCAGTTGCATCCTCTTCGGACATGACGGCAAGCTCACCGTTGCTGTCGATGAGGTGTTTGGTCATGAAGACCATGAGGATTGCTTTCATGCCGTAGAAGCTGAAGCGTTCGGCGAATTCGTTGCCGATGATGTATGGGATTCCGCCGGGCATTTTGGTGGTGGGGACGGGGGCGGTTCGGTATTTGCTCATGAGGGAGGGTCCTGTGTGGTTGTATTTCGTTACACCGCGACCGCCAGAAGTTGCAAAGCGTACTATACTCCTGCTTTGTGGCAAGGCCTGATTCGTGATAATCCTCAAGAAAGATAAGAAAATGAAGCAGATTTATTGGATAAGTAGATTGGTTTGGTGTGTGTCAGTTCTCGGGGGGGCGGCGTTGGCGTTGCCTGGATGCGGGACGGGCGGCGGGCCTGGCGTTGCGTTGGAGTATCCATCATCGCATCCATCGAACCAGGTGGATACGCTGCATGGAGTGAAGGTGCCTGATCCTTATCGGTGGCTGGAGAATGCGAACTCGGCGAAGACAAAGGCGTGGGTGGATGCGCAGAATAAGGTAACGATGGGTTATTTGGAGGGGTTGCCGGGGCGAGAGCGGATCAGGAAGCGGCTGACGGAGTTGTGGAACTACGAAAAGTTTGGAACGCCCCGGAAGATCGGAGGTCGGTACTTTTTCAGCAAGAATGACGGGTTGCAAAACCAGTCTGTGTTGTATGTGGCGGAATCGATTGAGGGGGAGGCCAGGGTGCTGATTGATCCGAACAAGTTATCGAAGGACGGGACGGTTGCGCTGGCCTCGTGGTCGGTGAGCAATGATGGGAAGAAAATTGCATATGCGATCTCGCGATCGGGGTCAGACTGGCGTGAGTTTAAGGTGCGGGATGTGGATACGGGGAAGGATCTGGCGGATCACATTCTGTGGGCGAAGTTTACGGGGGCGGACTGGTCGAAGGATGGCAAGGGGTTTTATTACTCTCGATATGACAAGCCTGTGGAGGGGAAGAAGTTGCAGGCCCAGAATCAGTTTCAGAAGGTTTATTATCACCAGGTCGGGACGCCGCAGTCGGAGGATCGGTTGGTTTATGAGCGTAAGGATCAGGCGAAGTGGGGGTTTGGGGGTTGGGAGACGGAGGATGGAAACTATCTGATGATTCATGTGTCGAAGGGGACGCTGAGAAAGAATGGGATTTTTTATAAGGATTTGAAGACGGAGGGTGCGGAGGTGGTGGAGTTGTTGAAGGACTTTGATGCGGCGTATTACTTTGTGGGGAATGACGGGCCGGTGTTTTATTTCCAGACGACGCACGGTGCGCCGCGTGGGAAGGTGATTGCGATTGATACGAGGGATGCAGGGCGGGAAAAGTGGCGAACGGTGGTTGGGGAGTCGAAGGATACGTTGCGATCGGTGTCTATGTTTGGGGATAAGGTTTATGCGCAGTATTTGAAGGATGCGCAATCGGTGGTGCGAACTTTTTCGACGAAGGGGGAATGGTTAGGGGAAGTGAAGTTGCCGGGGATTGGATCGGTGTCCGGATTTGGGGGGAAGCGGGATGCGAAGGAGACGTTCTATTCGTTTACATCGTTTACAACGCCTTACACGATTTATCGATATGACCTGGAGGGGAAAAAGTCGGAGGTCTACAAGAAGCCCTCGGTGGACTTTGACCCGAATGATTATGTGGCGAAGCAGGTGTTTTATACATCCAAGGATGGGACGCGCGTGCCGATGTTCATCACGCATAAGAAAGGCGTGAAGCTAGATGGCGAGAACCCGACGTATTTGTATGGGTATGGAGGGTTTAATATTTCGTTGACGCCGCGGTTTTCGATCAGTCGACTGGTTTGGATGGAGTTGGGCGGTGTGTATGCGCAGCCATCGTTGCGGGGCGGGGGTGAGTATGGGAAGGCGTGGCATGATGCCGGGACGAAGCTCAACAAGCAGAATGTGTTTGATGACTTTATTCATGCGGCGAAGTATCTGACGGAGAAGAAATATACCAACCCCCGTAAGATTGCGATTGCGGGCGGGTCAAACGGAGGATTGCTGGTTGGCGCGTGTATGACGCAGAAGCCGGAGATGTTTGGGGTGGCGTTGCCTGCGGTGGGTGTGATGGACATGCTGCGTTATCACAAGTTTACGATCGGGTGGGCGTGGGCGAGTGATTACGGTTCGCCGGATGAAGCCGTGCACTTTAAGAACCTGTTGAAGTATTCACCGTTGCATAACCTGAAGGATGGGACGAAATATCCGGCGACGATGGTGACAACGGCGGATCATGATGACCGGGTTGTGCCGGCGCACAGTTATAAATTTATCGCGCGGTTGCAGGCAGCACACGAAGGTGAGCGGCCGGTGTTGATTCGCATTGAGACGAAGGCGGGGCATGGGGCAGGCAAGCCGACGTCTAAGCGGATCGCGGAGGTTACGGATAAGTATGTGTTTACGTTATACAACCTTGGGGTGAAGTTGTCAGACTGACGGGGCGGGGATTCAGGCAAGGATATCGTTGACGACGTGGCCGTGGACATCGGTGAGGCGGCGTTCGAAGCCGTTGTGGTAGAAGGAAAGTTGTTCGTGGTTCAGGCCGAGGATGTGGAGGATGGTGGCGTGGAAGTCGTGGACGGTGGTGATGTTGTGGGCGGCTCTGTAGCCCCACGGGTCGGTTGAGCCGTAGGTGAACGGGGCCTTGACGCCCGCGCCCATGAGCCAACAGGTGAACCCGTAGGGGTTGTGGTCACGGCCGGACGCGCCTGCCTGGAAGGTGGGCATTCTGCCAAATTCGGAACAGAAGACGACGAGGGTGTCCTCGAGGAGTCCGCGTGATTTGAGATCGGTGAGGAGGGCGCCGACGGGTTGATCGAGAATCGGGCCGTGGATGTCGTACTGTTTTTTGAGTGCCTTGTGGCCATCCCAGTTGCCTACGCCTTCGCCCATGGCGTATGCGCCGTTGAAGAGTTGTACGAAGCGAACGCCTTTTTCAACAAGGCGGCGGGCGAGGATGCAGTTTCGGGCGAAACCCGCTTTGACTTTGTTTTGGGAGTCATCAGCCCCATACATGCGCATGATGTGTTTAGGCTCGGTGGAGATGTCGCTGACTTCGGGTATGGAGAGTTGCATCTTGGCAGCAAGTTCATAGCTGGCGATGCGGGCAGCGAGCTCGGTGTCGCCGGGGAATCGTTTGAGGTGTTCATCGTTGAGGGATTTGAGGAAGTCGCGTGTGGCGTCGTCAGCTTTTTTGGAGATATTGGCGGGTCGGGCGAGGTTTCGGATGGGTTTGGAGGCGTTGAAGGGTGTTCCCTGAAAGACGGCGGGGACGAAGCCGCTGCCCCAGTTATTTACGCTGGATTGGGGTACGCCGCGCGGGTCGGGGATGGCGACGAAGGCGGGGAGGTTGGCGTTGGCGGAGCCGAGGGCATAGGTGACCCATGCGCCCATGGAAGGGAAGCCATCGAGGGTGAAACCCGTAGACATGAAGTTTTCACCCGGGCCGTGGGTATTGGATTTACCCTTGACGGCGTGGAGGAAGCAGATGTCATCGGCGTGGGCGCCGATATTTTCGACGAGTGAGCTGATCATCTTGCCGGACTTGCCGCGCGGCCGGAACTTGTAGAGCGGTTGGGTAAGGTTGCCCTGTTTGCCCTGGAAGGTGATGAGTTTCTCGCTGCCCGGCATGGGTTTGCCGTGGTGTTTGACGAGGTCAGGCTTGTAATCGAAGGTATCCACATGACTGATAGCGCCGGAGCAGAAAATGACGAGGACGTTTTTGGCAGCGGCGGGGAGATGTGTGGGACGGGCGGCGTGGGGACGGGAAGGATCGACGACGGGACGAATGGGTTTTGACGCGGCAAGGGTGTCTTCGGTGTTGAGAAGGCTGGCAAGGGCCATACCGGAGAGGGCTGTGCCGGTTCCGGCGAGGAAGTTTCGTCGATCAAGCAGGTTTCTGCCGTGATGTGAGAGCGTGGGTTTCATGGAAATACCTTATGGAAGGAACATGAACTCGCTTGAGTTCAGTATGGCGCGGCAAACGGCGGTCAGGGAGTGGTTTTTGGCGAGGCGCAGGGCGCCGTGCAATTCCTTTGAAGTTGGTTTGCGTCCGTATGCGAGGGTGAAGGCGAGGTTGACCTGCGCGGACGGATTGGCGCCGGCTTCTTTTCGGATTCGTTTGGCGAAAAGGTTGGCCTGCTGGAGGACGAAGGCGCTGTTGAAGAGGTTGAGGGCCTGTATGGCGGTGGTGCTGCGAATGCGTTTGGCGGTGGGTTGGCCCGCATCGGGACAGTCGAAGACACCGAAAACGTCATCGTGTTCCATGCGGACTTTGGTCATGTAGATCATGCGTCGCCATTCGGCGGGGCCATAGATTTCCTTGGGAGTATAGACGCGGACGTAGTTGGTGTTGGGTTTGAAGAGGCTGAAACCGGGGCCGCCCATTTGGAGATCCAATACGCCGGAGGTGGCGAGGATGTTGTCGCGAATGACTTCGGCCTCGACGCGACGGGAGGGAAATCGCCAGAGGTAGCGCACGTTGGCGTCGAGTTTTACCCCCCTACCGCTTGCCTTGCCGGTCTGCTGGTAGGTTTTTGAAGTCAGGATGAGGCGGTGAATGTGTTTGAGTGACCAACCGTTTTCGATGAGTTCGGAGGCAAGGTAGTCGAGAAGTTCGGGGTGTGATGGGCTACCGCCGTTGCCACCGAAGTCGCTGGGGGTGTTGACGATGCCTGTACCGAAGTGCCATGCCCAGATGCGATTGACGATGACGCGCGGGGTGAGGGGGTTTTGGTCGTTGGTAATCCAGTTGGCGAGACCGATGCGTCGCTTTTGATCGGGTGAGGTGGATTTGAGTTTAAGTTGGCCGACATCTTTGTGCAGGACTTCCAGTGTATCGGGTGGGACGACTTCGCGTTTGGCCATGGGGTCGCCGCGGTAAAGGCGATGGGTCGGGCCGGGGTTGGCGAATCGACCGGCGTAGACCAGGACTTTCTTGGAGAGTTGGGCGAGGCGGGCATCATAGCTCCTGATTTTCTGGATCAGGGATTCGGCGATGCGAGCCTTGTCGGGAGAGAGTCTGGCAAGTTTTGCGGCGAGGCCACCATCTGAATTGAGATTGACGGCGAGACGATCGGTGGAGTCGGCCACGGTGATCCATTTGTCTTTATCAATTGCAACTTCGATGCGGTATTGGGTGGCGAGACGATCCTGATATCTGAGTTGGCGATCCCTTCCCCACACGATGCGATCGATGGTTGTGGGTTGTTTGAGTTCGATTTGTATCCAGCCGGCGCCGTTGGTGTTGGATATCCAACTTCGGCCGTTGCCGTAGATGCCGTCGTTGATGTGTTCGAGTTTGTGTTTTGGATTGTTGGCGTAATTGCCGCTGGATGTGGGTTTGCCGTGGGTGGCGATATTGGTTTGTGTGCCGGCGGCGTAGATTTCCAGTTCATCGATGCAGGGTTCGGCGCTGTTGGTGCGATGGACGGTGAAACGGACCCATTTGGCTTTGATTGGATTGAAGTATTCCTCGTTGCGTTTGGCGTTGACACCGGTGCGGAGGCTTGGGAGTGTGGGGCGTCCCTTAGCTGGTTTATGGAGTTGTTTGACGGATTGGAGGGCAATGACGTCGGCGGTGACGGGTTTGGCAGTGGGGCCGGCTTTGAGGATGATTTTGGATTTGGGTTGGAATGTCCATACACCGACATCCTGGAAGCCGCTCCAGAGGGGTTTGTTGACGACCTGACCGGTTCGGTTGGCGAAGCGTTGCTGGTCGACGGTTGCGAGGAGTGTGCGGTCGTTGGTGGTGGCGAGGTCGCCATCGCTGTCGATCCAGTAGGTGGCATTGGTGGCGTGGGTATGCCAACCGGCGCCCCAGCTGAGCCAGAGTCGGTATTTGCCGGTGGCGCGGGGTTGGTAGGTCATGAGGTCCCGGTTGGCGATTTGCGGGCCTTCCCACCAGGTGTACCTGCCGCGGCTGATATTGGGGAGTCGGTTCGGGCCTCCGAGGTCGT
>JANQQT010000196.1 GCA_028284925.1 Phycisphaeraceae bacterium | reverse complement strand
TCACCCAAACCGTCGCCCCGAATCAAATTTCGGGGCTACCAAACCAGGACGGAGTTTTTTCCGATGAGCAAGTTTTCCAGATTTGGCGGTAATTCCGCCAGTGTCACGGTCGTCAGTTCTAACGGTCAGCGGTATATCGATTATCGCGATGCTGAGCCGCTTCGTCGTCTGATGAGCCCTAACGGCAAGATTAACGGTCGTAAGCGAACCGGCTTTTCCGCTTTTGATCAGAGGCTTGCTGCCCGTGCTATCAAGCGTGCCCGGTATATGGGGCTCCTGCCTTATACCTCCGCGACGCTCTGATACGGTGGTTTTTCCAAAACCCTTCTGTAACATGCTGAGGGTTTTGTCATGCGCGGACTGTAAATTTGCAAGGTCCAATAACAACCGAATTCGCCTGAAAAATCTTTCTTTTTGCGGCGTGTTCCGGCTGGAAAGAGAGGTCGTCTCCACTCTAACACGTTTCTAGCCGATAATGCCCAATGCACTTCCCGCCGTCTCGTGATATAGTCCACGTGTTGGCATTGGGGCAATTGGTAGGAGACAAGCCGTGTCAGAGACTTTTGATTACGATTTGATTTGCATTGGCAGCGGGCCCGCAGGGCAGAGAGCGGCTGTTCAGGCCGCAAAACTCAATAAACGCGTCGCGGTGATTGAGAAGAGACGTGTCATCGGCGGAGTGTGTCTGGAGACCGGGACCATTCCTTCCAAGACGTTTCGGGAGGCCGTGCGGACTTTCAACGTTCGGGCGGGATTTGATGACGGCCTCGGGTTCGCCCCGAAGGTTAAGCCCACTATGACACAACTGCTCGGACGGGTTAACGATGTCATCCGTCGAGAGACCAGAGTCCAGACCGAGCAGCTTCAAAAGAACGATATCAATATCATTCGTGCTACGGCGACTTTCACCGGGCCTCACAGCATTCAGATTGATAACGAGGAAGGCTCGCGTGTTCTCACATCTGAACACTTTCTCATTGCAACGGGATCCATGCCCGCCAAGCCGCGTGGTGTTGCCCCGGATGGGAAAACACTGATTGATTCGGATGGCATTCTGGATCTAAAGGATTTGCCACAGACGATGGCGGTGGTCGGCGCGGGCGTCATCGGTATCGAGTACGCAACGATGTTTGCCAATTTGGGTGTGGATGTCATTGTGATTGATAAACGCACACGTCCCATGGAGTTCCTCGATCACGAATTGACCGATGAATTGATGTATCAGATGCGTCAAATTGATGTTACTTTCCGATTGGGTGAGGCAGTGGATCGCATCGATATCACCGATGATACCGATGGCAATCCGATGGGAGTTATTTACCTGGAATCCGGCAAGGCCATTGCCGCAGATCTCGTCCTGTTCTCGGCGGGTCGCCAAGGCGCAACGGCGAGTCTGGGCCTAGATGCGGCCGGTCTTTCCGCGGATGAACGCGGTCGTATTGACGTTAATCAGTTCTATCAGTCATCTGCCAAGCACATCTATGCTGCGGGCGATGTCATTGGTTTCCCGGCATTGGCGGCAACTTCCGCCGAGCAGGGGCGCCGCGCTGCCTGCCACATGTTCGGCGCGGATTGTGAAACCCTGGATGCTCTGTTCCCAATCGGTATTTACTCCATTCCTGAGATATCGACGGTGGGCCAGACTGAAGAAGAATTGACCGACAAACGTATTCCGTATGAATGCGGAATCGCTCGGTATAACGAAATCGCGCGCGGTCAGATCTTGGGGGACTCCACCGGATTGGTCAAAATGATCTTTCATCGAGAAACCGGTAATCTCCTGGGTGTCCACGCCATCGGAACGGGGGCGACCGAGTTGATCCATGTTGGGCAGGCCGTGATTGCGCTTGGAGGCGGGTTGGATTATTTCACGCAGACCGTATTTAACTACCCAACCTTTGCCGAGTGCTTTAAGGTGGCGGCTTTGAACGCCGCGAACAAGCTCAAACGGTTGAAGTTCAGTGCTCCTCTCCCGGAAAATGACCCACCAGAGGAAAAGCCCGCGAAGTCAAAAAAAAAGTCGGTAGCCGCTAGTTTCTGAGCGTATACCGACCGGAAAATTCACTCAAGAAATCACTCATCCAGCGATGTGTCTTTGCCCAAGGCGTGGATAGTTGCGTGGATTTCGTCTCGAATTTCTTCTCCGTCCACTGATTCCAGGTCGTATCTTACGCGCATCGTCATGCAAGGCTTCATGCCTTCAATGGTGAGAAAAACTGACTTGCCATCGCGACCAAGCTGTGCGCGTTTTACCTTAAGTTTATCACGTCCACGTTTGCCATCCGTCACGCGATAATCCCCCGATCCGTACCGCTGTTTCCATTGGTAGTTCCACATCTCTACGTCGAAACTGTCGATATCCGCGGCAAGCTCGGCATCCAGCTTGCCGCTGAACTGAATCAGGATACCATTCTTGCTGGCTGAAAAACTCATTGGCAAGTGGAGCGGCTTTCCCGTGTATCTAACACGATAGAATCCTCCGGGGGTCGTGCGATTGCCTGCCCAGCCGAAAAGCCCCGCGACGTAAAGTTGACCATCGCCGGGGTGAAACCGGCCGCGGCTTACCCCCGTCGGGAACATCTTAATCGGCATACGCACGGCGGCTCCCTGTCGTTCGCCATTCACTTTTTCGTGCATGACGTGGTACAAATATCCGGTGCCGTACGACATGCTTAACAGTTTTCCGCCAAGCGGCCCCCACTTTTTGCTATCCACGAATAACTGCTCTGCCGGACTACGATCAAAGTTCGGATGCAGCCACACCAGTGGCTTGTCATATGTTGTCGGTTTCTTGTTTGGAAAATAACTCCATACGTATCCATAAAACCCGCCGGGTTTCACCCAGTTGATTCGATTGGCCGGAGTCCAATGGCCCTGTTGATCGGAAGTAATAAACGTTCCATCATCATTAACGTGCAGCCCGTTGGGCGCACGGAAACCTTTGGCGATGATCTGCGACTTCGAACCGTCTTTCCATACCTTAATGATCGTGCCATGCTGAGGGACCACTGCGTCAAGTGCATGTCGTCCGCCCTTGGCGTAATAGAAGTGTCCATCCTTGTCCTGTTGAAGCGCCATCGCAAACTCATGGAAATGTTCGGTGACGGTCGCATCGTCGTTGAAGTTCTCGTAAAAGTCTGCCTCACCGTCACCATTCAGATCGTGGAGAATCGTGATTTCATCCCGACAAAGCACGTAGATTTTCTCATCGACTATTTTCAATCCAAGTGGCTGAAACATCCCGCTGGCAATCCGCTGCCAGGTCAATTTGCCGAGCTTGTTCCCCAATCCGCTTACCACCCACACATCTCCATCCCAGCAGGCGATCGCCGCACGCTTACCATCCTTGAAGAAATCGAACCCGCCAATACGCACGCGTGCACGCCACGGGTTTTTCGCAGGCGTCGTTATTACATCTACGGTGTATGCGCTTCGTACGCTGCCCATCTTGCCTTCGGTCACAACCTTTTTGCTCCAACGAGCCGGGCCGCCTTTGGTTAACGGCTTCAGATCAACGGGTTTTACTTTATCGAACGCCTGGGTAAACACTTTCAAGTGTTTCCGATCTCCACGCCAGGTGATGATTATAAACTTTGCTGCCAAATCATTGGCCTTCAATTGAAGTCGAATCGCTCCGTCTTTCGTGACCCATTTAGCGCCGTTTGCGCCGACAACACCGATCGCGGTAATCGCATCTGTCGTCGTCGCGGCAGATTTCCCATCGCCAAACGCGGCCATCTCGGCTTTGGTCAAGACACGATCATAAACCCTGACCTCATCGAGTGCTCCGTTGAACCCACCTTTGTATGGCCCGGCGCCCAAGCGAAATATATCCCCTGCATTGTCTGCTTTAATCCGGGTCAAACGCTTTTCGGCTTCTACACGACCATTGATATACAAGCGACAGGTTTTGGACTTGGCATCATAACTCATCCCCACGTGTTGCCATTTACCCGGTGCCAAGCGACCCTTGGATGACACAAGACCTACCCATCCCACATCATAATGAAGTTTTCCGCCCTCCACATACATCGTTTTGCCTTGCCTGGCCCATTCTCCCGCAGCCTTCGCTTTTGAAAAAATTGTTCCTCTGCCTCGTTTTTTGATCCAGGCCGTAATCGTGAATGACTTGTTGCCCAGTTCGAGTTTCTCGCCGCCTTCTACGTCAATGCGTCCCGAATATCCGAGTTTGATGCCATTGCCCTTGATCCCCTTCGTCACCTTTCCGCCATGAATACGCGCGGCATATCCCTTGCCGCCCACGTTTTTCACCGAACCTACTTTTATGTCGTCGAAACTCCATCTGGCGACAAGGCCTTTGGTCGTCGGCTTGGCGGGTTTGGTCTCCACCTTCGTCTTCGGCGGCGATTTTAGTTTGCCAATGACCACAAACGATGTATCTGCTACGCCATCTTCTACTTTGTCCATGGTTTTTCGCGATAAGATATGTGTTGTTTCACCCAACGATTCGGCCACGCTTATTGATGACCCGCCCTTTCCAATCCTGTCGACATTGATGGTACGTGTAAAGATTCGCTGCCCCGCCTGGTCACGTAATCCCGGCGACTCCAATACCTGTGATTTCCCAACGCTATAACTCAGGACGACTTGTTTTCCGTGTACGTACAGGCCCTTCCACTTCGCCCACTCACGGGGAAGCGGACCGTATGGCAACTCGCGTGGATCATGAAATCCTGTCACCCCGCCCGGCTTCGACCAGCCCGGAGTCTTTCGCGTCACAAAAACCAGGTCGCCATCCAGCTTAGGATGTGTCTGATGCGAACCATCCCACACGATTGACCTCATCTGAAGCAATCCCCCCGTCCACCCGGCCGAATACCGAAGTAAATCCTTATCAAACACCACCGTCGCCGCGTTCCCGTCGGTTGTCGCTGTGCGTGTATCTCCGGCCAATCGTATCGAAATCCCCTTGTATGCGAAGTTCCCTTTTGGCTGAGGGGACTCCACGGTCGACATCAAGTATCCACCATAATCCATATCCAGCCAGGCACGTCCCGTTCGCTTTACGTCATCGGCCGGTACGCCGTCGGACACAAGTCCGAACAGCATCAACCCCAACATCCATACAACGGGTAGTGTATTCTTCATTTCGTTTTCCCAAAAAAGGTGATGCAGTACGGCCTGCCTGTGTTAACTCGCATCGAGGGTCTTTCTACTGGTAGTAGACGCATTCATGCCGACTCCAACCGCATTATACCGAGCCTGAATTAAGCAATTATGCCAATCTTTCCTTTCGCATTAGGATTTCATCATTTAACGAATTCCATCACTCTATGCCAAATTACTCGGGTATCATGTAAGCCCGCACGGCGGTCGGCGTCGACCGCTGTGACAAATCGAAAAACACATACCCTCGGGACAATCTGAATTGGAGATTCATGCCATGCCCTCAAAGATCCTTACTCTTTTCGTAGCGTTCGGCCTTCTTGCGTTTGGTACAGGTGTTGCGGATGCCGCCAAAAAGAAAGCTGCTAAAGTCGGCCCCGCCCTGAAGTTCAAAATGAAAAACATCGATGGTAAGGAAGTCGATCTCGCCAAGTACCAGGGCAAAGTCGTCCTCATGGTCAATGTCGCTTCACGCTGCGGCTACACCAAGCACTACAAAGGCCTTCAAAAGCTCTACAAAGACCACAAAGCCTCCGGCCTCGCCATTCTCGGCTTTCCCTGCAACCAATTTGGAAAACAGGAAAAAGGTTCAGATTCCGAAATTAAGGAATTCTGCAGCTCCAAGTATGGTGTAACCTTTGATATGTTCTCAAAGATCGAGGTCAATGGCAAAAACGCGGCGCCGCTCTACAAGTACATTACATCCATTGAGAAACCACTTGCAGCGAAGAATCAGGGTAAGGTCAGATGGAACTTTGAAAAAGTTCTGGTAGACAAATCCGGCAAAGTCATCAAACGCTATCGATCTAGCGTCACCCCTGCCAAGATCGAAGCCGACATTTTGAAAGCCCTTGCCAAAAAGTAAGGATTTATCCGTCTCGGATAACTTAAGCTCGTGCCAGTTGTGATGCGAGCTTTTTCAATTAAACCTGTGCCGATGCGACTATTTGACGGTTTTTTCTCGTTCAACCAATACACTCGCGTCAAATAAATCCTCTCTCAATTCTCCGATCCCCTTGTGTAACCCATTTGAATTAGTCTACAATACGGGAACGTACAACTACGAACAAAAACCACAGGAGACACACAATGGCTCTGTCACGTAGACGCTTCCTCAAATCTTCCGCGGTCGCCACGGCCGGTGTTGGCTTTTCTCTTAGCACCAATGCCAAGGTACTCGGCGCCAATGATCGCCTCAACGTCGCCGTCGTTGGCGTCAATCGGGGCACAACCCACATGCATTGGCTGTATGGGGAATCCAAAAATACCCAATGTACTGTTTCCTGTGATGCCGATATCAATCGTGCCAAAAGCAAGGCCAACATGGTCACCAAAAACTGGAAGAACAAGTGCGAAGCCATCCAGGATTATCGCCGCGTCGTCGATCGCAAAGACATTGACATTGTCTCTGTTGGCACGCATAACTGCACCCATGCCATCATCTCCATCCAGGCGATGGAGTCCGGCAAGGATGTCTATTGCGAAAAGCCTGTCTCGCATAATGTCTGGGAAGGTCGCCAACTCGTTAACGCTGCACGTCGCTACAACAAAATTTGCCAGACCGGCACGCAGTCCCGTTCCAACAAGGGCATGCGCGACATGATCAAATACGTCGAGTCCGGTCAGCTCGGCAAGGTCAAGTACGCCGTCGGCACATGCTATAAATCGCGACGATCCATCGGGAAACGTTCCACGCCCCTTACCATCGCCAAGGAAGTCGATTACAATCTTTGGTGCGGTCCGGCCGCCAAAGTGCCGCTCTATCGCAACAAGATGCACTACGATTGGCACTGGGATTTCAATACAGGTAACGGCGACCTCGGTAACCAGGGTATCCATCAGATGGACCTCGCTCGTTGGTTCCTTGGCGAAAAGGAACTGTCACCTCGCGTTATTTCAGCTGGTGGTCGTATTGGTTACGAGGATGCGGGCAACACACCCAATACTCAGGTTATCTATCACGATTACAAACGTGCCCCGCTTATCTTTGAAGTGCGTGGCTTACCCACCACACGTCTCAAGGGCATTCGCATCGGCGTCGTCGTTGAGTGTGAAGGCGGAACAATGCTGGTAGGTTCTTACTCTGCCGGTCGGGCGATCGATAAGGAAGGAAAACGCATCAAGAACTTCAGCGGCGGTGGGCGACACTATGGTAACTTTATCGATGCGGTCCGTAAACGCGATCAATCCATCCTCACCGCCGAAATCGAAGAGGGACATCTTTCTTCCGCTCTTTGCCACACCGGAAACATCTCTCATCAACTTGGCAAGAAAGCTACCCCGGATGAAATCAAAGCCCAGTTCAAGGGCGATGCCATTGCAGAGGACTCAATCGCACGTATGTACGAGCACTGCCGAGCCAATAAGGTTAAGATCGATCCTAAGACGCTTACACTCGGTACCGTTCTCGAAATGGATCCCAAGACGGAACGCTTTACCAATTCTGAAGCCGCCAACAAACTTCTCACAAGGGAATACCGTAAGCCTTTTGTCATCAATGCCATTGACCCCAAGGCGACGGCCAAGGCGAGCTAGATTTAGCCGTTAATCTGACTCAAAAAAGCCCTGCATTCGTGTAGGGCTTTTTTGTTGGATTGATGACTGAGGCGTGCAACGTTTGCCATCCGCCTTCGATAACTCATTGCAAGTCGCGAAAAGATAGACCTGAAACGACCAACGTGAACCTGAGAAAGACCCAAACCCAACCCGACCGCACGCGATACCCACAGCGCGTGCGGTTTTTTCATGTCTGCCTGGATCAATAGGGTAGGTATTTCACTCCCCGGAATATCCCCTTTCACCGCCAGATCTGCGGTGCCGGTCGCCCATGTTCCTTGCGATACAGTCGCCTGGCCCTACGCAATACCTTTTGCCAGAATGCTCGACGATGATGCAGGGTCTGACGCAAACGTCCGCCACCGTATTGCTTTACAAAACGCAAGAGATCGCGTGTTGTCAGCTCCACATCCATGGCGGAAAACAATAAACCACCTACATCCTTCACCAGCCAACGCATCGGGACTGATTCGCGCATTTGGGCGCGGTGCAAATCAAAAATGAACAATCTCATCGAGTCTTCCATGCTGCCGGAATCCGCCTGATCGTACTTCAGCAGGTAGTGACACAAATAGAGATCCCTGTGGTTAATTCCGCCTTCGTGCATTCGTCGTGTGAGATCGGAAACCCGGTTGATCACCTGACGCTTGAAGTCCTCGTCAACGCCATCCCGAGACCAGTGCCGGCAAAGATCCTCCAGAGAAGTGACTCCGTCAAGTTCCTCCGTCAAGACAAACGACCTCTGGCTCGCCGCATTTCCATCACTCTCCCCATATGCCGCTACCTTCACCGTTGGGATTCCCAATTTCTCGAAGGCCTCCACTGCCTCCCATTCATATCTGGCCCCGAGTTGCGGCGCCTTCATGGTCTTGAGTGCTTGCCCTACCACTTCACCCCAGCCCGCCCGATCATGCTTCTTGATAAAAAATGCCCTCTCGCCTCTTTCAAACCGCTGTGTCTTGCGATGAGCATGATCCCGATACACCTTGCCTTCGATCGCAAAGAACTCATCGATGGTTTTCTCCCCAAATAAGTCTCTCAAATCCTCGCGAACAAAAACCATGTTGGAGTTTCTCATTTGCAGATCGCTGATCGTGGCCGTATCTTACTTCCTGCGAAATATCTATGACAGCCCACTGAGCGATTTTAGCGCATACCCCCTGCGTCTCGAACATAACTTTGCAATTGCCGAATTCGATTTTTCGCTAGCGCAGAAAAAACGACTGCAGAGGTATGCAGCCGTTTCAACATTGATCCATCAAATTAGCAACTCGACCACCGATTGATTCGTCACTTTTCTTTCTGCATTTACTTCTCGGAAATTCGGATCAATTGCGTATTTGCGGCTTCCCGGTAAACGCTCCTCAGCGTTCGAGATCCGACCGTACGGCTGATTTCCAGCTGCAAAACGTGATCAAAATTGGCGCCCACCACTTCCTTGCGGGACATATCAAACATGATCTGTGCCGTACTTTTCGTATCAGTTGTCTTCAGGTCAATGGGTGGCCCGCCGTCACGCAGTTTTGGCTCGAATCGAATATCCGCTGTCCGATTGATCAGTACGACTGGAATCTTTGAAATGTATTCAACGCCCGCAGCCTTGTATGTTGCCTTCGCTGCAATCTTTCCAAGACGGTGTTTGGAGGTGTGATCTTGTGTCCATTCTGCCCCGGTTTTCACGCCTTTCTTTCCACCGAACAATACAGCAAGGTCCATTGCCAGCTCCTTGAAGTAGTCCGCATCCAGATTCTTGCCCTGATCTCCCGCCTTGCTCTGGATGGCTTCATGTCCCTGAATGGATTCCACGCCGCCGTTGCCGCCGATGGTTACCGTCAGGGGGGATCCTGTCATTGCCGTCACGAATTGTCGGGCTTTCTCTTCGCCTTCCGTAGCCGATACGACCGTCGTATTGCCCTTGCGGTCCGTGATGCTCATCGTCAGCTTGTCAATGGTGAGTGTCGCCGTGCCACCACCTTCCTTATTGGCTTTGGTAACCTGCCATGTGACTTCCGCAGTCATTTTCGTCGTGGTTGATTGCGGTTTGGCAAGTCCCACAATCTCAATTGTCGTCTTCTCTTCCTGGGTCAGACGATACCGAGATTGCTGGCCGGACTTCCAGATCGGTCGAAGGTCAAACGTCGCTTCAGCATCCTTTTGGCCCAGCGCGGTCGAAGTAAGGGTTAAAACAAGTCCCAGACCCGCAATCATCCAATGTTGGCGTTTCATCAAATACTCACTCTCAGCCGAAATCGGCGGTGGTAAACATCCCACGCATCAATGAGACATTCATCGACGCGATATCGTCCAATTTTAACCGATTATCTCCCACGAATGCCGAAAATATCACGCGATTTACGTATCAATTACCCGTAAGTCGCCCCAGATGATTAATCTCGCGCCCCGCCGCAAAAAGTGCTTCAATGCCCACAATACGCCAAATCAACTCCTTCTTGTCTCGTCGCCAGACCAGAACGGACTGTGCAGGACCCGCTCCAAGCTGGAACTTTCCCAACACCGATACATACATCCGCATAGTGTTTTTCACCGGTTGATGAGCTCGAATTTGGCGAACGATGAGACGTTCCAATTGATTCTGATTGTTTGATTTCCTGAGCAGTTCCTTCAATTCACCGTAATCCACGCCGAGTAAGTCGCAGTCTTTGTCAAAAAAGGGCATTATCTTCTCTACATTCCTGCCTTTCTCCAGCTCCCCAAGCAGTTCAGTTGTTCGTTTTGTTACGAATTCGCGATCCGTTTCGACGAAAACGGCCGTCACGACGAGGCTGATTATCAACACCACCCCGAATTTCCCCGTCGCCACTGTCGGTCGCGACTGCCGCCGAATCCCATGCACGATTAACCCGACTGTGACCAAAAGCAGGCTTAGCGCCAGCGGCCACGGGTTTTCCAAAGTCCAATGCTCCCAAACTGGGGGGTCCGGCCAATTACTCACGTCCAATGTTCAAGCCTCTTTGAAGTCGATTCCGATAAAAACCATACGTCATTCGATATCTCGTGCGCACGGATTATAAGCAGGCCACTTCGGCGTCATGCGCACCAGCAGCGACTAACTTTACGGCAATTTCCATGACTGACTTGCTTAAAAAAAACCTCAAAGCCCTGCGGACCGCCAATCCTCAAAGTGCGGAACTGCTTTGCGAGACGACGCCTGCGGATTGCCTGACGTTCGTCGATTCCAAACAAGGCCCTGTTTCCGGGATTTACGAGACATCGCTTGAGGGTAAACTACGCAAGACTACCCTGGCTTCGCGATTCAAACCCCTTGATGAAGCTGAACGTCTAGCCGAGTCTGTGGATGTCGAGGCCAACGCCGCCATCATGGTCATGGGTTTTGGGCTTGGGCACCACCTTCGTCCCATTCTCGAACGTGCTGCGGGTAAAGCACTTGTTGTTGTCTACGAGCCGGACGCTCCGCTTCTACGCGCTGTTATCGAAGAGCAGGACTTAACCGACGTTCTTGCCCATCGTTCCTTCATGTTGTTTACGGGCGACATCGACGCCGCATCTCTCACCACACGCCTCGAGCCCCATACGTCCGCCATCATTCAGGGTGTTCAGTTTATTACCCATCCTCCCACACGTCAGCTACAAGCGGATGCGATCACTCGGTTTACAGAGTCGTTTTCGAAGTTTGCCTCTTATTGCAGAACCAATCTCGCCACCACGCTGGTCAACGCCAGCGCAACCTGTCGTAATCTTACTCAGAATCTCGGTCAGTACGCCGCGGGTTCGACTACTGACCCCATTCATGATATTGCTCGCGGTAAGCCCGCCGTCCTGGTCAGCGCAGGTCCCAGTCTCGCCAAGAACGTTCACCTCCTTGCACAACCCGGCATTCGAGACCGCGTGATCATCATCGCCGTTCAAACCACACTCAAACCTCTTCTCGATAGAGATATTCGTCCTCACTTCGTCACGGCTCTGGACTACCACGAAATCTCAAAACGATTCTACGAAGACCTCCCGTCGCTCCAGGACGTTACACTTGTCGCTGAGCCTAAAGCCCACCGTGCCATTCTGGACCACTATCCCGGCCCAATACGCATTCTCCAAAATCGATTTCTCGATGTCCTGCTTGGTCCTCTTGCGCGCCCGATCAAACCGATCAAGGCCGGCTCAACCGTTGCGCATCTTTCGCTTTATCTGGCACAACATCTTGGTTGCGATCCCATCATCATGATTGGGCAGGATCTCGGCTTCTCCGATGGCCTTTACTATTGCCCCGGAACAGCAATCCACGACATCTGGGCGCCCGAGCTCAATTCATTCAACACACTCGAAGTGATGGAATTCAAGCGCATCCTTCGCCACAAGGCTCATCTTAAGAAGCGTGTCGATCAGCACGATCGGCCCATTTACTCCGATGAGCAGATGCTTACCTACCTCAACCAGTTCGAACGCGACTTTGCCGCCGCTCCTCAAACCATTGTCGACGCCACTGAAGGCGGCCTCCCCAAGCAACACACCGTGGTCAAGACTTTGGATGAATCGCTTGATCAGTACGCGACCACCCCTCTCCAGGGCATACCTGAACCAAGTACCGCGCTCGATTCTCAACGTCTTGCCGATACGGCCACTCACCTGAAATACCGCATTGACCAGGTTGATGACTTCCAGGCCACCTCAGAGCAAACCCTTCCTCTCCTCAAGCAGATGCTTCTCGATCAGCGCGACCCGAAGAAGATGAATCGACACTTCGCCAAAGTTGAAAAGCTACAGAAGCGTGTCGCAGACCTCGGTGAAGTATTCACACTCGTTAATGAACTCAACCAGGTTGGTGCATTCAAACGTACGAGGGCGGATCGCGCCATTACGGCCACCGATGGCCTGGACCCCTATGAAAAGCAGGCTCGCCAGTTACACCGCGACATCGAAAACGTTGAGTGGCTCGTCGAAGCCTGCCAGGAAACTTCGGAGATATTCCAGTCCGCGCTCGACCGTATCACAACCCAACTTCGCTCCTCTTGTCGGCTCGAAAACCCCGCCCGGAAGGCGATCGCCTGAGGTGGTATCATGATTCGAATCAACCAGAAAAATGTCGCGATCATACCTCTCGCTGACGATCCGAATACCTACAACGAACCCTTCGGTTCCTCCACCATCCTCGGTCATACACTCCTTCGTCTCAATCAATCCAAACATCTCCAAGCGCTGGTTCTTTTGCATCATCAAAGCACGCCATTGCCCATTCTTCCTGATGACCCGGACCTTCAATCCCGCCTGGAGATCATCTCAACCGAATCCCCGCTCGGTGATGCCAGGCGTCCCGCCCGTCTTATTGCACGCGCATGGTCGCCCACGGCATGGCGGGGAGGGATAGGCGGGGCGACCATCTTCGATGAAATTCTGTTTGCAGGGCAAATGGCCGAGACCCTTCGCCAGGTTTCCGCCACGGCGGGGCTGCTTGTTTCTCCGCTCTGGCCGCTCGTTGACCCCTCACTCATTGATCAGATTACCGCCCGCCATCTCGAACAGCCCGAGCAACTCAGACTCGTGTTTACCCAGGCGCCGCCGGGTCTTTGTCCATGCCTTATCGATCTTTCCCTGCTCGAGGAGCTTGCGTCTAAAGACTCCATGATTGGGTCAGTTCTGGATTATCACCCTATCCACCCTCAGGGCGACCCTATTGGCAAGGATACCTGCGTTCAGATTAATCCCAAGGTACGTAACACTCAGTTGCGTTTCACATTTGATGCGCTGCGATGGCGTCGGCTGATGCGATATATCGAGCAACACGCCTCACCCGAGAACCTTCTCTACCTTGACGCATCCGATGTTGTCGATCTGGCAGCTCCGGCAGCCGACACCGTTCACCAACCCCTACCCCAACAAGTCACACTTGAACTCACAACCGAGCGCAACGCAAACGGGCCTGTAACCCCCCAGCACTACACCCAATTCAATCGTCAACCGATGAGTCTTGACGTTGCCAGGGAACTGTTCAGTCAGTTCTCTTCAGAATCCGATATCGCCCTCACACTGGGCGGCCTCGGCGACCCCCTCCTCCATCCACAGTGGTCGGCCATTGTTCAGGCAGCCCATGATGCTGGAATCGCCGCTATACACATACAAACTGACCTGATCGTCGATCGTCAGGTGTTGGAACGCATCCTCGACCTGCCGGTTGATGTCCTAAGCGTCAATATCAACGCCGACACCTCTGAAACCTACGAAAGACTTATGGGGGTCAACGCATTCAAGCAGGTTCTGGACAACATTGAATGGTTGCTAAATCATCGTAGTAAAAAAGGAACACCCGGCCTTCCCTGGATTGCGCCGCGCATTACCAAGACCACCGAAAACGTCCACGAGCTTGAACCCTTCTTTGATCGATGGACCTATTTCTGCCAGCAGGCGGTGATCGAGAGCCCAACAACCGGTGCAGGTCAGATGCCCGCCCTTGCAGTCTTGAACATGGCTCCCCCCAAACGCGTTCCCTGTCGCCAGCTCAGTCATCGCATGACCATCCATTGTGATGGCACGCCAGCCCTTTGCGACCAGGATTGGAATCACAATTACCCCATCGATCGGGCTGATGCCCAACAGGTCTGGGCTTCCATTCAAAAAACCCGCGAAATCCATCAGCGCGGCGAGTTCGACTCCATCTCGCCCTGCAGCCAGTGCAGCGAATGGCACAGGCCTTAATCCTTATTGGGTCATCTGCGCTTACGGTTCTAAATCCGTACAGGATAGAACTCCGGCCCCACGTCCCATAACGCGTATCCCCCTCTAAATTCCATCTGTATCGTTTATGCAGACCTTAACGAATAAACCGTTTGGCCGATTCTGCCGATCCATTATTGCGTCACGTACGTCATTCCCGATGCGGAGCCACATCATGGGCGACATCTACAACAAATACTACGGCTTCAAGGAAGCTCCCTTTAACATCACACCCGATCCGAAATTCCTCTTTTTCTCGGACAAGCACCGCGAAGCGCTCAATCACCTCCTCTTCGGCATCAGGCAACGAAAGGGCTTCATTCAGCTTACGGGCGAAGTTGGCGCAGGAAAGACCACACTCTGCCGGGCGCTTCTCCAGAAACTTGGCGATAACTATAAAACCGCCCTTATTCTTAACCCCTGTCTTTCCCAGAACGAACTCATACGCGCCATTCTCACTGAATTTGGCCTTAATCCCGCCAAGGAAAACCGAGTCGCCTACCTTGACACACTTAACAAATTCCTGCTCGAAGAAGTCCACGCGGGCAATGATGTCGTACTTATCATTGATGAAGCACAGGATCTCTCCATCGACATGCTTGAACAGGTCCGGCTTCTCTCCAACCTTGAGACCAACGAACGCAAGCTCCTTCAGATCATTCTCATGGGCCAGCCTGAGCTACGCGACAAACTCAACGATGACCGCCTCCGACAACTTCGCCAGCGAATCACCGTGCGATATCACCTCCCCGCATTAACACGCGAGGAACTGCAATCCTACATCCAGCACCGCATTCACACAGGCGGCGGCAACGGGAGGCCAAACTTCAATCGCGGCGCCATCCGAAAAATACATCGTTACTCCCGCGGCATCCCACGTCTCATCAACGCCGTTTGCGACAAAACCCTCCTTTGCGGCTTTGTTGAAGGTACGGAACTCTTCGGTTCCCGTCACGTTCGCCGCGCCATCCGAGAATTGGAAGGAAACTTCAAATGAGTCTCATCAATGAAGCCCTGCAAAAAGCATCCAACTCCGCCGCAGGAGACGTCCCGGACAACTTCGCCGACACGTTCTCCAGCGATGATGTCGCTTCGGTTAACGCCATACGGGCAAATCCCAGCACGTCCAACCGATGGCTGCTTCCCCTCTCCATGTTGACGATGATCGTAGCCGGCACGGCTGTCGTTCTATTCTTTACGTTCAAAAACGATGCTTCGACCGTCAAAACAACCGTTGCCGCCGCAGGTGACGTAATGAAACCTTCGACGATCACGCCCGCAAAGCCTAATCCCGCTTCGCCAGGCACCAAGGCGTCCGCACCGATCATTCTTCCGGAGACGAAATCCGAAAAACCTGTGCCAAAGACCATTACGCCTCCGCCAGTAAAACCAACAACCGATATTGTCGAGAAAACGCCACCTGTGAAATCCCCGGCAAACCCGACCCCGGTTGCCAAATCTCCCGATCCTAAACCCGTCGTCAAGACACCCGTCATTTCGCCTAAATCCCCGCCGGCAAAAACGGTCAGTCCGGCTGTTGCCCGTGTCAACCTGTCTCAGAAAGTGGCAACTGCCCCAACTACGCCTCTCCCCCAACCTCTCCGTGACGGAGGCCGCTACACTTCACCCATTAAGTCCAGTGATCTCATCAATCCCATAAAACTTGGCGGGATCGCGGTCTCAGACTTTGGCGCTTCGGCCATCATTAACGGCAGTGTCGTACGTAAGGGTGATGAGTTCGACGGTATCCAGGTCGTCGATATCGATCGTCGGCACGTCAAACTCGCCGCCGCAGGAAAGACTTTCTTTATTCGTCTTAAGTAATCTCCAATCGAAAACGCGCATGGATTGCCCGGCGCGTCGTCTACAAATTGATATGATTCGCCAACTTCCGTTTCCGCAACGGAAGTTGTCGTACATTGCCCGGCAAAGCCGATAAAAAGACCTATCACACGCACGTATGAAGACACTCGCCATCATTCTCGCTCGTGCCGGTAGCAAAGGTCTGCCGGGAAAAAATACCGCCGCATTGCACGGTCGGGCGCTTATCGATTACACCATCGACCATGCCCTCGCCGCACGTCGACTTGCTCACATCGTTGTTTCGAGTGACGATCCAATGGTCCTGCAAATCGCCCGGCGGCGCCACATCGATACGCTTGATCGACCCTTTGAATTTGCCCACGATACCGCCACCGTCGATGCTGCCGCACGCAATGTCGTCGAAACTCTTGAGTCGCGCGACCGCGAACGTTATGAGGCGGTCGTCATCCTCTACGGCAACATTCCGCTCAGACCCTACAATCTCATCGATCGCGCCATCGATAAACTCAAACAAACCCAATGTGATTCGGTCCAGTCCGTTTACCCCGTCGGTAAAACGCACCCCCTTTGGATGAGGAGTCTGACAGGGGACCAGAATGACATTCTCGAAAACTATCAGCCGAACAACATTTATCGCAGGCAGGATCTCCCACCCGTCTACATGCTTAATGGCGGAATCATCGCCGTTACGCGACAAGCGCTCGACCTGGTGTCAGACACCGACCCCCATGCATTCCTCGGCAGGGACCGCCGCGCCATTGTCACGGATGAATCAGAGGTCATAGACATCGATACCCCGGCTGACTTTACCCGTGCTGCAGCCATCATGGATATCCGGCGACGGCCATGCACCACCAGTCCCGCAGGTTTCCCCCCGGTCAATATTGCAGGCCGACTCATCGACAAGACTCAACCGGCTTACGTGATTGCCGAACTGGGCGTCAATCACGATGGTAAGCTGGGCCGGGCGGTAGAACTTGTCCAATCCGCGAAGGATGCCGGTGCGAATGCTATCAAACTCCAGTTGTTCAATCCCGATTTACTTCTATCCAATCAGGCTGAACTTGCCGCTTATCAGGAAGCGGGCGAAACAGATCCCAAAATCATGCTTCGGCGACTCCAATTGCCGCTTCAGGATATGATTACCGTACGGGACGTCGCTCGGAGACTGGATCTCGGATTCATCGTTACCTGCTTCAGCCTCGAGCTTGCTCATGAAATGATGGTTCTTGATCCGGATGCCGTCAAGATTGCCTCACCTGATGCGGTTAATCTGCCTCTGATCGATGCGTTGGTTTCATTAAAGAAACCCATGCTCATATCGACAGGGACCTGCCGCCTCGAGGAATTGTCACCCACGCTATTGCGCCTTTCCGATGTGCCTGTTGCCCTTTTTCATTGCGTCAGTGCGTATCCGGTACCGCCGGAGCAAGCCAATCTCAACCGGATTCCGGCACTTGCTGGCATGTTCAACCGGACGGTCGGGTATTCGGATCACACCACGATGGAACATGCCGGTATGATCGCAGCGTCACTTGGCGCATCGATTATCGAGAAACACCTGACCTATTCGCGAGCCGCCGCAGGTCCCGATCACGTGGCATCGTTCGATCCAGAACAATTTGCGCAATACGTTCGACTCATCCGATCGGTGGAACAGATGCAGACGGGAGATCCCTATGGCATTCAGACGGCCGAAGCCGATGTTCGGCGCGTTTCGCGCCAAAGTGTCTGTGCTGTGTGCGATTTGTCAGCCGGCCGTACGCTTCAGGAATCCGACCTCACCGTTAAACGCCCTGGGACAGGGATTCCCGCTGCGAATCTCAAGGTAGTGGTCGGAAAAACGCTCAAGAACGACGTTGCGGCGAATAACTTACTGACGGAAGATGATATTGACGAGTCCATTTCCGACCCGGAGTCGCCAGTACCTTCTGAGAAGCAGAATACGACCGCGGCATGAGTCACGGCAAACGAACCATTGCGGTCGTGACAGGCACACGTGCCGAATTCGGAATCCTGCAGCCGGTGATGCGCCAGGTGGGAGCGCATCACCGGTTGCATTTAAAGACGATCGTGGCTGGGGCACATCTCATGACGGGCACGTGGAAAGATGTCAAGAATGCGGGTTTTGCGATCGATGCCCGTATCGCCATGCAAAAGAAGGATCGAGTAGGAAGGGCGGCAGATGTCGATGCGCTCGGACGAGGTGTAGTGGGTTTCGGACGTGTGTTTGACGAAGTTAAGCCGGATTTTGTGGTGGTTCTGGGAGATCGCATTGAGGCGTTTGCTGCTGCGACGGCGGCGGCGGTAGGGGGGTACCGTGTTGCCCACATTCATGGTGGTGATCGTGCAGAGGGCGTTGCCGATGAATCCGTGCGACACGCCATCACCAAACTCTCGCACGTTCATTTCGCAGCGACGACCAAAAGTAAAGCACGAATTGTGCGCATGGGCGAGTCGCCCGATTCGGTTTTCAACACCGGGTCGCCTGCAGCGGATGGATTGAAGGCGGTGAAGCCGAATCCGGATGCACCCGATGCCATCGTGCTTCAGCATCCCATCGGGGCATCAGATGCGGAAGAGAAGCGATTCATGCTCGCTACGTTAGAGGCGACGACCGATCTTGATCGTCTCATTGTTGCGCCGAATGCCGACCCCGGTTCCAGGGGAATTCGAGCGGCATTACGGTCTAAGCGATGCAAGCTCATTGAGCATCTGCCTCGTGACCTATGGTTGCAAACCCTTGCAGGCGCCAAGGTTATTGTCGGCAACTCGTCGGCGGGACTGATCGAGGCGGCAATTCTCAAAACGCCGGCCGTTAACGTTGGTCCGCGTCAGGCGGGTCGCGAACGACCGCGCTCGGTGATTGATGCGCCTTATGATGCGAAGAAAATCCACCTGGCTGTACGCAAAGCTATGAAAATGAAACTCTCCTCACTCCGCCACCCTTATGGCAGAGGAGATGCATCGAAGAAGATCGCTGATCTGCTGGCCAAGCTTCCGATCGTGGATATCCCTATTCGTAAACAAAACACGTACTAAATGTATGTGGGGGGGAATTGGGCAATAATGTCGTTATGTCTCTGCTGACGCTGTTAACGGATTTCGGAACCAGCGATGCTTATGTATCGATTATGAAGGGTGTTATCCTCACCCGATGTCCTGAGGCGGTTATCGTGGACATCTCCCATGAAGTTCCGCCAGGCAACGTGCATACGGCAGGTCATGTTTTGAGTGATGCATGGCGGTTTTTCCCCGAGGGCACGGTTCATACCATTGTTGTTGATCCCGGGGTTGGTAGTGATAGGCGTATTCTGGCGGCTGAGGTGGCGGGGCACTTTTTCCTGGCGCCGGATAATGGTGTTCTTTCCGGCGTATTTGACCAAGCGGTTCCGGAGAGGGTGGTTATGGTCGAGAATGAGGAGTTTTACCTTAAGCCGACCAGCCAGACCTTTCACGGACGGGATATTTTTGCGCCCGTTGCGGCGGCGATTGCGGGGGGATTGGGGGGAGAAGGATTGTTGAAATTGGGGCCGCCCACGGATTCCTGGATTCATCTGCCGCGTGCGAATGCTGTGACGGGGCCGGGTGGTGCGATCGCGGGAGAGGTGACGCATGTGGATCGATTTGGGAATATCATCACGAATATATCGGGTGATGATTTGCCGAGGGAGATGGAAACAAGTATCGGTCGTCATGTAATTCGAGGCAGACAAACGAGTTATGTCGCGGGGCAATCCGATGAGGTGATTGCTTTGATTGGAAGTACGGGGCATCTGGAACTCAGCATCAACCATGGAAGTGCTGCCGAGTTTTTGGGTGTTACGATTGGGGATCAGGTTGGGGTAATTCCAAAGGTGGAAGGAGGTGACGCATGAAGGTCGCGATTAGTGGAGCATCCGGACTGGTGGGGTCTGCGCTTGTGGATTACCTAACTGATTGTGGACATGAGGTTTATCGCCTACAGAGGCGGTCGGTGAATGAAGCTGCGAACAATGAGCGGGATATTCATTACGAGCCCAATGAAGGGCGTGTGGATGAGGAGAGGTTGGCGCAGGTGGATGCTGTGGTGCATCTGGCGGGTGAGAACATCATCGGGCGATGGACGGCAGCGAAGCGAAAACGCATCATTGACTCGCGCGTGAACAGCACGCGAACGCTTGCGCACGCGATTGGGCGAATGGAGAGCGGGCCGCACATTTTTATAAGCGCTTCGGCAGTCGGGTATTACGGTGATCGGCAGGATGAGGAACTGACTGAGGGAAGCGATCCGGGAGAAAACTTCATTGCCGAGGTCTGCCAGAAATGGGAGGAGGCGAGTGATATCGGCGATAGGGATGATGTCAGGGTGGTGAATATTCGGATCGGTCTTGTATTGAGTAAGGAAGGTGGGGCGCTTGGCAACATGCTTGGGCCGTTTAAGTGGGGTGTGGGGGGCAAAGTGGGTAGCGGGCGACAGTACATGAGCTGGATCAGCATGCGAGACATGGTGCGTGCGATCGGATTTCTGTTGGAGAATGATGGTGTTCGGGGGCCGGTGAATATGGTGGGGCCGGCGCCTGCGACGAATCTGGTGCTTACGAGGGCTTTGGGTAAGACATTGGGGAGACCGACGATTCTGCCGTTGCCGGGATTTGCGGTTAAGCTGATGTTCGGGCAGATGGGGAAGGAGTTATTGCTGGGCGGGTCGAGGGTGTTGCCCGTAAAATTGTTGGAGGCGGGATTTGAGTTTGAGCATCGGGATATCGCCAGCGCGTTGGAGGCAGCTTTAAGTGGTTGAAATGTAAGGGTTTGTAATTAGTGTGGTTCGGGAGGCTACTCGCTCTTGGAATGATTGGTGCCTTCCGGGGGATACCAGAGATTGAGGCCTTCGCGTTTTTTGAGCGAATTGCCGAAGGAGAAGACGGTTCTGAAAAGGGTGCCCCAATAGTCGGAAGCATATTTGGGGTCGGTTTTGCGGGCGGAGGTGATGACGTGTTGGGCGAGGATATTGAAAGGGCCGAAGCGTTTGAGGGCGTTGGAGAAGTGAATTTCCTCTGAGGCGAAGTAGGTGGTGTCGAAGCCGCCGGTCTGATCGAAGGCGTGACGTGTGCAGAAGATGAAGCAGCCTGCGGCGACGTTTAATAGGCGGGAATAGGTGTTCCAGAAGTTGAGGCCGAATTGCATGGTGAATGGGAGTTTGGCGTCCATCCGGACACGTGCGCCGCCTGCGATGGCGCCCTGGCGTAGTGCACGGTGGGCGGCGTCTAGGGTTTGGGGAGGCAAAATTGTGTCTGCATCGAGAAAAACGAGGTATTTGCCTCTGGCGAGGGCTGCGCCTGCGTTGCGTACTGCGGCGATCTGGCGAAGGTTGACGTTGGTGACGGTGGAGCCATGGTCGCGAGCGACTTGGGCGGTGGGATCGGTGGAAGCGTCATTGGCGACGATGATTTCGTAGGGTAGGCGGAGGGCTTCGCAGGCGTGATGGGCCGCATCAAGGGTCTGGCCGATGAAGTCGGCTTCGTTGTGGGCGGGGATGATGATGCTGAAGAGGGGGGCGGTCATTGGGGCGTTAGCGGAAAATGATGAGCGGTGTTCATTTGGTTGGGATTATGTGGGACTACTGTGTTTCGGTGTGTTGAGTTGGGAGTGAATGCAGGTAGGCACTGTTGTATAAATAATTAATTGACAAGTGTTTGCGTGATTAGTGTTGGAGGCCTGTTGCGAGGTTGGCGACGAAGGATGCGGTGGAGTCGGCGATGGTGTCGGTGGACTGGTCGGCGAGGGAGTCGATGTGGGAGACGAGGGCGGAGCCGACGATGGCGGCATCGGCGATGGAGGTGACTGCGGAGACGTGATCCGGGCTGGAGATACCGAAACCGACGGTGATAGGGAGATCGGTGACGGACCGGATTTTCTGGAGACGGTCAAGGAGATCGGGGGGGAGTTCGGTGCGAGCACCGGTGATGCCGGTGCGTGAAACGACGTAAACGAAGCCTGTGCAAGCCTTTGCAATCTCCAGGGCGCGGTCATCGGGTGTGGTGGGGGCGATGAGGTAGCTGGTAGTCAGGCCGGCGTCGGCGGCGGGTTTGGCGATGAGGTCGGCCTGCTCGATGGGGAGGTCGGGGAGAATGAGGCCATCGAAGCCGGCGTCTGCGGCGTCGGCGATGAAACGGTCGACACCGACGCGGAAGACGATGGAAAACGAGAGCATGGCGACGAGGCCTAAGTCCAGTGTTGGACGTAGTTTACGAATGGTGTCGAAGGTCTGTTCGAGGGTGATGTTCTGGTTGAGGGCGTGGGTCATGGAGGCCTGGATGACGGGGCCATCGGCGATGGGGTCTGAGAAGGGGATGCCGATTTCGCAAATGGAGGCGCCCGCATCGTGGAGCTTGGGGAGAATGGCGGCGGTTGCGGGGAGTGAGGGGTGGCCTGCGGTGATGAAGGGCATGAGGGCTTTGGAGCCGTTTGAGCGATGATTTTGGAAGATTTGGTCGATGCGATTCATGGGGGTGAAGGATAGGTTGGCGGTGTTGGGGAGGCTAGTGAGGTAGGGAAGTGCGGGGGCTGGGTGTGGGTGCAGTGTGTTGATTGGGTTAGGCGCGTGATGGTGGGCTTGAAGAGCATTGGCGAAAAAAG
>JANQQT010000087.1 GCA_028284925.1 Phycisphaeraceae bacterium | reverse complement strand
ACTGCCACTTAATTACCCCCCACGAAACCTAAGGCGTACCACCCTGCCCCGTCTCCTTCAACGATTGGGTCGTACGCTTACGACTACCCGCCCCCTCTTCTCCCACTGCCAACGTCGTCGCACGTATACCTGGCCTTCGCGGACCGCCCGCCTCACCAACCCTTCGCGTACGAGGTCGCGGGATGCGACCTCCCTCCTCACCAACCGCTTTCGTCGTACCCCCCTCCTCACCTACAGCCGCCGTCGTCGGAACCGGGCGATTCGGATTCGGCAATTCCATAATCTGAATATTCCGATACCACACCTCATCCCCATGATCCTGCAGCATAATCCGACCCTTCGCATTCTGCGCAAAACCCTTCACATTCTTAAACTTCGATTTCGCAACCGCATCCAGAAACTTCTTCGACTTCGTATCAACCGAAACCACAAGCCTACCATTCAACATATGGTTCAGTCTCGACCCCTGCGCCAATATCTCCGTCCTATTCCACTCTCCAACCTTCACCAGCTTCTTATACTTCCTATTCGGAGCAAACAACGCATACATCGCCGAGGCGCTCCGATTCTCAATCTTCGATTCCTTATTCGCCGTATCATCCAGAATCTGATACTCAGGCCCAAGCAAAGACTTGCGCTTACCCTGCTGATACTCCTTCACCCGATACTTAATCCCACTGTTCGCCCCAGGCGATACCTTCCACTCAATCCGCAGAATAAAGTCCCCATACTCCTTCTTCGTATAAATAGACCCACCCTTACTACTCCGATGCAACGAACCATCCTTCGCAACAACCCAACCCGCCTTCACCGGCTTACCCGCTCCATCCGTCCATCCCTTCAACGTCTTCCCATCAAATATCTTCACCCACTTCGGCCTCACAGGCTTACCGCCCTCTTCACCAACCGCCTTCGAGGTAACCTTCGGATGAACTATCCCACCTTCCTCACCCACCGCCTTCGTCGTCGCACGCGGCGACGGTGCCTTACCACCCTCCTCACCCACCGCCAACGTCGTCACCCCCTGCCCCATCGCCTCAGCCCCGACTCCAACCGCCCCAATCCCAACCGCCGCCCCCGCAATCGTTCGCACCGCCTCACGACGCGTCTGCACACCTTCATTTTCATGGCCATTCCCAATAATCCCGTCAAACGGATGTCGCATCGCATCGCTCCTTACGTTATTCCTGAATAATTACACTTTAACCCCTCCTGAAATACTAACGCACAACCTCTCGACCCGTTCGATTTTCACCCAAATTTCTCCCATTTCTCCTCACACCCCTTTACAATCCCCCAATCAAACTCCCCACCATCCCACAGGAACCCAAACCTTGCCAATTCTTATCCTCGGCGACAATCAGGACGAACACACCAATTTCATGCTCAATCACCTCCTCGACCTCGGTCATGACACCGAACTCATCGATTCTGCCGACTTCCCTGTAACGCTACAAATCACCTACAACCCAATACAAGATGAAGGCTACCTCACACTTCCCAACCAGCGCGAAATCCCATTCAACCAAATCTCTGCCGTCTACTGGCGATGTTATAACGGCGTCGCCGACATCCCCCTCGAAGACCCCGATCAATCCTACATCGCCGAAAACGATTCCCGCTCACTCTTCGAGACTTTTCTGCAATCCCTTGATACTCACTGGGTCAATTCCCACCGCGCTTTCCTACTTCACCAAACCAAGCCGGTCCAGCTTGCCATCGTTTCCCGTGTCCTCACACAGCGTGATTCCACCACCCTCCTCCTCCCCCAAACACTCCTCACCAACAGCCCCCACCACATCCGCGACTTCCACGAGAACACCCACCCTTGTATCTTCAAACCCGTTCAAGGCGGCGCACACACACTGGATCTGCAACCCGATCACCTCACCGATCAAAACCTCGAAAACCTTGAGTATTCCCCCGTTACAATCCAACAGAAAATCGAAGGCGTCGACATACGCGTCTTCATCGCCGGTCGCCGCATCTTCGCATGCCAAATCAAGGCCAACACACTCGACTTCCGCGATGATCCCAACCCCGACATCACCCCCACAGACCTTCCCGGCGGCGTCGTCGCAACCTGCTTCGCCATCGCAGATGCCCTCGACCTGAAGTGGACCGGCATCGACCTCCGAATGACATCCGACAAAAAATACATCTTCCTGGAGGCAAACCCCAGCCCCATGTTCCTCGGCTTCGAAGATTACACAAACCTCCCACTCACAGAAGCACTCACCACACTCCTCACGAATCCTCCTCAATAGATCCCCCAACCTTTTCTTACGCGTCATCTTCCTCATAATGTTCTGTCAAATAAGCAGCCACAATCTCCTGCGCCGCAGCCTCGTCTGACTGCTTCACCATAATCGGTGTACCCTGCCCCATTGCATCCAGACCATCAAGCGGACTCGCGGTCTGCTCCACAAACGCATCCACGCCCTCAGCCTCCAATCGTTGATGAATCATCTCCGCTTCCCCAAACGAAGCCGCTTTGTAAATCGTCACCAAATCGTCTGACATCGCATAACTCCTTTTAACCCGCTTCCGCCATTATATTCAACGATTCTCATATCGCACCCAGTTCATCACTTACGGGCATACGTATGCCTGCCTCACGCGCCAATACCCGCAATTTCTTCATCGCGCGATGCTCAATCTGACGCGCTCGCTCTGCACTCACATTCAATCCCTTCGCAACCTCACCCAACGTCTGAGGCTCCAGCCGCTTACCCTCTTCACCCGCCAACCCAAAATGGCGCGTCAAGACATACCGTTCCCGCTCATCCAATCCCTCAAACAATCTGCCCAGCGTCACCGTCACCGCCTCCACATGTTCCAACGCGGCCGTATTCGGATTCATCTCAGCCGGCCAATACTCCTCTCCACCCTGAACCCGCGCACTAACCTTCTCCGCAGTCGCCATAGACTGCGCGAAGCGACGCATCAACGCCCAACTCAAATACGTTGAAAACCGATTTCCCCGCCCGGCATCAAATGTCTCAATCGCTTCCATCAAGACCAGATTCCCCTCACTGATCAAGTCTCCCATCACAACACCTCCACCGGCGCGCCCCCCCAGCTTCCCCTTCCCCGCCAGATGTTTCCGCGCCACACTCACCACCAGCCTCAAATTCGAAGATACCAGCTCATGCTTAACAGCCACCGCACGCCGCAAATACGTCTCTATTAAGTCCAGATTCTTAGGCTTGGGAAACTGTCGATCCAAACCCTCACGCAAACATGATGCACGAAACTTCAAAAAGTTATATTTCGCAAACAAACCCAACTCCGCCTCCTTATCAAGTATACGCTTCCCATACAATTGAGATAAATAAGGTGACAATTCCCCGCCTCCCCCCTTCCCCTTCAATAACTCACTCGCAAACCGTATCCCGCCACCCTCTTTTTCCAAATCCTTCTCGTCCCCCTCTTTACTCCCTCTCGCCAAAATCACATCCTCTGCATCCGGCAAATCAAACGTCGGTGCATAGACATAACGAATATCCAGTTCCCCCAATGCCTTCGCCCGCTTTAAGTTGATCGCCCGATACACCGCCGTCCGACCCTTACGAAAACGCTTCGCCAGCTTCGCCACGCTAACACCGCGATGATATGCGCGGTGAATCACACGCTGCTGCTTCTCTGTCAAGGGATCTACTCGATTGGGAAAAATGGCCACCCTCGGATCCCTTCGGTCATGACCCACCAACAACCTTCTCACCGATTCCCTTGAACGACCAAACTTCTTCCCCAAATGCCCCGCCACCTTGAAGGCCGATACCTCCACACGCGAAACGATCCGCCTCGCTCGCATCAAAATCGCATGACGCGTCCGGTCATCAATCCTCGTAAACTCTCCCGCCTTCTCGACCCGCCCTTCCCTCAAGGCCAAAAACCTCTCCAGACTCTCCACCAGGAAACCCATCTTCTTACGCCGCCCCTTGAACCGCATCTTTCGCCCAAACAACCCGTCCCGGCGATAACGACTCACCGTCTTTTTCGTCACATTCAACTTTTCACAAACCCCCTCAAGATCCAAAGGTCTCTCCTCATAATCGTCAGCCTTCAAATCAAGCGTCTCGCTGACCTCCTCCACAAACACCAGCAGATCAGGTCTGACAACCTCACCTCTCAGCGTCACATCCTCAATCGTCTCAGGCCGATACCCCGTCACACGAAACGCCACATAATCCAGTGGATAAACGCCATTCTCCTCGATCTGCCAGTACAAACTCTCAGCGTTCTCCATATGCTCCATTCGCCGCTCCACCGGCGCAAATGAGAGCTGCCTCGCCAGATCTTCCATCGACTTGGATAAATACCTCGACATTCTCTTCACTCATACACCCGATTCCCGCTAACTCCCCTCATCACCCACCCTCCACCGTAACACCTTCAACGCCACCATATATGTCGAGGCCCCGCCTTTCCTCAATTAACCCCAACCCATGTACCTTGTCATAAAACAACTCGATTGCCGCGAGTTCCCGCGACCCCGTCTCAAACTTCAGGTACTCACCCAGATACTGCCTCGCAAGCCCCACAGGCCACCCTACGGACTCCGCCCGCTTCCCCACAATCTCATTAATCCTCTCACTGTTTTCCACACGTGCCTGATCCAATATCCCCCCAATCCCCCCAAGATCCTCTCCACGCCCACCCATCCAGATCGCAAACACAAATGGCTCCCCCGTCATATCCTTCCACGCCTCACCGAGATCCAACTGATGACAAAACACCTCATCATCCGGCGCATCCACCACCACCTTGTCACCGATCAATAGCAACGTCTCCACATCCCCCTCAACCTCTCCAATCCCACCTTGGGGAATATTCACAATTTCAGGCCGCACCCCGTAAACCTCATCCAACACCACACGCATCAGATTAATCGATGTATGACTATCCGTATCCACATAAACCCGCCGCACCTCCTCAATCGGTACACGACTATAAACCCGCACAGTCAGTGTCGCACCGTCACACCCAATCCCACCCACAGGCAAAATCGTCAGTTCCCGCTTACTGGTCTGAAAATCAATCACCGGACACAACGCAACATCCACCTCCCCCTTCTCCAAATCCCCTAACAAACCCGAAGGAACATCATAAACCACCTCCACCCCCTCCCGCTCATCCAACCCCTCAATCAACGGCCGCGCATTCAAAAAACTCACACAACCAACCCGCCAACGCCCATCATGTCTATCAGCAACTTCCATCCCCTCATTCTATCCCCCTCACACACCCCCAACCTCACCCCACACTCTCTCAATTCCCTTTGCTCAAATCCTGTACAATACTTCCACAGGAGTCCGCTCCAATGACCAAACGCGATCTCAACATCCGCCGACGCGAACACGAACGCGAAGAACGCATCCTAGCCGCCTACTGGAAAAAACGCTTCGCCCGAGGCTACTTCCGCGACATCCTCCTCCTGCGCATACTCCTACCCACACTCATCCTCACTATAACCTGCCCCTTAATCTACATGATACTCATGAGTGATTTCGACCCAACCAATGCACCCTGGCTCTTCATCTGCATCATGATCGCTTTCTTTGTCTTGATGCAACTTGTTACCCTAACCCTCGACTGGCGCAAAGCCTCCAAAAAAATCAAGTACTCCATCGAATACCAGTAAACTACCAGGCCACCCCATGCCCGAACCTCTCGTTCCACCCCCCATACAAGTCCCTCTCTTCCAATGGTCCGGCATTATCATCGGCTTCGCCCTGACCTTCATCCCCAACCGAGGCTACCTCTACTGCTTCTTCACCATCTGGCTCGAAGCAGCACTCTCATCCTTGTATAGCAATACCATGATCCTTCTCCCCTTTGGCTGGTGGCCCGCCCTACTATTCACGATTACCTGTTTCGTTGTCAAACGCCTTACTGCCTTCATCGCCCATCACCTCGCCGACGCCATCTAATCCCCATCTTCGTTCCCCATCTCCCACCTCTTCCTTTATCATACCCCCCTCACCCAATAACCACGGAGTACCTTCATGCCGAACAAGACAATACCCCTCATCGCCACCCTAACCCTCCTCCTCTCCATCACCCCAGGAACACGCGCCCAAATGAAAACCCCCTACAAACCCCTCACCATCGAATACACCGGCGGACCATACAAAGCGCACAAATTCAAATACCGCCTCCTCTCGCCCTCCGAAATCCAACCCAACAAAAAGTACCCCCTCGTCCTCTTCCTCCACGGCGCCGGCGAACGCGGCGCAAACAATATCACCCAACTCAAATACTTCCCCAACATGATGGCCAAACCATCCCACCGCAAAGCCTACCCCTGCTTCGTCCTCGCCCCCCAGTGCCCTCGAAACAAACGATGGGCTTCCTCCCACTGGCGCGCCAAAGAAATCAAAATCGCAAAACAACCCTCACATGAACTCGCCGCCGTCATACAAATGCTCAAGAAAACTCTGAAAGAAAACCCCATCGACACCAACCGCGTATATCTCACAGGCCTTTCCATGGGCGGCTACGGCACATGGGAACTCGCCATGCGCCACCCCAAATGGTTTGCGGCCGTCGCCCCCATCTGCGGCGGTGGCGACACCTCCCACGCCAAAAAGCTCGCCGGTACACCCCTATGGGCATGGCACGGTGACAAAGACACCGTCATCCCCCCCTCCCGCTCACGCGAAATGATCAACGCCATCAAAGCCGCCGGTGGAAAACCTAAATACACCGAACTCCCAGGCGTCGGTCACAATTCCTGGACACCCGCCTACACTAAACCCGACGGCGTCACTCCCTGGCTCTTCAAACAAAAAAAGAAATCAACACCTAAATCCAAGTAACAGCCCCCTCTCCACTGGACATCCCACCCCCTCACAC
>JANQQT010000015.1 GCA_028284925.1 Phycisphaeraceae bacterium | reverse complement strand
GCCTACTACCATTCACGGTCGCCCTTCTCATCCTATTCTCTGCCGGAACCCACGCCGCCCCATCCTCTCTCACCCAACGCATCACCACCGCCATCTCCTCCATCAACCTAAACGCAGGCCTTGCCCTATACCTCACCACCACACCCGACCCCACCATCCCCAAACACCTCGCCTCCAACAACCGCTGGCTCACCCTCGCCCTCACCACCAACCCCGATACCACGCGCAAACTCACCCAAGCCATCGCAAACGCGACCCTCTCACCCTCCATCCATACCGCCACCTGGCTCAACCCACGACAAATCCCTCTCTCAGACAACATGGCCAACCTGATCATCGCCGACCTCGATGCCCTCGACCAAACCGCCCCACCCCTCGCCGAAATCAAACGCGCCCTCATCCCCACACGCGGCATCGCCCTCATCAAACAAAACCAGAAATGGTCCACCATCACCAAACCCATGCCAAAGTCCTTTGACACCTGGACCCACTTCCACCACTCCGCAACCGGCAACGCCGTCTCCAACGACACCGCCGTCAAGGTCCCCAACGCACTCCGCTTCATCGGCGGTCCGCGACTCCAGGATTCCAACGGCGCCAACGCCTGGCGCATCGCACACGGCGTCGCAATCCACGAATGGAACTACCCCGTCAAGGCTAAATACACACACCGCTACTTCATCGAGGCACGCGATGCCTTCAACGGTACGCTCCTCTGGCAAAAACTCATCACCTCCAAAAAACGCATGGGCGGCCGCTCATACAAACACAAACCCTTCATCATCGCCGACCACAAACTCATCCACATCGACTTCTCCACCGACCAATGGAAACTCGCCGCACTCGATATCTACACTGGCAAGACAATAACCCACTACAAAGAATCCTTCGATATCCGCTCCGGACTCGACAAACACGCCGACCTCAACCTCCCCCAAATGAAAATCGCCAACGGAACCATCTACCAGGCACACGGCCCAAACCTCCGCGCACTCAATCTCCAATCCGGCAAGAAACTCTGGCAATACAACCACAACCAACCCGATACCGCCCTCGCCAAGTTCGCCGTCGCCACCGATCTCAACCTCCTCTTCGCCATCGAAGCCGTCAAATACAAAAAAGGACACGGCAAACCCGCATACAACTGGAACTCCGGCCGATACCCCTCCGCACGCGGCCAGGCCCTCATCGCCATCAACACCCAAACCGGTAAACGCCAATGGCGAACCCCCATCGACCCCCGACTCATCGACTACTCCAAAGTCGAACCCTGGACCGTCGACCGACGCGGCAACAAAGTTCGACGCGACAACATCTCTCTACTCAACTACAAAGACGGCCGACTCTTCACCCTCTACGCCTGCGACGCCAACCACGGCAACCCCTCACTCGTCTGGGCGCTCGACGCCAAAACCGGCAAAACACTCTGGCTCAACGCCGCCGGACCACGCTCCGATTCCAAAGGACATCAGGTACGCGAAATGTTCGACCTCTTCGCCCTCAATGATGGAACACTCCTCTCCCTCGGACATTCATGGTGTCGACTCGACCAACAAACCGGCAAAATCCTCGCCTTCGGCTCCCTCGCCGGCAACGCACGATGCGACACCCATAGCTGCACCACCAACCTCGTCACCGCAGGCTTCGGCAACTACTTCAAACTCAACCAGGACCCCAACAAAATCCAGTGGACACGACGCGACCTCGCCCGCGGTCAGTGCGGCGGCCGCAGCACGCCCGCATACGGCATGACCTACCACAAAGGCAGCGGCTGCGGGTGCTTCGACCCCATCCGAGGCAACATGGCGCTCCACCATGCACCAACACCCCTACCCCTCCCCGACACCTCCCGTCTCACCAAAGGCCCAACCTACAACACGCCCCCAAAAAGTATCAAACCCACCACCGACCACTGGCCCGACTACCTCGGCGCCCCAAACCGCTCACTCTGGTCCAACGCCACCGGCCCCACCAAACCCGTCAAACAACGCTGGTCCCAAAAACTCTCCAACCCACTCCCCCAATACCCTAAACACCTTGACAAGGACCGACTCCACAACAGCATCTACAACGGCCCACTCACCGCCCCCATCATCGCGCAAAACCTCGTCATCGTCGCCAACCGCGATGTACACCAGATCCTCGCCCGCCACACCAACACCGGCCAACCCGCATGGTCCTACCAGGCCAACGGCCGAATCATCACACCACCCACCTACCGCTCCGGCTACATCGTCTTCGGCACACGCGATGGCTACGTCCACACCCTCCACGCCCAAACCGGCCAACTCGCCTGGAAGTTCCTCGCCGCCCCACAACAACGATTCCTCGTCGCCTACGGACAAATCGAATCCGCATGGCCCCTCCACGGATCCCTCCCCATCGTCAACAACACCATCATCGCCTCCGCCGGTTACCACGGCGAAGCAGACGGAGGCGTCTGGACCTACGGCCTCTCACTCACCTCAGGCAAAATCCTCTGGAAAAAACAACTCCACCGCCCACAACGTCCCTGGCAAAACGGCACACCCAAAAAATCACGCGAAGGCTTCGGTACCATCATCAACTTCAAGGATACACCCCACGAACTCGCCTCCACCGGCAAACGTGCCAACGGCGGATACGCAATCACCCTCGTCCGAAATATCGACCTCCCCGCCTCCAACGGCAACATCGCACGCATCGCCCGCACACCCCTCAACGCCCAAACCGGGCAACTCACCACCGCCGGGAAAACTTCCACCGACTTCCGAGCGCCCATACCCTTCCCACGCTACCACGAACGTTTCCCTTTCCTCGACATGGAATTCGAAGACCGCGGCGGACCTCACGGTAAGGGTGGATGGATCGTCCACATCAACAACAAACAAATCGGTGACTTCCGCGCAGGACACGCTCGCATGGCTTTCAACAACAACACCGTCTACATCGCCAAACCCCACTACCACAAATCAAAACGCGTCCACGGCATGATCATCCTCCGCGTCACCCAAAACGACCTCCCGGAAGGAAGACAAAAACTCCGATGGCAGGACATGCCCGTCCACAGCTTCCACCAAGGCCTCCACCGCATCGACAGCTTCATCGTCTCAGGCGACTTCGCTTACTACGCCGCCGAAGCCATCGCCTCACCCCACCCCTGGCTCAAAGATAAAAAACTCGAACGACAACTCAAAAACGAACCCATCCCCGGCTACATCGGCATCATCAACCTCAAAACCGGCAGGGAAATCCAACGCCTCAAACTCCACTCCACCATCATCAACAACGGCCTCGCCATCACCAACCAAACCCTCTACGCCACCACCGAATCCGGCCACCTCCTCGCCCTCACACCCCAAAACTAATACCCCACCAATCCTCCCATCCCTCACATTGTCAATATATTATTAGCCCCCAGCCCCCGTGCTGGGGGCCCGACGCGGAAAACGAAGCATCCGCGCGCAAATCCAAACACCAATCCACACCCACATGCGTAATTAACCCCCGGCGCCTCGCCGGGGGCGCGCCGCGGTATTCGAAGAATCCGCGCGCACCAGAAACCACTAACACACCCCGCACTTCCACATAAACATAACTCCCACCACCACCCCTACTCCCCAACCCCCACCTCCCCACCAACCTCCCCCAAATGCCTCATCCTCACCGGCTCCTTCACATCCTTCATAATCTCACGCAACAACGTCGTCGCATAACAACCACGCGTCAACACAAAATTCAACTGCACATAAGGACCATGCTCATCCGACCCTCCAATCACCTCCGGCTCACTCACCAGCATCCGATACGACCGCCGCGCGCCCTCACACTTATACCGCCCGCTACTCATCTGCTCCATCGTCACACCCGTCTCCGCCAGCACCGCCTTCTCCATCTCCCCAACCTCGCCCGCCGCCTCCATCATCTTATGACCCCACATCGGCCCGCTGGGCGATATCTCCTTCGCATCACACCTCACCTGCTCCACCTCCGCATCCTGCACCTCAAATAACCCGCGCGAATCATGCTTAAACGCCACATCCCCCTTCTCCAACCGGTCAAACTTCCCCGCCAATATCCGCTCATGCAACAGCCGATTGAAAATCGAACTCTGAAACGCCGAAATCGTCAAATGCCGATGCGCCTTATCCACACCATTCACCGCATGCGCAGGCCGCGCACCACGCGACAAAGGCCCGATCGCCTGACGCTCAAACCGATGCACCGTCGCCCAATACTCCAACGACTTCGCATAATCCCCCGCCTCATATGCCTCCCGCGCAATTCGACTGTTAGGCGACTCATCCTCCAAAGGCTTGCCCAACAGCCGATCCAGAAATCCCCGGTAATCATCCGTCAACAAATCACGACCCTGCAGATGATTCTGCTTCCGATACCCAAACCGCTGTTTACCCACGAAATTCGGCACACCCTTCTCCACAAGATAATCAAACATCCGCTTCACACGCGTCAACTCACTTAAACCCACATCACGAATCTTGATCTCAAACGCATTCCCGAACAACTTCCCCCGCTTCAGCTTTGATCCATGACGATCCATCTCCAGAATCCGAATATGACTGTCCTCAAACGCCGCCGCCCGTTCCTCCGTCACATGCTCCAGGCTGAACCACTGCCGCGTAATCGCATGCTTATCCTTCAAACCCGCATACCCCACATCCTCACGCCGCTTCGAAAAATGCTGCGCCAGATATCGCGCCACATCCGTCGTCAGCCGCTTCTCCTTTTCAATATACAAATACAGATGATCACCCTCCCCCGACAAATCAAACAACGGAATCTCCGTCACCAGAAAATCCGCCGGGTGCACCTTGATCATCCCCCCGACACCCGCCTCATCCCCCGTCAAATAAGCTAATCCTTCCGCAGTCATCATGGCCATGCCCCAATATACACACCCCACCCAAATCACACTACCCACAAACTCAACACGCGCCCTCACCATAAGACGCACGAATCGTCGAACTGATCCCGCCCCTCCCCTTCCACCTCGTCTCCACCACCAACCAGCGCGGCTTCAAGACCCCCACCAGATCATCCGCAATCAAATTCGTCACCGCCTCATAAAAAATCCCCTCATTCCGAAAACTCTGGTAATACAACTTCAATGCCTTCAGCTCCACGCAAACCTCATCCGCCACATACCTCAACACCACCTCCGCAAAATCCGGATGCCCCGTCATCGGGCACACCGAAGTAAATTCACTTGACACATGCTCAATCACATAGTCCCGACCCTTCGCCGGATTCTCAAAGACCTCTAACAAACTCGTATCGGGCATACCTGTCCTTCCATTCCTGCATTCAAAGACAATCTCAAAGCCCCCCCACCACAACCTCTCCCCACCTCTTCCGCTTCGTGCCCCCATCCTATCCCGACACCCCTCCCAAAAAAAATCCTGTCTCACTCCGTTAATCTGGGAAATATAGACAAGACCGGCAAACCAATTCACTCAAAACCCCGCAAAAAACCTGCATAAACAACGCGATTCTTACAGTAACCCATCACCCATTGGCTACAATAACAACTCGAAAGCAAGCCCCACACGACGGAAACAATCCTCATACGTACCTGGAGCTCAAGATGAACCGGCCAACGTACCCCACCAAAACATTAGCCATCCTTGCCTGCGCACTTCTCGCGATGACCACCGCACACACCAGCGCGATCACCATCACCTTCGAAGAAGCCATCCCCTCCACCCAACACGCGCACGGCCAAATCATCAACACACAATACAACTCACCCACTTACCTCGACCTCACCATCTCCGCGGACAACTTCCGCGGCTCAGGCCCCGACATCGCCGCAGTCTTCAACTCAAGCCTCTCCTCCACCGCGGACCCCGACCTCGAAGGCCCTCCCGGCCGACTCTGGGCCGGCGGAAATATCCCCACAGGTGAAATCCTCGGACGAATGCTCATCATCGCCGAACACCCCGACACCAACAACGATGACATCGTCGACCCCTCAGACGATGAAGGTCGCTCACCCGCAGGTGAACTCATCTTCGACTTCGGTACACCCATCATCGAATTCGGCTTCGACGTCATCGATGTCGAACCCGGCGAAAAGAGAAAAGCCTTCGTCGCCTCCTTCTTCCTCGGTAACAGCCCCAACGCCATCGGAACAATCAACTTCGAAGACTTCGAAACACGCGACGGCGCAGTCTTCGGCGGCGACAACTACGCCAACCGAATCGCACCCATACGCTCCGAAGATCTCGTCGACATCAACAGCAACCCCGTCGCCGCAGACCTCGAATTCGATCGCATCGTCATCACCATGGGCGGCTCCGGCGCCGTCGATAACCTCGTCTTCTCCGAAAGCCCACCCGACGGCGGCGGAATCATCCCGCTCCCCACCGGCGCCTCCATCGGCGTCACCGGCTTCGCCCTCCTCGCTTTCATCTCATACGGCCGACGACAACAACGCCAAACACAACTCATCCCCGCAAACTAAATCAACCCCAAATACCAAACCACCCCAAACCCCCGACCCCATGAAACGTCGGGGGTTTTTCATGGCCCCAGAGGGAGCCGGGGATTCTCAATTACGGGGGTCTCAATTCCGGGGGTCTTTATTCCGGAAGGAATTTACTTCCGCAGCATATATACACATCTACCACCCCCCTCCCAACCCACGAAAACTCCCTTGCATCGACGTCCCACCACGTGGTAATCTACCCTCACACACATCGCCCATCGGAGGTCTCCCCATGCCGGCGCCGAGAAAAAAAACAACCCCCCTCGCTATCCCATACCTCGCGCTAACCCTACTCCACTTCCTCACGCCACCACCACCCACCCAAGCCGCCCTCATCATCACCACCGACACAACCATCAACTCCCACATCGAAGACGATATTGAAATCAGAAACGGCGCCACCGTCACCGTCACCGACGGCACAAACATAACCGGCAGAATCGACCTCTTCGACACCACTACCATCAACATCACCGGCGGAACCATTCGCCATGCATCCGCCACACCAGGTAGCTACACATCTGGCGTCCCACGAGATTGGGGCCTCTTCGCCCGAGATTCAAGTACCATCAACCTCAACGCAGGTACACTCTTCTACCCCGCATTACACGACAACAGCAACCTCAACGCATACGGCGGATCAATCGACCACCTCAGAACATTCGACAACTCACACACAACCTTAAACGATGACGTCTCAACCTCAGATTACATCATCGCCATGGATCAAAGCACAATCACAATAAACGGCGGATTCCATCCTCCCGTAATCGTTTCACACGACAACGCGCAATTCGACATCTGGGGCGGTCACTTTCAGAACGGAACACCAGATAACCCCGGCTTGCTCGCATTCTTCTTGGCTTGGGACGGCTCCATCATGAACTTCTACATGAGACAATCAGACCTCATCAACGGACGACCCGGCCACACCCTCAACGGAACCTTCGCCGACGGAACAACCATCACAGCAAACGACCTCTGGCTCGAACCCAACTGCATAACGGTCACTGTCCACGACGACCACTGCGCCGAATACCCCGAAATCAACGTCATCATCGTCCCCGAACCCACAACCTCACTCCTCCTCCTACCAACCCTCTTCCTCCTCCACCCCCGCCGTCCCAACCAAAACTAACCCACGGAGTCCCCAATATGCCCCACCCGAGGAAAAAAACACCCATCTCCATACTCATCCTCTCACTCCTCCTCTCCACCCCCACCCAAGCCGCCCTCATCATCACCACCGACACCACAATCAACTCCACCATCAACGACGACATCGAAATCCGAAACAACGCAACCGTCACCATCACCGAAGGCGCAAACATCACAGGCAAACTCACTGCCCACGATGCCAGTACACTCAACATCAACGGAGGAAACATCGAAACCCTGTCCCTGAGGCAAAACAGCTCCCTCACCGCAACCGGCGGACAAATTATCCGCTTCTTCTCTAGCGACAACGCACAATCACAATTTTCAGACAACATTACCGTTCACGGCATATCAACCAACGATTCCAGCCGCGCAAAAATACTGGGCGGCGCACTCACACGATGGGGCGTCACAACAAGCGGAAACTCCCTCGTCGATGTCTTCGGCGGAGAATTCACAAGAGACCACAATCTCCTCGTCTACTTCTACTCACGTGACCACTCCACCCTGCGATTCCACATGATCAATTCCGATCTCCCCTTCGGGCCGTTCCAGGGAGCCGGCGAAGCCTTATCCGGCACGCTCGCCGACGGAACATACATCTCTCCCAATCAATACCTCTGGCTCGAAACCCAATACGAAGACGCCCAAATCCTTATCCTACCCATCCCAGAACCCACAACCGCCATCCTCCTCACCTCCCTCACACTATTTATCTCCCACCGCCCACAATTCCACTAAAATACCCTCC
>JANQQT010000004.1 GCA_028284925.1 Phycisphaeraceae bacterium | reverse complement strand
CTTTGCACTCGAGAATTACAACGCGATCGGCCAGTGGCGGGATAAGGTCGGTTTCGGTTACAAGGGACGGGTGGGGCGAAGGGATCCGGATGTCGACGCATCCGGAATGCTCCCCGATGGTCGTGCCTTCAAAAATATTAATGAATTCAAGGCCATCCTGACGTCCAAGGATTACACCGACCTGTTTGGCAAGTGCCTTACCGAAAAGCTGATGACCTATGCCCTCGGACGCGGCATCGGCTACACTGACAGGCCCGTCATCAACAAGTTGAGTCAGGGCATGAAAGCGAATGGATACCGTTTGAAAGATTTGATTCTCGGCATTGTTTTGTCAGAACCGTTTCGAACGAAGTAGATCGGCCCCAAGGAGGCAACATGGGTAACAAGTTGAATCGGCGCACGTTTCTTCGCGGCTGCGGTGTGACCGTAGCCCTGCCGTTCCTCGATAGCATGGTTCCAACCGCTCCAGCCGCCTCCAAGGAAGCCCCCGCGCGCATGGGCTTTGTCTACCTGCCCAATGGTGTCAACATTATGAAGTGGACGCCTGCGGAAATCGGAAAGACATGGAAACCCTCGCCATCGCTCGCTGGACTCGGGGGTATGAAGAAGCATGTCAGCGTACTCACCGGTTTGGGTCACCCCACGTCCAAAGGGGGCCACTCCGGCGCGGATACGTGGCTTACCGGCGCCGATCTCGAAGGTACTGCCGGGTATGACTATCGAAACGCGATTAGCGTGGACCAATACGCCGCCGAAGTTGTTGGACTTAAGACGCGAATTCCCTCGCTGGAACTTTCTTCCATCGGCGGCACGGGTTCACCCGGGCATTCACACACGCTTGCGTTTAATCGAAACGCCGTGCCCATTGCCACGGAGAGCAATCCTCGTCAGGTTTTTCAACGTCTGTTCCTCAATGACTCCGGCGACACGCGACGCAAGAAGGCGTTACGCTTCATGGAAGAGAAATCCATCCTCGACGCCGTTCTCCAGTCGGCAAAGGATTTGGATGGTCGTCTCGGCAAGGCTGACAAGCGTAAGCTGGATGAATACCTTAACAGCGTGCGTGAGGTGGAACGGCGGGTGAAGCGGGCCGAGTCGTGGATCGACATTCCCAAGGCCAAGATTGACGTCAAGGGGCTCAAACTCGATGCCAGGCCTAATGAACGCGGCAATCGAACGGACTGGATCAGGGTGATGTATGACCTGATGTTCCTGGCCTTCCAGACCGATACGACCCGCGTGGCGACATTCCAGATCGGGCGCGAGGCGGCGGGCGGATATTACAATGAACTCGGCCTGAGCGCAAACCATCACGAGCTATCCCATCACGGTGGTGATGCCGACATGCTCGAAGGCCTGCATAAGATCGACGCCTTCCAGATCAAGCAGTTCGCGTATTTTCTCGAACGTCTGAGCAACGCGCGTGAAGGCGACCGGAGCCTGCTCGACAGCACCATGCTGATGTACGGTTCCGGCATGAACAGCGGTAAGGGCGGCGGCCATTCACCCAAGAACCTTCCGCTTCTATTCGCAGGCGGCAAGGGACTGGGAATCAAACAGGGCAAGCACCACAAGTTTGAAGGCGGCAAGACGCCCCTCGCCAATCTGTTCGTCACCATGCTGGACCGCATGAAAGTGAAATGTGAACGATTCGCCGACAGCACCGGTGAGTTGTCGGGCATGGTATAGGAATGTCCTGACTTAGGATGCGGCGGAATCACATCGTATTAAGGCAAGGATGACGTCACCGGCCTCACCCGATCCCACCCGCTTCCTTCATCAGATCGATACCGCCACCCCCGCCACTACTACCTTCGCTCCGCGCTGTTTCCGGAATCCCAAGATTTTCCGTAAACGCCTTGCCGAACGCTGCCAGCAGCAGATCACGGTCAATCTCATCCACGACATCGTCGTTATCGAAATCGGCCCACACCGCATACGGCGGCTCGGAACCACCCACCGGCCGTCCCATCGCCGCCAGCACATAACCCAAATCCGCAAAGTTCACAACATCATTGTTATCAAAATCATAAATGACCGCCCGTGACTCGACGGCAGGCACATTCCCGAATTCCACCGTCGTCGTATCCATGCCATTCAACACGAACCCGGCCGAATTTGCTTCAATACTCAACTCCAAATCAAACGGCCCAAACAGCTGCGTCAACGGATCAATATCACCTTTCGCCTGCATTAACACGCGACCAAGCAATACCTGCTCATTATCACCCAGGTCCACCGCCGTCGTCGCCCCGCCCACGGTCACCACACCACCCACCGCATCAATCACCTCCACGGTATTGATATTAAACAATGATCCGTGATCCACACCCAGAATCTCCGCCGCCGCGGGATCAAACCCAAGATCAACAACACCCGAGGCAATCGTCGATCCAAGCGCCACCGTCTGATCCGCCCGCATCCAGATCTCAACCAGGAACGTATTCCCCTCACGCTGGTAGAACACATCCCCATCCTGCCCGGCGCCCGTCACCGGATCGGTATCGGGAAGCGGCAGGCTCACAAATGTATCCTGTTCCGTCGCATTGATGCGCGGCACGAGGTTCACTTCCACCTGCCCCTCGTCCGGCGTTGCCGTCGGCGTCACATACGAAATCGACAACTTCGGCCGCGAAGTCGGGGAACCCGTCTCACCTGAACTGACATCCAGTCCATCGGTCGGCGTCGTATCGCCAAGGATAAATCCGTAATTCGGCGTGGTCCCATCAAGCCATTCCTGCAACAACGCCATGCCTGCCGCATTCAAATTCGCCGTACGAACACCCGTTCCGCCGAAACTCACATTCCCCAACGGCGTCGTCCCGCGATCATTCACGCCCTGCGCCCCCGCTACCTCCCATGCCTGCCCCGGAGCAAACTCGTTCCAGCTCGCGCCCGCCTCCGACCAGTCCCGCTTCACCTGGTACAACACATACGTACCCGAGGATTGATTCGTGACGTTCATCGTAATCGACGCCCCCAGGATCGTCGCATCCGTGGGTATCCCCGACAAATCCCACTTGAACAATCCCCACAGATCGCCACCCGAATCCTCGCCGTCAATCTCCAGCGGATCAACGTCACCCGAAGTCTGATCCGGCTGATTCTCCCTTAATACCGTATCCGACATCCCTGAATATCCCCCGTTTGGCTCCGCGCCATTCTGGAAGGACGTCACCTCCGTCAACATCGCTGCACTCCTCGCCCCCTCCAGCCCATCCCCGTTAATGGCAGACACCTCATATGCATGCGGATCACTGAACGTTACACCCGCGTCAATAAAGGATGTCCCCGTCGACGTTCCGATCTCCTGTCCATCCCTGAAGATCCTGTATGAGTCGATCCCCGACTGGAAATCCACCGATGCCTGCCACGTAATCTGGAATTGACCGCCCGGCGTCACCGTGGCGCTCAATCCCGTCGGCGTCGAGGGCGGTGTCGAATCCGTAAACAAATTCTCAATACCCGGCGTCCCCCCACTCGTTCCCGCAGACCAGTTCCCCGGCTCATTGCCCCAACCGCCCTGCGTCTCTTTCGCCAGCGAAGGACCATTCCCATCCGGCGTCGTCGGCCACGGCATCACATCGTTGTACCGAATGTGCTCATTGGCGATCATCGGAGCCTCACCGCCCGGCTCCGGATTACCCGGCCGCGACAGCTCCAACCGCTCGCCGCCGTTATCCAGCGACCCGGTATACGGCCCAAACACCTGCACGTTCGCCGGTACAAAATGCGCCGCCCTGAACGTTGCCGGGTCAGTATTCACCACCACCATGTACTCACCGGCTCCAAGCGTCACACCCGTGGGGAACACAAAATCAATCCCGCGCGTAAAGGCCCAGGTATTCTCCGGGTTCGCCGGATCAAACAGCGATACTTCCGATCCCGACCGGTTATAAAGCTCCACATATTCATCCCCCCGAACATTCGGCGCGACATCCTTCGGGTTATAGTGAATTTCATTAATAATCACATCCGGCGCCAACGGCGCTGCATTCACCGCGCCCGGTGTCGGCGACGTCGTCGCTACAAAATCAATATAACCCGCCGTGTTTTCATAACGCCCAAACGTCACACCGTTATCCGAGGCGCCAAATTCAATCCCAACCCTGAACCCGCCCGGCCCGCCGGTCGCTGTGTCCACCGAAGACAAATACGCCGCCTCACCCAATTCACTGAACGCGAACAGAGTTTCAACACCCCCATTCCCCGCATTCCCAAAATCGCCTGCCTCCGTAAACCTCACAAATCCATTCGCAGGTACGACCGTCCCATTGGCAATATGGAACTTCGTCAGGTCATCCCCATCATCCGAAAGGAACCAGCCGCTGATATCCACCGGCGTCCCCGTCGTATTACGAATCTCAATCCAGTCGCCCTCAACACCATCGGAGTGGGCCAGAATCTCATTGATCACCAGCGCATCAGGCCCAAGCCCTGTATCCGCAGCGCCCGGGGAACCATGAAACGCCGAGGATGGTCGCCAACCCTCGCGCTCATCCCACAGCAATATGTCCTGCGCCACATCAATCGGAACGACCGAGAACCCGTCACCATCCGTATGATCAAACCACCCATCGTTATACGTAAAGTCCGCCACGGTCTGTCCCAGTTGGGACTCAAACCGGATATGCTCACCGCCGTTATCCAACGCGCCGGAATACTCACCCAGAATATTGATTCCCGATGTGTCATACCGTGATTCAAACGCCGCCACGTTCGCAACCAGCACACCATACTCGCCCGCCCCAAGCGAGATCTGTGATTGCGGGATCGTCACAGCACTCACATTGTCAATCAACAAGTCCGCAAACTCGCTCGCATCCGTAAACCCATTGCTGAACGCCCCGAATCGAATCGTATGCTGACCCGCTCCCAACACCATTCGATGCGTCACCGTCTGCCATCCCGTGTCTCCCTCCGCCCCGCCATCCCCATCACCCACCAACTGCACGATCGAGCCATCCGCATCCGATCCGATCCGCTGGCCGTCAACATCAACGACAAACTGGACCACCTCGCCTGGATCCGCATCCGGCGCCAGTGTCAGGCGATAATCAAACCTGAACTCAACCTCCTGGCTTGATCCGAGTGAGAACGACTTCGACCACGCTCCCGATGCGCCTCCCCCCGTATCGCCCGGGCCCAACCTCACACTCAACAAATCACCACCCGGATCCGATGTATGCCCCGGCTGACTGAATGCACCGACATCGAACGTCTCATATGTCCCGTTCGCATTCCCCGCCTCATCAAACGCCGTCGGCCCGCCCGTCTCATCAAACTTCCAGAACGCCACCGGACTCAGCGCATTCACCGCCGTCCCATAATTTCCCGAATTCACCAACCCCGCAACCTCCACAGGCGTCAACACACGATCAAACACAGCAGGATCATCAATCGACCCGTCAAACCGATCCAACACCCCATTGCGACTTCCGATATTGCCCGGCGCGTCCGTCTGGATCGTCCCGGTAATCGGCCCCGTGTAACTCGTTACTTCCGCCACCGCATCCGACCCGTCGATATACATCGCCACACCCGTATCCAGACCCGACCCGTCATACGTCACCACAATGTGATGCCACTGATTATCTCCCAGCCCATCCACCGTGCTGCGTGCAAACATCCGATCGCTGACCAGATCCGACACGAGCCAGAACCCGATCTGCCCCGAATTATTAACACTGAACCGATAACCGCGCAATTGCGAATTCCCGGTTTCCGCCTTGGAAATAATGTCCCCTGCATCCCCATCCGTCTTGATCCACGCCGACAACGTAAACGCATCACCCGTATCAAAACTCACCGCGCTCGCCTGCCCCAGATTCACATAATCATCCGTCCCGTCAAACACCACTGCCGTCGATGCATCCGTCGACACCAGCCCATGTCGCCCGCTCGCTGAATCCGGGTTCGCCGTCCCGTTAAACGGATCATCCCCATAGCCAAATCCGCCGGTGTCATTCGCAAAACCCGTCGAGATCAGCGTCTCCGCCTGTGATGCTGCAAACTGAAAATCAATCCCGTCCGTAAACTGCAAGCCAGACAAATCAATCGGCGTATTCCCCGTATTCTGAATCTCAATAAACTCAAACTCATCATTGTCAAAAGAGCCTTCGCCCGCCCCAACATCGGCAGGCGCGGGATTAAACATCACCTCCGTCACGCGAAGATCAGGCGGCGTGTCAAGTGTAAACACCGCCTCATTGATCGCAGACCACTCCCCACCGTCCAACGTCCGAGATCGCACGTTCATCTCCTGCAACACATCAATCGCTCCGGTATACACCTGCGCATTGGGCGATATCCCCCCGCCCGCCAGTCGCGGATCAGATCCGTCGGTCGTGTAATAAGTCACCCCTCCCCCGTTCACATTGCTGATCACCAGGTCAAACCCGCTCGGCACCTCTCCGCCATGCTGGTTAAACGAAGGCGCATCCGTATCCGGATACAAATCCGCCGCCCGCAACTGCCCCACCAGCACGCCTGCCCGCTGCGGTAAATACTGCGTCAGGATACGATTCCGCTCATTCGACCATTCCACATCACGCGTATAGGGCGTCCCCCGCGTCTTATCACCCCAACGCGCCGACTCACCAATAATCGCCAGCTCAATCCGCTCCGCCAACGCGTCGTAGCGCTCAATCGCCTTCGATGGCGTCAACACACCATCATTAAACAAATGACCATGCGCCTGATCCGCAAACATCATCCGAAACTCAGGATTCGATCGCAACGCCCCATAGAGTCCCGACGGCTTGTCACCATTGCTCAAACCCGTCCGGTTATGCCCCGTGATGGATTCGATCGTCCGCTCGGCATCCCAGCTGTAAAACTGATATCCCGCCCCCGGCTCACGCAATCGACCCGAATACCAGTTATGTCCATCCCAGTCCTGGTTCCCCCCATAAAAATTCAAAATCATGTAATCAATCAGGTTCGGAATGTCCACATATTCCGAAAGCGCATCCATCCCCGCCTGATCCGCCACACCCGAATTGGCGATCGAGTGCGCCATATTCCACGCCGCCTTATTCCCATCCACCGGCTCGCTCGAATTGATCGCATCCCAGTTCTCCTTCTCACCGCCAAGCGTCTCCGCGGAGAAAGATGCATCGGGCCGCTCCGACGGGTTGTACAAGCCCCAGTAAAGCCCGTTCACATACAAATGCACAAAATCACCACGCGACGCAGGACGCTCCATGGCGAGATGAGTGTTCCGAATAAACTGGTCGCGGATAAACTGCGCCTGATTCGACTGCCCACCACCAATCGTCCAGGAGTTATTGAAACCCGCCCGCAGAATGAACGTATCAAACCGATCCACACCATCCCCGAACAGCGGGAAGTTCAACTTGGAAGGCCCATACTGAGACTTAAACAGGAACCGGAAATTATGCTTCAGGAACCCTGCATTACGTGATGCGCCACCATGCATGCGCACGCCCGCATTCACCTGAAACTCATCGCCCCCGTTCGGATCAATATACTCCAGCGAAGCCGCCCGCTCCCACGACACACCCGATGCGCCCGAATTCGAATAAATACCGCCCGGCCCGAACACCTCATCCACATTCATCACGATCGACATCGTCGGGATCGACAGCAGACTCTCCCGGAACAGGTTCGAATAAACCCCGCCGAAATTATCCGCCCCATTCAATCCCACCACATCCGGGTCAACCTGGTAATCCGCAGACACCGGTCCCCACGTCGACGGAAAGCCCGCCGGATTCGTCCCCTGCTGCCTTATATCCTCGATGAAGATATAAGTCTGCGTATCCACATCCGAAGATTCAAATCCAACCTTCGTCGCCACCGCACGCAACGTCGTGGTCCCCGTCACCGAAATTGGCCCGACATACTCAATGCCGTTATTCGCCGACGGCTCCGAACCATCCAGCGTGTAATAAATCACCGCTCCCTCGGTACCGGAACTGATCTCCACATCAAACGGATCGTCATAAAAACCCCGGTCCACCGTAAACTTCGTATCCTTCACCTGCCCCAGTGTACCTCCTGTATTGAGACTTCCGGGGGTCGGCATATCGAAGAAATGCGGATCACTCGCAATGATCCCCCCACCCACCAGGCGCGGCGACAGCAAAAATGAATCATCACTCGCCGATGAATTCATCCCGTGAATCGCAAGGACATTCTCACCATCCACCAGCGAGCCCAGGTGATTCGTCAGATTGATCGTCTCCACCGTAAAACTGTCCTGCACACTCCGCTCCGCCAATGCGCTCGAATCAAAGGTCGGATTCCCCGGCGCATTACGCGATGCAACCTCCACGCCATTCAAATACGCCACAAACCCATCGTTGTACTGCATTTCCAGCGACAACGAATCCAGCGCGGCAGCGTCCGCCACATCAAACGGAATACGCACGTAGATTGACGCATTCTCATTCAACATCGCCCCGCTGACATCCGTACTTACACCCGCCGCCCCCGCCACCCCATCAGGCGAGGTAAACACTTCCAACCCACCGTTTGCCGTATCACCGATCAACCGAAACGAATTCGAAAACGCGTTAAACGATCCCTGCGCGGCAAACAACTCCGATGCCGCCCCGCCACCGCGCTCAAAAAACACATAATCAATCGTATGAGCGCCCGCCGTCAGATTTATTTCCCCAAAACGATCCTGCTCCCCGTGCAGCGTGTCATCCACAATCACATCAATACCGTCAACCCGCAGCCGCGACCCGTCATCCGTATTCGTTCCAAACGTCCAGATCCCCGCCGTCGGAATGATGATCGTCCCCGTCGCATGAATCGCAAAGTTGTTGTAGTCCGCAAAGTTCCGCGCTGCATCATTCGGAAATTGCAAGTCACTCCCGAAATTACCACCGCCACCGGTATCCAGGAAATTTACCACCGGCGTGATCGCCGTCGTCTCCGTCGCAATCGCAGACCCCGCGATCATCGAGTCCACCGTCCCAAGCGAACTCACCGTTGTGCTGCTTTGCATATCCCGAACGGTGAACCCCGGAACGGCCAACCCAAACCCCAGTGCCGTATCCCCCTCAAACCAGATCTCATCCTCCACTACAAAATCAGGCTCAATCCAGTCCAACCCAAAGCTGTTATCCGTCGGTACGTGATACTCCACCAGCGCCCCGCTCTCCAGCACTGTCGCCCCGTCAAACACAATCCCAAAACTCTCATCATCCTCCAGTCCCGGAAACTCCGGCGCATACTCATGTGCAATCGAATCATCCGGACGCACCAACCCCAGATACTCTCCTCCATTCGACAACGCAAAATTTGTATGCAGCTCGCTTCCCGGATTAATTCGATCCTTCCCGGAAGCAAACACCACCAGGAATTCCCCCGGTTCAATGGTCACAGAAGGGAACGTCCATTGCGCCAAGTCATCCGCATCATCCGTCAAGTGCCACCCCCCCAGATCCACCGCCGATTCCGTCGGGTTATGAATCTCAATCCAGTCCGAAAAATCCCCGTTTTCATCCTGCAGCGTCGTTTCGTTGTCCGCCATCAACTCACTGATCAGCAAGCCCTCACCCGAAAGCAGCAACCGCCCCTCCAGCGACTCCACGCCCCGAAAGTCACCCTTCTGACCACAATATTGACGCAGGATGCTCTTCCGCCTCTTAATACTACTTCTATACATGATTGCTTTGCCTATTCTGTAGAATTTGAATGCTCACTCGGCGACTCGCGGAATCGCTCGCCGCCCTCCTGCCCCATGCCTGATCACAAATTCCTCCCAAAACACTATTCTAAACACATTATTAACACATCACTACCGAAAGTTACGATTTGGGCGACATTCTCCGTGTAAAAATAGGCAACCTGCAACCTTTCATTATCCACATCACACCCTAACTTGCCTCAGGTGGGGGTTGCGCGGTACAGTAGGACATGCCCGTCGAAAATGATATTCTTGCGCAGGTCGGTCATCAGACCCACGAAACCGAGTTCTATTCGCCTCTGCCGGACGGCTACCAAAAAGGACGAACCAAATACGTTGTCGTCATGGGAACGGTCATGAGCGGCCTCGGAAAAGGCATCTTCTCCTCATCCGTCGCCAAACTGCTCAAGGATAAAGGCCTCGTCGTTTCCCCCATCAAGCTGGAAGGCTACCTCAACATCGATTCCGGTACGCTCAACCCCTACCGCCACGGCGAAGTCTTCGTCCTCGATGACGGTATGGAAACCGACATGGACCTCGGCACCTACGAGCGCATGCTTGAGCAAAACCTCAACGCAGACAACTTCTGCACCTCAGGCCAGATCTATCGCAAGGTGCTCGACAAGGAACGCACTGGTGGATACCTCGGTCGTGATGTCCAGATGATCCCCCACGTCACCGGCGAAGTGAAATACCTCCTCCGAAACCTCGCCGTCAAACAAAACGCCGATGTCGTATTCGTCGAAGTCGGCGGAACCGTCGGCGACTTTGAAAACATGTTCTACATCGAAGCGCTCCGTGAACTGGCATTCGAGGAAGGGCCAAACTCCGTCTGCTTCGTCGCACTCACTTACATCATCGAACCCAAAGCGCTCGGCGAACAAAAATCCAAAGCCGCCCAGCTCGGCGTCAAACGCATGATGGAACTCGGCATTCAGCCGCACATCGTGGCCTGCCGGGGACGCAACCTTATGGGTGAAACCGTACGCGAAAAAATCGCGATGTTCACCAACGTCCCCATGAGCCGCGTCTTTTCCATGCACGATCGCGATTCCATTTACACCATCCCCGAGGACATGCACCGCGAAGGACTTGACCTCCAGATCCTCTCACTCCTCGAGCTACATTCCGCCGTCAAACCCGCCGTCGAGGATTCGGCCAGACAAAAATGGGCCGGCTACATCAACCTTCTCACCGCAAAACGAAAACACACCATCAACATCGGCATCACCGGCAAATACGCCCACCTCCGCGATGCATACGCCTCCATTGATAAAGCTCTTGAACACTCCGGCGCACACCTCTCCGCGGAAATCAAAGTCCACTGGCTCGACACCACCGAGATGGACAACTTCGACGAGAACGTCATCGCCGACCAGCTCGCCAACATGGACGCCGTCATCGTCCCGGGCGGATTTGGCCACCGCGGCACGGAAGGCAAAATCGCCTGTGTCAAATACTGCCGCGAAAACAAGATACCCTACCTCGGTATCTGCCTCGGATTCCAGATGGCGGTCATCGAGTACGCAAGAAACGTCTGCGGCCTGGCCAATGCCGCCTCCACAGAATTCTCGCCCGATGCCGACAATCCCGTCATCGACATCCTTCCCGAGCAAAAGGAAATCGAAGGCCTCGGCGGAAACATGCGACTCGGCGGCAAAGATGTCGCCCTCACACCCGACTCCTTCGCTTCTCAACTCTACGATGGCAAATCCATGATCCGCGAACGATTTCGCCACCGCTACGAGGTTGATCCAAAATACATTGACACACTTGAGGGCGCGGGCCTCATCTTCTCCGGTCGACACCCCAAACACCCCATCATGCAGGTCCTCGAGCTTCCCACCGATGTCCACCCCTACTTCGTCGGCGGACAGTTCCACCCGGAACTCACCAGCCGCCCCCTTACTCCCGCCCCCATGTTCATGGGCCTCGTCGCAGCCGCCATCAAACACGCATACCCTGATGTCTCCCCGCAGGAAATAGGAGAACAATGGCTCCCTTTTCCTAAAGAACCGGCAGGTGCTTCATAATGCATGACAAAGTGACTCGAGCAGGATGGTTCACGGCACTCGCCGTGGCTTGTCTATTCCATACTTCCCCCCTTCACGCCGCAGACAAACTCCCCCAGCCCGCCTGGGGCACAATCAAATGGCAGGAAGATCCCGCCAAAGGTGTCCTCCAGCTCCTCATCAAAAAATGGCCCGCCGATGGCATACTCCCACTCCCCATTCCCGCCCCGCATCTCGTTAACCCATCAGGCCACGATTTCCAGTTCAATGCCGATGCCTCCAAAGCGTCTATCTTTATCGGCAAACAACCCCAATCTTCCGCGCCACACTCCATCCTCGCCACCGTCGCGCACAAGACCCAGCAATTCGCCGATGGTCGCATCGTCTTCTCCGCCGCCGACGCCAAAGTCGTCGGCAAAAAGGCAAAACTCGAATCCCACCCCGGCAACCACCGCATTGGATTCTGGTCCGACAAAAACGACCACGTCACATGGACCCACCGCCACCGCCGATGGGGCATGTACGACATCCTCCTCACCTACTCCAAGGCCGGTCCCAATGGCACGGAAATCACCGTCCAAACCCCCTACGGATCACCCAAAGCCAAACTCAAATCCACCGGAAGCTGGTACCGTTACACCACCATCAAAATCGCCCGTCTCTACTTCCCCAAATCAGGCAAACTCACACTCTCCGTCAAATGTCTCAAACTCACCGGCGGCGCCGTCATGAACCTCAAAGCCGTCACCCTCAAACCCGCCCCCGAAGGCAAACCCATCGTTCAGCAGAAAGACGGCTCCATCACACTCGACGCACGCGACGCCACCGTCGAAGGCGTCATGCTACGCTACGAACCCAACCCCAAAAAACTCTGCCTCGGCTTCTGGGGAAACCCCCGCGACAAAGCCTCCTGGCAATTCACCGTCAACAAACCCGGCAAGTTCAAAATCCTCTTCACCCAGGGCTGCGGCAAAGGCCACGGTGGAAGCGATGTCAAAGTCACCATCGCCGGTCAATCCAAACAATTCACCGTCAAAGACACCGGCCACTTCCAAAACTGGCTCGAACGCGACATCGGCATTATCAAAATCAACTCAATCGGCCTCATAACCCTCCGCGTCACCCCCCTCAATAAAAAACGCGCCGCCGTCATGGACATCCGAAGAATCAAACTCGTACCCGTCAACGACTGACCGAAGTTTTGCCCTGGGAGCTTTCGTGCCATCGCCCCGTCAAATTGCCTTCACTCATGTTCTCTGTCTTTTGATTCCACCGCCCCCCCTTGAAAAAAAGATTACTAGGCTTATGAAAGCAATTACCTGAATGCTCCACGGTTCTGGAATAACTTCGGCGCGGTAAATTTCAACGTCGCGCGGACTTCCGAACTCTGCAAAATAAATCTCCTCAACCTCAGTTCCATCCAGATTTGACCTGAGAATCTTGTTGTTGCTCGGGCCATTTTCAGCCCAATAAATCTTGCCCGCCACGAGATCCAGCGCCAGGTCGCGCGTTATATCATGTGAATCCACCACACCCACTATTAATTCATCGTTTGAGCCATCCAAATTCGCTCGACGAATACCACTTCGTAAACTATCGGAGAAATACATTTTTCCACCGTCAATATCCAGGTCGATGCCTCGTGGAAAATTCAAATTCGTCGTAATCAGATCCACCACATTTCCCCCATCAAGATCTGATCGCTGTATCTTGTTAAACTCCGAATCCGTCCAGTAGAGATGTCTTCCCGACGAGTCCACCGCCACTCCCCCAATATCACCTCCCGTCTGGACTATCGGTTCAACATTACTGCCGTCCAGATTCGAACGCAGAATCAGGCCGGGTGAAAAATCCGAGAAATAGAGCTTTCGATCTAAAAAATCTATTGCTATACCTACCGGATTGGACAACCCTGAAGTTACCAACCCCTCTACATTCGAACCATCCAGATTTGCACGATTAACCGTACCCTCGAACGCGTCCGTAAAATACATCTTTCTTCCAATCGGATCAATAACCAATCCTTGCGATTGGGACAGACCATTGGCTGACGTGACCAATTCCTCTGGCTCAAGCGTATTAATCGGCGTTCGGTTAATGGTTTTTAGCCGAGAATCTGTCCAATACAGCTCGGCTCCACTCAAGCCAGACGCGGACCAATTAACCAAAAACAGAATAACAACCAGAGAACTTGCGTATCCACCCAACAAACCGATAACCCTTATTTTAAAACTTATCATCTATCCTTGCCCTATGTTTGAGGAAAAGTGATCTCGAACAATGGACGTATGACGCCCACGAACCGGCAAGCAATGTAATTACTTACGCAGTTCCTGTCTAGTGTTTTTTGAATAAAGGAACTCATTCTCGCGTCGCGAAGACATCCTCCCAATTTGAACGAAATGGCCCATTCGACACATCCCGGAACAAATACCTTTAGCTTGCGAACATCATCTCCGGCAATACCGATAAGAAAAAATTCCACAAATTCAAACCCACCGATCTCATCAACAGACCAAAAAGGCAACCCTCGAATTTAGTTGCCCGAAACTACCGTCCTTTCTGCCTAAACACCTGATGTAGGCAAAACGAAGTGTTTTTCTACCAGCCGTAAGGTAAACCGTCGTCAGTTTCCAAACCCCTAAATTTCCTCTTGTTCACCTCCCCGATCCTTGTTACACTTGTTGGTATATATCTATACCTATTCATAGCTGCGCCGAAATACCTCTCCATTTAAGCCAATTTGCACGGGATGTCGTTCAGCAGGATTACTCAACGACGATTTTCCGCCAGTTCAAATCGCAATGATTGCAAAATGATTGCAATTGGACTCATTTGGACTGCAATGCCCCAAAAAACGAAATCGACACCGGCGCCCGCACGACCGCGCGCCGAACGAAGAGGTGAATACCGTGTCAATTCCCAGGATCGCACGCCGCGCGTGCCACCATTCAAGATTCTTTAATTCCTTCACCAGGCGTCCACGACCCAACCACAAGCCATGGCGCGGCCTCCAGCACCTCGAACAGCGCCTTCTCATGTCAGCCGCCCCCTTGTCCGAACCCATCATCTCCGAGCTCATGGCCATCAACGACAGCGTCATCTTCGACCTCGATGGCGACTCCTCAGACTGGATCGAAATCCACAACCCCACACCCAACCCCATCGATCTCGACGGCTGGCATCTCACCGATGCTGCCGATAGTCCCGCCAAATGGACCTTCCCTCAAAGAACACTCGCCGCAGGTGAGTTCCTGCTCGTCTTCGCCTCAGGCAAGGACCTTACCAACCCCGCCAACGAACTCCACACCAACTTTCAACTCGATGGCGATGGTGAATACCTGGCACTCGTCCGCCCCGATCAGACCATCGCTTTCGAATTCGACCCCGAGTATCCCAAACAGCAAGGAGATATCTCCTACGGCCCAACCTTCGAATCCGCCCAACTCATCACCCCGCAGGCAACCGCCGCCGTACTCATCCCCACCGATGATTCACTCGGACTCTCATGGACACTCCCCAACTTCAACACCGGTCCCAACTGGTTCTCCGGCCCCACAGGCATTGGGTACGACACCGACTCCGAAACCGGCGGCGGCGCCGATCCGCTCACCGTCCTCCAGGTAGACTTCAACAATCGACAGGATCCCGCCAACACCCAGTCCGGATTCTCCCCTTTCACCATCGACGAAGTCGGCGGCGAAACCGAAATCCAGTTCAACCCTACCGTAAGGAACTTCGACGGCGTCACCGTCATCCTCTCCGATGCCGGCACGCTCGGCTACGATGACCGCCTCCGTGCCGAACCTGCCAACGCCGGCGCATTCGATCAGGGCCAACTCCTCCAGGACTTCATCTTCTCCCGTGACCAGACCGGAAACACCGGCATCGACCTCCAGATCAACGGACTCACACCCGGACAACCCTACGACATCACACTCTGGTCATTCGACGACGTCAGCACAGGCAACCGTGCCTCGGACTGGACCGCCAACGGCGTCACCGCCGTAACCAACTACACCTTCGACGGCGCCGCCACACCACCCTCCAACGAGACATACACCATCAACGTTACCGTCGAAGCCGATGAACTCGGGCAAATCGACATCAGTGGCAGAAGAAACCCCGACAGCGTCGATGTCAACAACAATCCCACCTTCGGCGTCTTCCTCAATGCACTCCAGATCCAAACGGCCGTAACCCAAAACGCCCTCACCCCCATCCTCCAACTCGACATCGGCGATGATGACCAGGGTGAATCAGGAGCCGCAAACACCGAACCCAACTTCTCGAACTTCACCCTCGCAGACAACGGCACAACCGTCAACGGCGTCACCGTCACACTCAACGCACTCGGCGGCGCATCCCTCGACGACCGCGACCGATCCACACCCACCGACACCCCGCCAAACTTCACCCTCGACCAGGTCTATGACGACTTCGTCTTTGCAAACGGAACCTTCGACGGCGCAGGCATGTCAATCCTTCTCGAAGGACTCACCCCCAACGCTCTCTATCAGGTCCAACTCCGAACCTTCGATACCGGCAGCACGGGCATACGACAATCCGACTGGATCGAAACCGCATCCGGCGTCACACACACCATCAAGAACGGCCACATCTTTGACGGCTCCAACCTCCCTAACTCAGACACAGACAACACCATCCTCGCCACACTCACCGCCTCACCCGCGGGCACGCTTCAAATAGAAGGCCGACGCAACGGCGGCACAAGCCACGGTGTCTTCCTCAACTCCCTGGAAGTCTTCACACTCGGCATCGGCGGACTGATCAACACCGATATCGAAGCCGAAATGTTCGACACCTCATCCTCCGCCCTCATCCGCCTTCCCTTTACCGTCGACGCCGGCGCTCAAATCGACTCCCTCTCCATGGGCATCAACTACGATGCCGGCTTCGTCGCATACCTCAATGGAACCGAAGTCGCACGACGCAACGCCCCCGGCACACCCAGCACCCCCCTACCCGTCGCCTCCACCGCAACGACCGACCGCTCCACCGGTCTCATCCTCTCCACCGAAACCATCAGCCTCAACGCGTTCGTCGATCAGCTCATTCTCGGCGGTGAAAACGTCCTCGCCATCCACGGCCTAAACTCCGCCGCCGACCACGCCAACTTCCTCATCTCCCCGACCCTCATCGCCAACGGCGTCATCGAGGGCGCCCGCTTCTTCGCCCAACCCACTCCCGGAGCCGTCAACGTCGGCGGATTCCTCGATTTCGTCAAGGACACAACCTTCTCGATCGACCGTGGATTCTACGATGCCCCCTTCGATGTCGAAATCACTTCAGACACACCCGGCGCCCAAATCTGGTACACCACTGATGGCTCCGAACCCGCGCCAAACTTCGGCACATCCATCCTCTACACCGACCCCGTCAACATCGCCACCACCACAACCCTCCGCGCCGCCGCATTCAAGACCGACTTCCAGCCCACCAACATTGACACGCAAACCTACATCTTCCTTGACCACGTCCTCCAGCAAGACCCACCCGTAGGCGGCATCTACCCCGCAACATGGCAGGGCACTTTCTCCGCTGACTACGCCATGGACCCGCGCGTCATAACTCAATGGGACGACAACGATCCCAACAACACCGACTTCGGCATACGTGAATCACTCCAGTCCATCCCCACCATCTCCATTGTCATGGACCACGATGATATCTGGAACACCTCCACCGGTCTCTACACCGATGCCCGAAGAAGAATCCTCAAACCCGGCAGCATCGAATATTTCGACCCCAATTCCGATGGCGAATTCCAGGTCGATGCCGGTATTCAGATGCACGGCGGAGCAAGCCGCGACAACGCTCGAACCAAAAAACACTCATTCCGCTTCCGCTTCCGCGAGGACTTCGGACCCGGACGCCTTAACTTCCCTCTCTTCGACGATACCGATATCGACTCCATCAACACCGTCGTCATGAAATCCTTCTTCACCGATGGCTTCCCCACACGGACCGCCACCGGTCGATACTCCCCACTCGATTCCCAATACACACGCGACACATGGATGCGCGATGTCCAGCGCGCCATGGGCTCACCCTCCGCACACAGCACATACACCCACCTCTACGTCAACGGCCTCTACTGGGGACTCTACAGCCCAACCGAGCGACCCGATGACGCATTCCTCGAGGAACAGGTCGGTGGAAACCGAGAGGATTACGATGTCGTCAAGGATTTCAATGAACTCTTCCGAGGCAACAAAACCGCGTGGGACGAAATGTTCGCCATCGCAAACGCCGGCCTCGCCGACAACACCCAATACAACCTCATCCAGGGCAAAAACCCCGATGGCGCCGACAACCCCGCCCTGCCCAACCTCCTCGACGTCGACAACCTCATCGACTTCATGATGCTCCACTTCTTCGGCGGCGCGGAAGACTGGCCGCATCACAACTGGTATGCCGCCCGCGACCGTGTCGGCGAAACCAAAGGCTTCCAGTTCATGGTCTGGGATCAGGAAATCGTCCTTGATGGCCGCTACCGCGATCGCACCGAAGTCTCCGACGACAACACACCCGCCCGACTCTACTCCCAACTCCGTGCCAACGAGGAATTCCGCCAACGGTTCGCCGACCGCATCCAGATGCACATGTTTAATGATGGCGCCCTCACCGTCGAAAGTGCTCAGCAAGCATGGATGCGACGGGCCGACCAGGTCGAAGCCGCCATCATCGCGGAATCCGCCCGCTGGGGCGACGCCCGCGAAGGTGAAGTTCGTAACATCGGCGCACCCTTTGGCAGTAACGTCACCATACCACTCATGACGGTCGACATCTGGCGCGAAGAACGCGACAACGTCCACGACAATTACTTCCAGCAAGCCTGGGATCTCACCATCCAACGCTTCATCGCGGATGGCCTCTTCC